>NZ_JBHIQK010000005.1:0-123216 GCF_042196545.1 Bartonella sp. AC70YNML
ATTTCCTTGAACAAGGATAAATCCTCTAGTGATTATCATAGTGTTGTGGAACAATCAGGCATCAAAGCGGGTGATGGCGGCTTTAATATCATTGTTAAAGACAAAACAACGCTGACCGGAGGAATCATTGCCAGCACCGCGCCAGCAGATAAAAACAGCCTGACCACAGGAAGCATTACCACCAGTGATATCAGCAACAGTGCGCATGCTCAAGCCAGCAGCCATGGGTTTAGCCTTTCTGGGAATGACACGATAAAAAACATTGCCAAGAATGTTTTAAATCACGGCAAAGCCAAGGATGGAGCAGAAGGGGAAACCAAATCTTCTATCAGTGATGGGAGTATCATTCTTACTGATATAACTGGACAGAGGGCGATGGGGCAAGATGCTGGACAAATCATTGATGCACTCAACCGCAACACCGCAGCAGCCCACCAAGCAGTAGAACAGCTCAATGTCGCATCGCTTGAGGGGGTAGTGCATAATCGCGTAGATATGATCAATAATTTATCGGATGAAGGATTGGGATACTTTGATAAAATTTATAAAATTACAAATGTCAAAGAGCACCCAGTAGGTGAGGTTGCGCATGATGAAAATGGCAATGTCCTCTATTTAACCGATGAAAATGGAAAACCTATAAAAGGCAGTGATGGAAAATATATCACTCTGTATCACTTTTTAAAGCCAGAGGAAGAAAAGCATTTACAAAAAGGCCCTAATGGTGCTGTTTATATGTTCTACAATGGCATTTTTAATTCACCAGATGATGCTGCGGGTAATGCTGTCCAATTGGCTGTTAATAAAAAAGGCCCCCTTTATTTTACATACTTCCCCCAAGCTGACGATGCGCTAGTAGAGTTAGGGATAGCGTTTTATCAGAAGTTTTTTGAAGGGAGCACTTGGGGTTTGAGTAATTCGACGAAGAAATTCCAAGACTTTATCACTCGTTATGGCAATGACAAAGCGATTATTAGCATGCATAGCCGAGGTAGCTTTACAGGGGGCAATGGATTGCGTGACCTTAAAAATCGTGGCATCCATGGTATAGGAGAAAAAACAGATATCTATCTTTTTGGACCAGCTGATAACTCTCTATCGATAGCGAATGCATTCTATTATGTGAGTGATGGTAAAAAAGATCATGTTTATTTACAAAACCATGTATTTGATCCCATTGGTATAGGAATTGGTCATAATCCACCTACTGCTTATAAGGTACCCTTGAAGTTCTCTTATGTATTATTTCCATCAGCAATTCCAATGAGAGAGCAAGGGGGAGCTCTCATTGGCCATAACCCTAGTACCCATAATTGTTATGGTGATGTAAGTAAAGAGTGTAGTGGGCGCTATGGAACATATCATACAATAGCAGTTTATGCACCTCATGCAATTTTAGATAATTTAGGTTTAGGTAATTTATGGAGAAAAAAATGAATACACGGTTTAAATTATTCAGCGGGCTTATTCTGTTAAGTATCGCTGGATGTGACTCAAAGCCTCCTTCAAGATACTTTGTTATATGGCAAAAACCAGATGCAGATTCTACTGAAGTAGCAAAAGCATTGTTAGAGTGTGGTAAGCCAACTCCTTATAATGCCGATACAGAAAATAGTGGATTAGGTTTCGGTGAATGGGCAATAATTCATACTTGTATGCTTCAATCTGGCTTCCACTATAGAAGTGAAAATGGAAAGTGGTGTGAAAATTGTCAAGATGATAGGATTCCGGTGTATCCTCTTAGTGGTTCTATCACGCCTCAACGAAGTGTTGAGAGACGCTTAAATAGCCCTTATTGTAAAAAGCATTCAGAACAACTTGAATGCAAACCTTAGGTCTTGCTTCAGCAGAGAAAGCTTTGAATTTACACCAAATAAAGCTCCAGGTTGATGAGCTTGAGAAAGCCTTGTCCGTTCTTACGTGACAAGGTTTTCTTTTTATGCCGCGTCGTTATAACGTTGCTGTTTTGCTTGCTCGATGACATTCAAAAGATCTGATTGTAACCAACGGGATAAAAAACCAAATTTTAAGGGTTTTGGGAGAGAGCCATTGGTAACATGACGGCGGAAAGTTGAGACACTCATATGAAGCAATTTTGCACTTTCACGGTCTGTTAAAAGACTATCATTTTCTGTCATTCTAAAATCCTTTCATTCTTAAAAAATAGAAACAAATCATAAGCATTTATTAACCATATCTTTGAATCCTTGGAAAGGTATTTATTTTATAGAAAACAATATTTTATCATATAAATTCTCATGTGATAAATTATGAGTCTAATTGAGAGCGAATGAGAGAGGAGAGAGAGAAAGTTATCCACAGATATGGGGTTATGCACCCCATATCTTAGGATTGACCAGTGACATAAGCTGCCCATTTATTCATATAGACACGGCGCTGTTCTAGATAGTCAGTACGACGATAGGAGCGCTCTACTTGCCCTCCGGCCGTATGACTGAGAATGGTTTCAGCGACCTCATAAGGGGCATCGGTTGTTTCTGCTAGCCAATCGCGTAAACTAGAGCGAAAACCATGCGGGCAAGCTTCAATTTTATTTTTTCTCATATACGCCGCCATCATCGTATGTGAAAGAGGACCACGACCGGTAAGTGAAAAGATGAAATCACTTTTAGAGATACAGCGGGCTTGTTCAATTACTTTTATTGCTTCAGATGATAGGGGCACGCGAAACTCTGTTGTGGCATCACGCTTGCCTTTCATATTCTCAGCAGGGATTGTCCAGATATCATCTTCAATCTGATCTTCACGAATATGACGCAAAGGATTGCTACGAACCGCTGTAAGGATAAGTAGACGCAAAGCTAAATGTTTTATAGTTGTTGTTTTGCAGAGAAATTGGTAAAAAGCTGGCACATCTCTCCAATCCATGGCTGGTAAGCTTTGTTTTTTATGACGTTGTTTGCCTAAGAGAGCACGTGCTTTTTCTACTACTTGTAAATCAACATCTGACCCTAATGCAGCCGCATGTTTGAGACAAAGATTAAGACGCATCAGTGCTGTTCGAGCAGTTCCAGCTTTTGTATGCCAAATAGGGGCAAGGGTATCACGTATCTCTGTTTGTGTAATCTCTGAAACGGGTAAACAGCCTAATTTGTGAAGAATATGCAGTTTTAAAGGTGCAAACCAGATTCCGTCTTTGCCATCATTCTTTAGTTCAGCTTTACGACTTTCAAAAGTCTCTAAAGCAATGTCTTTTAAATAATGGAGATTGCTTATTGCTTCACGCTTTTGTTTATCGCGTTCTTTAATGGGGTTAGGCCCCTCATGCAAAACAGAGCGCCACCCAGTTGCCAATTCACGGGCTTGTTTTAAAGAAACATCTCGCAAGTCACCCAAGCCCATTTCGAGGCGCCGACCATGAATGGTATAACGATAAAGCCATTGAGCACCTCCATCTTTACGTTTGTGAAGAAGCAAGCCGGCACCATCATTATATTTACCAGCTCCCAATGTTGCGACAACCCTTGGCACTTAAGACGATTCATAAGAACCATTTTTACTCCTTTCTTGTACAATTTTTACCCACACATCAACCCCGCTTGTGATGTGCAAGTAAGTGGTTTTGATTGATTCAAGATAAACAGATTTGAAATGAGAGAATCCTACGTTATTCGAGACTCTCATTCAACATACAAAACAGTAAATTATCATTATAATTCAATGCTTTGTTACAATCATAGACAGCGGTAAGCACGTCAGAAGAGGCAAAGGCTCTTTCAGAACAGACAAAGGATGCGTGTGATAAAGTTAAAGCATCCGTTTCCTCTGTTAAGATAGTTGCAGAAGCTGTTCAGAAGAAATCAGAGGAAGCCGAGAGAGTTGCACAGACAAGTAAGAGAGTCTGTGGAGAAGCCAAGCAACTTGCAACAGAAGCCAAAGACGCTTCCACTAATGCGCTTACCTCAGTCAATGATGTCAAGAATATTTCAGAAGAAGTGAAAGGTATTGCAGAAACGGCATTATCGACCGCGACCATAGCTAAACAGACTGGTGATGAGATTGGGCAAAAGCTTTAGAAGCGTTAACGAAGTCGAGTGAATCTAAGAATTTAGCAGAAATAGCTCATAGCACAGTAGTAAGTTCACAGCAGACAGCCGCTGATGCAAAAGCGAAAGCTGAAAGTGTAGAGACAGTTGCGAATGCAGCGAAGACCACAGCAGAAGAAGCCAAGAGTGCAGCGGATAGAGCAACAGCGACGGCTCATCAAGCTCAACAGGATGCAGAGGAGGCTACAAAATTAGCTTTTGAAGCGAAAGCGGTAGCAGAGTCTGCGGCGCGTTCAGGAAAGACGGCAGGGCAGGTGAGTGGGGAAGCGGTGAAGGGCATAGCACAAGAGGCGAAGCGTAAAGCGGAAGAAGCAGAAAGAATTGCACAAGAATCTAAAGATGCTTTGGATGATGTAAAGCAAGTAGCTGATCGTGCGAAGTCGACGGCAGAAGAGGCAAAAAAGGTTTCTGAAAGCGCCCAGAAGAAGGCAGTACAGGTAGAGACAGTAGCGGATGAAGCCGAAAAAATAGCTAAAGAAGCCAAGGAGTCTGCTGGTTATGCAAGACATGATGCGACGCAAGCGCGCAATCAGGCAGAAAATGCAGAGAAAATAGCCTCGTCTGCGAGGAGTAGGGTTATCGATATCAACCAAGTAGTTGAGAATTTTAAAGCCCCCGTAAGTTTAGCGCGAATGTACTCAGACGAAGCCAAGAAAAAAGCCGAGTCGGCAGATTCACAAGCCTATCAAGCCAAGAGCGAAGCCGAAAAAGCCAAGGAAGTAGCCGATAGAGCGAAAAGGACAGCAGAAGAAGCCAAAAAAACAGCCGATACGACGAAACAAGAGCTTGGAGGTATCAAGAATTCCCTAGCAACGGCAACAACAGCCCATACAGTAGCTTCACAGGCAAAAGCGCTAGCGGAAGAGGTAAACAATTTACTGAAACAGTCCAATTTAACGGTTTTTTCAATTTCCACACCGTTTCTTGTAGCGACAGGGAAAAAACAACTCACATTGAAGAAAGGAACGCGTATAACCTTGGCAAGAAAAACAAACGGCAAAAGCAAACAGAGCATGCTTTAAAGACAGCAACAACCCGTTTTGAGGTAGAAAATGAAGTTAATCGAAAAAGTGATGTTGGTGTGCGCTCTGAACTTTCTCCTTGGGGGGCGCAACAAATAGGTCTATTTTTTGTGGTGGCTGGTTGCCCATTTATTTGGATAATAAGGATGTTGAGGTCATCAGTTCCAACCTTGCAAGAGATATTTTGAAGCATAACAAGCAGAGGCACATTTATGTGGTTGGAAAGATGGTCAAGAAACGAAGCAGCAAAGATAAAGATCTTATCCTTCACGAGATGATAGAGACCTATCAAGGCTTAAAGATGATGTCACGCATCATGAAGTGGTTATTACTGATTATATTTGTGTTTATTCTCGATATTGCACGCCTTATAGATGCGCTAGATAATATCTTCTCACATTTAAAACAGTGTTTTTCAAAGAATTGAAGAACAGAATACTTGACTGTCTTGCTTTGATCGATGATGTAACAAATCTTTTTTAATAATATCCATAAAAGTTCTATTTCTTGCTTTTATATTCCCAATAACAGCACTTGGAGATATAACTTGTACAAATGCATTACCCCTAGAAAGACTTTCCTAATAACATTTTCCTTCTTGAGAAAAAACTTCTATGAAATGATTTGTATCAAGCAATGTATATGCAAAATCATCATCTATTTCAGCTATTAAATATAAATATATCTCATTAACACCATATGCTTTAAGGAATCTGGCATAATTACTTAATTCTGCAACGCCTGAATTTTTGTAATCTGCCGTGGGCTTTTTTAATTCTATTAAGACAACACGTTTTTTTCTTCAGAGTCGAAATAGATAGCTATATCAGATCGGCTACATAATTCTGTTTTTTTCTTTCAGAATTAATAGATAACGAATCAACATTTGAAAGAAGTTCTTGTATTGTTTTCTCACTTTGTAAATGGTTATAACTCATAAATTTATCAGCTGTTTTTCCTTGGTGAATAAATAAATTATGAATGTCTTTTTCTAAAGTTTTTGGTGTTAATAATTTAGAGAATTGATTCAAAATATCATCTCGGAACTGAATGTATTGTGTTAATTCTAAACTAGCAATTTTTTGTGCTTTTTGAATATTTTTTTCCGCGTTTTCAATAAATGAATTTTCTTTGAAGACGCCCCCAATTACATCTTTTGTATCTAGGAAGTCTACTAAATAAGGATATTCTTCAGCAATTTTTTTGAGAAGAGTGCTCTTTTTTTTCTTTAATTTCCGGAAATTGGCTGTTAATATTTTATTTAAAGTGTTTTTTAACGTTTGATTAATATTATCCCAAGTTAGTTGGGTTTCTAAGTCAGGATCTATTTTATTAATTTCAAACTCATTCCTTTCGTCGTTAACATACTTATCCAAAATAGGCGATTCTAATAAAAATATCATCATCACATTGTTTATTGGATTGATATTTATAAACTTTGAAAAAGGCATAACAGTACGATTATTAGCACAATAGTAAGCCTCTACTTTAGTTTTAGAATTTGTGTTCTCTTCAAAATAATAAGAAAGGCTGAAGGGAATATTTGAAAGACCGATTTTGAGAGTTTTATTTTCTAAGTAAGGTAAATCTTTCGTATTGATTGTTCTTTTCTCTAAGCTTTCTACATTATGTACATAAAAGTTAATTTGGATATTTTCATCTTTCTTTTAAAAAAGTAAAGGAAGAAGATGATAGTAAATTTCATTATGAACTAGGTTTATATCTAACACATTTTGTTTATAAGATCCTCCAAAAGATAAATGTGTATTCCACCATTTATCTTTTTCGCCATTTTCTTTTTTAAAAGAATCTTGTGTAAACTGTGGAGTGAAATTCAGTGAAATTTGAGCATGATGTTCATCTTTGCTAAAAATAATGATTTTAACTTCTTCGAATATTTTCAAGTAAGTAATACGTCTAACCCCTTTACATCCTTCTTGAATTTTATAATCACTTTTATAAGTAGAGAAAGATTTGATATTCTCTTTTGTAAATCCATCTCCATTATCAAAAACACTTATAGAAAAAATTGGTTGATTCTCCCACAAATCTGCATTGCCATAAAGTTGGAATAAAATATCAATTTTTGTTGCATGAGCTTGTATAGAGTTAACGATAGATTCCTTAAGAACTGTAACGATATTCGTTTATGAAGAAAGATCGCGGATTATAGCATTAAGATTGACAAGCATAAGTACACCAATATATTTTATTTATATATCTCGTTGTAATATTTAAATTTTATAATGATATTAAACACACTATTCCTGATGAAAAGTTAATAATTTTTCACCATAAGAGATATTGTATATGCTTGATAACGGTTTTTGTATAGAGATATTGGACAAGATCTCCACACACTAAAAATAAAGACTAACCAAAATTTGAAAAACTTTATTAGAATCAGAATAAAATACTTATTCTTTCTAAAGGATTTTTTAAATGTTACCCCCTTTGGTAAAACTTTATGCAAACTTCGTATTGATCACTCAGAACCCCTCTTAGATATGGCTAAGAAATTAGATATATCTGTATCATTTTTATCTTCTGTAGAAATTGGCAAAAAATCTGTTCCTGTAGGACTGGAGGAAAAGATAATTGAACTCTATGCTTTAGATTAAGAGAAGGCTTTACTCTTAAGAAAAGAAGCTTATGTTTGACGCAAAAGTTTTACAATCAAGACTTCTGATCCGTTGAGGCGTGAAGCTGTTGGTGAGTTTGCTAGAAATTTAGAGAATTTTTCACAACAAAACTTAGCAGAATTAAAAGATGTTCTTGAGAAAGTTTGCAAAAAAAGAGGCGTTCTATAGAGATAGGTTGAAAAATCCTATTCCCCTAACTTTATTTAGGCATCCCTTATCTTTAAAAAAATATATGAAGAATCAAAAATTTAATAGGAATATAAAACAGAATGGTGGGCGATGAGAGACTCGAACTCCCGACATCCTCGGTGTAAACGAGGCGCTCTACCAGCTGAGCTAATCGCCCAATGCAATGATCAGCAATTGAATGGAGACTATTTAAGGAAGAATTTTTCTAAACGCAAGAATAAAGATGAGATTTGATAATTTTTTTTAAAAATGCATAATCCTTCTTGACATAAACGCATGAACCCCTTACACGACCGCTTGTACCAAATTAATATTGGTTCGAAAAAAATGCGCGGGTGTAGCTCAGTTGGTTAGAGTGCTGGCCTGTCACGCCGGAGGTCGCGGGTTCGAGCCCCGTCACTCGCGCCATTTCATGATTCCTTATGAAATTTCCTTTATTAAAATATCCATATGCTATGAGTAATGTGGTGGAGTATTTGATTGGGGAATAAATATATTTTTTCTTTCTTTTTATATGGTTTATAAGATATAGGGCTTGCGTCTTTCTTTGCTCTGCGTTACCTATGCCGATAAGAAAAGTATCGCTCTGTATGCCTTTGAAGCAGTATGAATAGAGTTAATAGAGCGATTGTTAAATTTGTCTGTTTGGTCTCGCAATATTGAATCGTTGTGTTAAACTCAGGCATTTCGTTATGATGGAAGAGGGTTATGGCTTATTTATTGAGCTCTTATTTACCGGTCTTGATCTTTATTATTGTTTCGGCAGTTATTGCTGGAGCTTTATTGATTATGCCTTACATTGTAGCATATCGTTCCCCCGATCCTGAAAAGTTATCGGCTTATGAATGTGGGTTTAATTCATTTAGTGATGCTCGCATGAAGTTTGATATTCGTTTCTATTTGGTATCAATTTTATTTATTATTTTTGATCTTGAAGTTGCTTTTCTTTTTCCTTGGGCTGTTTCATTCGAATCAATAGGTATGTTTGGCTTTTGGTCGATGATTGTGTTTTTAGCGATTTTGACTATTGGATTTATATATGAATGGAAAAAAGGAGCCCTTGAATGGAATTAAGATCTAATAATTCAACGATTGAGGCTCCAAAACCAAAAGGAATCATTGATCCAAATACTGGTGGGCTAATAGGATCTGACGATAAGTTTTTTCGTGATATCAATGCTGAATTATCAGATAAGGGGTTTTTAGTTACCTCGGCAGATGCTTTGATTACTTGGGCACGTACCGGTTCTTTAATGTGGATGAGTTTTGGTTTGGCTTGTTGTGCTATCGAAATGATGCAATGCTCAATGCCTCATTATGATAATGAGCGTTTTGGATATGCACCACGAGCTTCACCCCGCCAGTCAGATGTGATGGTGGTGGCAGGTACTCTAACAAATAAGATGGCTCCTGCTTTAAGAAAAGTGTATGATCAGATGCCAGAGCCGCGTTATGTGATTTCTATGGGATCATGTGCAAATGGTGGGGGATATTATCATTATTCCTATTCAGTGGTGCGTGGCTGTGATCGTATTGTGCCTGTCGATATTTATGTTCCAGGGTGTCCACCGACAGCAGAGGCATTATTATACGGCATATTATTGTTACAGAAAAAAATCCGTCGTACCGGATCCATAGAGCGATAGAGAGTTTTCTTGTCATGATGAATGAATCATTGGTTGAACTTGCGGCTTATTTGGAAAATAAGTTAGGAAATAAGCTTGAAGAGACTGTTCTTGCTTTTGGTGAATTGACTATTGTGGCACGTCTTGATGCAATTATCGATGTCTTAATGTTTGTTCGTGATGATTCTCGCTGTCAATTTATTAATCTCACAGACATTAGTGGTGTGGATTATCCTTCTCGCGATAAGCGCTTTGATGTTTCTTACCAATTATTATCCCCTCGTGAGAATTTACGCTTACGTGTAAAAGTTCGTACGGATGAAAATACTCCCGTTGCTTCAGCTTGTATGGTTTATCCTGGTGCAGAGTGGTATGAACGTGAAACGTATGATATGTATGGGATTTTATTTTCAGGACATCCGGATTTAAGACGGATTTTAACAGATTATGGTTTTGAAGGATATCCTTTACGTAAAGACTTTCCTGTGACAGGATTTGTTGAATGCCGTTATGATAATGAAGCAAAGAGGGTGATTTATGAGCCTGTTGTTTTGCGCCAAGAGATGCGTAATTTTGATTTTCTTTCTCCTTGGGAAGGAGGACAATATATTTTACCATGTGATGAAAAAGCAGACGGTAAAAAATGATATTGGTTTTGATAAGGCGTTCTATTAGAGTAGCATATTTTTAAAATAATTAATGTTTTTAATATGATAGATTTTTTTAATATTTGATATGAAGTTTTTAAAAAAGCAAGGGGTTGATTGTGGCTGAGGTCAATGTTCGAAACTTTAATATCAATTTTGGTCCGCAGCATCCTGCCGCGCATGGGGTTTTGCGCATGGTTCTGGAGCTGGACGGTGAAGTTGTTGAGCGTGTAGATCCACATATTGGGTTGTTGCATCGCGGTACTGAAAAATTAATGGAAACAAAGACTTATCTCCAAGCGGGTCCTTATCTAGATCGTTTGGATTATGTTGCTCCTATGAATCAGGAACATGCTTTTGTTCTTGCTATTGAAAAGTTATTAGATATAAAAGTTCCTAAAAGAGGGCAATTAATACGTGTTTTGTTTTCTGAAATTGGGCGTATTCTTAATCATTTGCTTAATGTAACGACACAGGCAATGGATGTTGGTGCTTTAACACCACCGCTTTGGGGATTTGAGCAACGTGAAAGATTGATGATTTTTTATGAGCGTGCCTGTGGTGCTCGTCTTCATGCAAATTATTTTCGCCCCGGTGGCGTGCATCAAGATTTACCAGAATCTTTAGTTGAGGATATTGGTGATTTTATTGATCCATTTCTTGTTTCTCTCGGAAAACTTGATGCGCTTGTGACCCCAAATCGAATTTTTAAGCAGCGTAATGTGGATATTGGCGTTGTAAGTATTGATGAAGCTTGGGCACGCGGTTTTTCTGGGGTTATGATTCGTGGAGCTGGTATTCCATGGGATTTGCGTAAAAGTCAGCCTTATGAATGTTACGATGAAATGGAATTCGATATTCCTATAGGTAAAAATAGTGATTGTTATGATCGCTATCTTATTCGTATGGAAGAAATGCGTCAATCAGCGAAAATTATGCGTCAATGCGTAGAACGGTTACTGGGGACTGAAAAGAATGGACCAGTTTCGAGTTTGGATCGCAAAATTGTACCACCAAAGCGGAGCGAAATGAAAAGCTCAATGGAGGCACTGATTCATCACTTTAAACTCTATACGGAAGGGTTTCACACGCCCCCTGGAGAAGTGTATGTTGCTGTAGAGGCTCCAAAGGGTGAGTTTGGTGTTTATCTTGTTTCTGATGGAACCAATAAGCCTTATCGTGTCAAGTTGCGTGCTCCTGGATTTGCTCATCTCCAAGCTATGGATTTTTTAACTCGAGGCCATATGTTGGCGGATGCTACAGCTATTTTGGGTTCGATTGATATTGTTTTTGGGGAGGTTGATCGCTAATGTCCGTACGCCGTCTTGCAGATGATATCTATCAGCCCGCAGAGTTTTCTTTTACAAAAGAAAATCAAATATGGGTAAAAAATACTATAGAAAAGTATCCTGTCGGGCGTGAGCAATCAGCTGTCATTCCGTTATTAATGCGTGCGCAAGAGCAAGATGGTTGGGTGACACGTGCTGCAATTGAACATATCGCTCAAATTCTTTCTATGGCATATATCCGTGTCTTAGAAGTTGCTACTTTTTATACTCAGTTTCAGCTTAAGCCTGTTGGAACAAAAGCGCATATTCAAGTTTGTGGGACAACGCCTTGTATGTTACGTGGTTCTGATGAATTGATTAAAGTTTGTCAGAAAAAAATTCATCATGAGCCTTTTACAACCAATCAGGATGGAACATTGTCATGGGAAGAGGTGGAGTGTCTTGGTGCTTGTGTTAATGCTCCCATGGTTATGATTTTTAAAGATACTTACGAAGATCTTACAGCGGAACGCCTTGAAGAGATTATCGATGCATTTGAGGCGGGAAAGGGTCCTGAGATAGCTGTTGGTCCGCAAAATAGTCGTAAATCATCGGAGCCAATTAGTGGTTTAACATCTCTTCTTGATGATGAAGAAAAAAGTAAATCTCTCAAGGGATCAAAGAAAAAGGATAATAAGGGAATGGAATCTTAGTAAAAATTTTTTGAAAAGATATTCCATTATGTCACTCATTTATAACAACATTTGATTAAAAGTAGAAAGTTTCAAGATTTTTTTTAAATTGCATTTGAGGAAAAGCTAAAAATGCTACGGGCAATAGAAAAAAAGGTGGGGTATGCTAGCTGATAAAGATCGTATCTTCACCAATATTTATGGTTTAAAAGACAAATCATTAAAGGCTGCGATGTCGCGTGGACATTGGAATGGTCTGAAAGGGATTATTGACAAAGGTCGTGACTGGATTATTGATGAGGTGAAGGCGTCGGGTTTACGCGGTCGTGGTGGTGCTGGTTTTCCTACCGGAATGAAATGGTCTTTTATGCCAAAGCAGAGTGATGGGCGTCCTCATTATTTGGTTGTCAATGCTGATGAATCAGAGCCTGGGACATGTAAAGACCGTGATATTTTACGGCATGATCCCCATACTTTGATTGAAGGATGTGCAATCGCTACTTTTGCTATGGGAGCCAATGTTGCTTTTATTTATATTCGTGGTGAATATATTCGTGAGCGTGAAGCGCTACAGGCTGCCGTTGATGAATGTTATGATGCAGGTTTGCTTGGCAAAAAAACAAAATATGGGCATGCTTGCGATATTATCATTCATCATGGAGCCGGTGCTTATATTTGTGGTGAAGAAACGGCCCTTCTTGAAAGTCTTGAGGGAAAAAAGGGACAACCTCGGCTTAAACCACCATTTCCTGCTAATATGGGGATTTATGGCTGTCCAACAACAGTCAACAATGTAGAGTCCATTGCCGTTGTTCCAACAATTTTGCGGCGAGGAGCTTCGTGGTTTTCATCAATTGGGCGGGCGAATAATGTTGGCACAAAATTATTTATGGTTTCAGGGCATGTTAACGCCCCTTGTACATTTGAAGACGCTCTTGGTGTTTCATTCCGTGAATTAATTGAAAAACATACGGGTGGTATTCGTGGTGGATGGAATAATCTTTTAGCAGTTATTCCAGGGGGGGCTTCTTGTCCAGTCGTCCGTGGTGAGGATATGATCGATGCGATTATGGATTTTGATGGGATGCGAGATGTCGGGTCTTCTTTTGGCACAGGGGGAATGATTGTTATGGATAAATCAACCGATATTATCAAAGCAATTTGGCGTATAGCTGTTTTTTTTAAGCACGAGAGTTGTGGTCAGTGTACACCGTGTCGTGAGGGGACGGGTTGGATGATGCGTCTTTTAGGACGTATGGTTGAGGGAAGAGCGCAAAAACGCGAGATTGATCTTTTATTTGAGGTTTCTCAACAAGTTGAAGGGCATACTATCTGTGCTCTTGGCGATGCTGCAGCGTGGCCTGTACAAGGGCTGATTCGTAATTTCCGTCCAGAAATTGAACGTAGAATTGATGAATATACGCGAAATGTCGTCCAAAGAAAAAATATTGCTTTGGAAGTCGTGGGATAGAAAATTTTTTAAAGAGCAACCGAATGCAAATTTTAAGTGGATTATCCGCAGGTTGGATGGGTGATGATAAATATCAAAGTTGATGGCAAAGAGATTGAAGTTCCTGATTACTACACGCTGCTTCAGGCTGCCGAGGCAGCTGGGGCAGAAATACCACGTTTTTGTTTTCATGAATCTTTGTCAATTGCTGGAAATTGTCGCATGTGTTTGGTTGAGGTTAAGGGTGGTCCTCCAAAACCTCAGGCTTCTTGTGCTATGGGGGTTCGTGATTTACGGTTAGGACCTAACGGTGAAGCGCCTGAGATTTTTACCAATACGGAGATGGTAAAAAAAGCACGTGAAGGTGTTATGGAATTTCTTCTCATTAATCATCCTTTGGATTGTCCAGTATGTGATCAAGGGGGAGAATGTGATCTTCAAGATCAAGCAATGCTTTATGGGCGAGATTGTTCTCGTTATACAGAAAATAAACGTGCTGTAGAAGATAAATATATTGGACCTCTTGTCAAAACTGTTATGACACGGTGTATTCATTGTACACGGTGTGTTCGTTTTACAACGGAAGTAGCAGGTATTTCTGAGCTTGGTTTGATCGGTCGTGGTGAAGATGCTGAAATTACGACGTATCTTGAAAAAGCTATGACATCTGAATTACAGGGAAATGTTATTGATCTTTGTCCAGTGGGGGCTTTAACCTCAAAACCTTATGCATTTCATGCCCGTCCGTGGGAATTGGTCAAAACGGAATCGATTGATGTGATGGATGCGCTTGGTAGTGCTATCCGTATTGATAGCCGCGGTCGTGAAGTTATGCGGATTATGCCGCGCACGAATGAAGATGTAAATGAGGAATGGATCTCTGATAAAACGCGTTTTATTTGGGATGGATTACGGACTCAGCGGCTTGATAGGCCATATGTACGCAAAGATGGAAAGCTTCAACCTGTCAGTTGGACAGAAGCTTTTGCAAAAATTAAAATGGTGATCTCTAAAATTTTTCCAGAAAAAATTGGAGCCATTGCTGGAGATCTTGCTTCTGTTGAAGAAATGTATGCCCTTAAGGCATTATTGAGTTCGTTGGGCTCAACGCTCTTTGATTGTCGCCAAAGAGGAGTTGCTTTATCGCCTGAGTTTGGGCGTTCGAGTTATATTTTTAATCCTACAATTGCAGGTATTGAACAGGCTGATGCTCTGCTTATTGTGGGATCTAATCCACGTCATGAAGCGGCTGTTTTAAATGCACGCATTTTAAAGCGCCAACGAATAGGAAATTTTCCTATTGCATTAATTGGAGAGAAAGTTGATTTACGTTATCCTTATTCTTACCTTGGATCTGGAAGTGATACATTAACGACACTTATTCGGGGAGAGGATGCTTTTTTAAATGTCTTAAGAGAAGCAAAGAGGCCCCTTATTCTTATTGGAGAGGGAGCAATTTCAGGAAATGAAGGTTTACCTGTTTTAAAAAATCTTGCTAAATTAGCGGATGATATAGGTGCTCTTAGTGAGACATGGAATGGATTTGGAGTTCTTCATAATGCAGCATCAACTGTTGGAGGGTTGGATATAGGCTTTACTTCTAAGCTTGGGGTTGCCAATATTCTAAAAACCTGTGAAATTTTATTTCTACTTGGTGCTGATGAAGTAGAATTAGCTGATACAAAAGCTTTTATAGTTTATATTGGTAGCCATGGTGACAATGGTGCGCATGCTGCTGATGTTATTTTGCCTGCATCTGCTTATACTGAAAAATCAGGGCTTTATGTAAATACAGAAGGGCGTGTTCAAATGACAAATCGGGCTGGTTTTGCTCCAGGTGAAGCAAAAGAAGATTGGGCTATTTTACGTGCTTTATCGGATGTTTTAGGACAAAGGCTTCCTTTTGATTCTCTTTCTCAATTAAGACAATGTTTGTTTAATGATTATCCACATCTTTGTGCCGTTGATGATATAGTGCCTTCTGATATAAGTAATCTTAAGGTGCTTGGTTCAAAAATGGTTTCTCTAGAGAGTCAAACATTTACTTCTATGATTAAAGACTTTTATTTGACAAATCCGATAGCACGTGCTTCTGCCGTTATGGCTGAATGTTCATCTCTTGCAAAAAACCGTGTTACGCAAACTGTAGAGTAAAGGCAAAGGAAAAGGAATAATGATGTATGATTTCTTTATGACTTGGCTGTTGCCATTACTTATTATCGTTGGAAAAACACTGCTTCTTTTAGTCGTTCTTTTGATCTTAGTTGCTTATCTTCTTTACGCAGATAGAAAAATTTGGGCAGCGGTACAATTGCGTCGTGGACCAAACGTTGTTGGCCCATGGGGTTTGTTACAGTCTTTTGCAGATTTAATTAAATTTGTTGTTAAGGAGCCTATTATCCCTGCAGGTGCAAATAAGGGTGTTTTTCTTTTAGCTCCTTTTGTTTCAGCGACACTTGCTTTATCAACTTGGGCTGTTATTCCTGTCAATGAGGGCTGGGAGGTTGCAAAGATTAATGTTGGCTTGCTTTATATTTTAGCCATTTCATCTCTTGAAGTTTATGGTGTTATTATGGGGGGATGGGCATCAAATTCAAAATATCCTTTCTTAGGAGCTCTTCGTTCGGCGGCACAAATGGTTTCTTATGAAGTTTCCATTGGTTTTGTGCTTGTGAGTGTCATTTTAATAAGTGGTTCGTTAGATCTCACAACAATTGTTTTTAAACAAACGCACGGGCTTGGTACAACTCTTGGTCTTCCTTTTAACAGTTTTCTCGATTGGAATTGGTTGGTCCTTTTTCCAATGTTTATTATATTTTTTATTTCTGCGCTTGCAGAGACAAACCGTCCTCCGTTCGATTTGGTGGAAGCAGAATCTGAACTTGTTGCTGGTCATATGGTTGAATATTCTTCAACGCCTTACATGCTCTTCTTTCTAGGTGAATATGTTGCGATTGTTTTAATGTGCGCATTAACAACCATTCTATTTCTGGGCGGTTGGCTGCCTCCTTTAGATGTTTGGTGGCTTAATTGGGTTCCTGGTATCATTTGGTTTGTTTTAAAAGTCTGTTTTGTATTTTTTTGGTTTGCTATGGTTAAAGCTTTTGTTCCACGTTATCGCTATGATCAGCTCATGCGGCTTGGTTGGAAGGTTTTTCTTCCTCTCTCACTAGCAATGGTTGTGATAACTGCTTCTTTTTTAAAATTTACGGATTTCGTTTAAGAGGAGATTTTACGATGTCAGGTTTCATTCAGGCGGCAAAATCACTTCTTCTATTGGAATTCGTGAGTGCTTTTTTCTTAGCTATGCGTCAATTTTTTTCACCAAAACCCACAATTAATTATCCTTATGAAAAAGGTTTTGTATCTGGCCGTTTCCGTGGTGAGCATGCATTGCGTCGCTATCCAAATGGTGAAGAACGGTGTATTGCTTGTAAATTATGTGAAGCAATTTGCCCTGCACAAGCGATTACAATTGAAGCAGGTCCGCGACGTAATGATGGTACACGGAGAACTGTCCGTTATGATATCGATATGGTTAAGTGTATCTACTGCGGTTTTTGTCAAGAAGCGTGTCCGGTAGAAGCTATTGTTGAGGGACCAAATTTTGAATTTGCAACAGAAACACGTGAAGAACTCTATTATGATAAAGAAAAACTTTTAATGAATGGAGATCGTTGGGAGCGAGAAATTGCTCGAAATATATTGATGGATGCACCTTATCGTTAAGTGTATCATTAAATGAGGTGTCGGATAGTTTTCCGATAAATTGTAATCTGGTATGAAGTTTATACCAATTGTTTGAATAATTAAGGAGAAGCCTATGCTAACAGATCTAGCGGCGGCATTTTTCTATTTGTTTGCTTTTATTATGCTAACAAGTGCAGTTATTGTTATTACAGCACGCAATCCAGTGCATTCTGTTTTGTTTTTAATCCTCGCATTTTTTAATGCTGCGGCTTTATTTTTACTTGCAGGAGCAGAGTTTTTAGGACTTATTCTGCTTGTTGTTTATGTTGGAGCTGTCGCTGTTTTATTTTTATTTGTCGTTATGATGCTTGATGTCGATTTTGCTGAGTTAAAGAGTGGAACTCTTCGGTATGCTCCTATTGGAGCTTTTATTGGCGTTATTATCGCTGTAGAATTGATTGTTGTTTTTGTAAGTAGCTATTTTTCTCCAGTCTTGAGAGCGCATATTACGCAACCAATGCCTGATTTAGCGCAGCGAACAAATACACAGGCATTAGGAGATATTCTCTATACGGATTATGTTTTCTATTTTCAAATTGCTGGAATAATTTTATTGGTTGCAATGATTGGTGCTATTGTTTTAACACTTCGTCATAAATTAGGAGTAAAGAGGCAATCTATTGCAGAGCAAGTTTCTAGAACGGTAGAAAGTGCCATTGAAATCAAGCAAGTTGAATCAGGAAAAGGTATTTAAGGGGGGCTATATAGATGTATATTGATATTACGCATTATCTCACAGTTTCTGCTTTGATGTTTACAATTGGTATTGCTGGAATTTTTCTCAACAGAAAAAATGTGATTATTATCTTGATGTCTATTGAGCTTATATTACTCTCAGTTAATCTTAATTTTGTTGCATTTTCAGCGTTTCTTCATGATCTCGTTGGGCAGATATTTGCTCTATTTGTCTTAACCGTAGCAGCTGCTGAAGCTGCCATTGGTTTAGCAATTCTTGTCGTTTTTTTCCGTAATCGTGGTTCCATTGCGGTTGAAGATGTTAATGTAATGAAAGGCTAACCAGTGATGTATTATACGATTGTCTTTCTTCCACTTTTGGGTTTTCTCATTGCTGCACTAGGTGGGAAAACGATAGGAGATCGTGCGAGTGAATTGATAACATGTAGCTTTATGGTGATTGTTGCCATATTGTCGTGGGTGGCTTTTTTTAGTATTGCACTTGATCATACTCCAGCGATTGATGTATTGGTATTACATTGGATGACTGTTGGTGACTTAAGCTTTAACTGGGCTTTACATATTGATACATTAACAGCGGTCATGCTTATTGTTGTAAACAGTGTTTCGGCATTAGTGCATATTTATTCAATTGGTTATATGCATCATGATCCCTCAAGGTCCCGTTTTTTTGCTTATCTTTCTTTGTTTACATTTATGATGCTTATGTTGGTGACCTCCAACAATTTGATCCAAATGTTTTTTGGATGGGAAGGTGTCGGACTTGCTTCTTATCTGTTAATTGGTTTTTGGTTTCAGCGTGATTCTGCTAATAAGGCTGCAATGAAAGCTTTTGTAGTTAACCGTGTTGGAGATTTTGGTTTTCTTTTAGGAATCTTTAGTATTTTTGTTTTATTTCAATCGGTTGATTTTGCCTCTATTTTTGCAAAAGCTGCCGATAAGAGCTTTATACAAAATATGACATTTTTAGATTGGCAATTTGATGGGCAGACGGCAATTACCATTACATGTCTTTTATTATTTATTGGTGCGATGGGAAAATCCGCACAATTTCTTTTACATACTTGGCTTCCTGATGCAATGGAAGGGCCAACCCCTGTATCAGCACTTATTCATGCAGCGACAATGGTAACGGCTGGTGTTTTTATGGTTGCGCGTATGTCGCCAATTTTTGAACTTTCTTCAACTGCTTTGACAGTGATTATTATTGTTGGAGCAACAACGGCATTTTTTGCAGCAACTGTGGGGTTAGTGCAGAATGATATTAAGCGTGTTATTGCTTATTCTACATGTTCTCAACTTGGTTATATGTTTGTTGCATTAGGTGTTGGAGCTTATGGAGCTGCTATCTTTCATCTTTTTACGCATGCTTTTTTTAAAGCCTTATTGTTTCTTGGGGCGGGCTCTGTCATTCATGCTGTATCTGATGAACAAGATATGCGAAAAATGGGCGGGTTACGCAAACATATAAAGGTCACCTATTGGATGATGATGGTCGGGACCATTGCATTGACCGGTGTTGGCGTTCCTGGAACACTTTTCGGGACTGCTGGTTTTTTCTCAAAAGATGCGATTATAGAGTCTGCTTTTGCATCCCATAATATTGCTTCAGGATATGCTTTTTATCTTCTTGTTTTTGCAGCCTTATTAACAAGCTTTTATTCATGGCGGCTTATTTTTATGACGTTCCATGGAAAACCACGAGCAACTGTTGATGTTATGCATCATGTACATGAATCGCCCCCAGTGATGTTGATCCCTCTCTTTATTTTATCTATTGGAGCAATATTTGCTGGTGTTATTTTCCAACCTTATTTTTTTGGTGATTTATACGATACTTTTTGGAAGGGAGCATTGTTTACAAGCAGCCACAATCATATCCTTCATGATGCCCACCATGTTTTTAATTGGGTAAAATGGTCGCCTTTTATAGCAATGATTCTTGGGTTTATGTTGGCTTATTTATTTTATATTGCGGCTCCCTCTCTTCCCAAGAAAATGGCGCGTATTATGCCAGGAGTGTATCACTTTCTTTACCAAAAGTGGTATTTCGATCAATTATATAACTTTTTATTTGTTCGTCCTACCTTTAGAATTGGTTCTTTTCTTTGGAAAGTGGGAGACGGTAAGATTATTGATGGTCTAGGTCCCAATGGTATTGCAGCGCGTGTTGTTGATATTACAAATAGAGTTGTTCGAATGCAAACAGGCTATCTTTACCACTATGCATTTGCAATGCTTATCGGCGTTGCATTGCTCATTACATGGATGATGATCGGGGGCGTAAACTAATGACCGATTGGCCTATTCTTTCTACGGTTACATTTTTGCCGCTTGTTGGTGTTCTTCTGATTTTGTTTATCAAAGATGATAGTGAAGTAGCACGCCATAATATACGTAATGTTGCATTTTTTACGACTCTATTTGTTTTTATTATTTCTTTAATTATTTGGATAGGATTTGATTCTAGCAACCAAAATTTTCAAATGGTTGAAAAATCCAGTTGGTTAGGGGGTGGTATTAGCTATCATATGGGGGTCGATGGTATTTCTATTCTTTTTGTTGTTCTCTCGGCTTTTCTTTTGCCTTTCTGTATTTTAGCAAGTTGGGAGAATGTTAAAGAGAGATTAAAAGCCTATATGATTGCGTTTCTTCTTCTAGAAGTTGCGATTATTGGTGTTTTTTGTGCTCTTGATGCAATGCTATTCTATGTTTTTTTTGAAGGCAGCCTCATTCCAATGTTTATCATTATAGGTGTGTGGGGTGGAGCACGTCGTGTTTATGCAAGTATCAAGTTTTTCCTATACACTTTACTTGGTTCAGTGCTTATGTTGGTTGCTCTTATGGTTATGTATTGGGAGGCTGGGACACTTGATATACCAACTTTACTCAATTATCAGTTTCCTGCTCATATGCAAATATGGTTGTGGCTTGCATTTTTTGCTTCTTTCGCAGTTAAAATGCCAATGTGGCCAGTTCATACATGGCTCCCTGATGCTCACGTAGAAGCACCGACGGCGGGTTCTGTTATTTTAGCTGGTGTCTTACTTAAATTAGGTGGGTATGGTTTTCTTCGTTTTTCTTTACCAATGTTTCCTATCGCTTCAGCAGATTTTGCGCCTTTTGTTTTCACATTATCGCTTATCGCTATTATTTATACATCACTGGTTGCACTTGTTCAAAGTGACATCAAAAAACTTATTGCATATTCCTCAATAGCGCATATGGGATATGTAACGATGGGTATTTTTGCTGCGAATGAACAGGGGATACAAGGGGCTATTTATCAGATGCTATCCCATGGAATTGTTTCAGCAGCATTGTTTCTTTGTGTTGGTGTTATCTATGATCGCTTGCATACACGTGAAATTTCAGCGTTTGGTGGTTTAGTGAATAATATGCCTAAATATGCTGTTGTTTTCTTAATTTTCACCATGGCAAATGTTGGTTTGCCTGGAAGCTCAGGGTTTTTGGGTGAATTTTTAACCTTAATAGGTGTTTTTCAAGTAAATAAATTGGTTGTTGTTTTAGCAACAACAGGTGTTATCTTATCGGCAGCCTATGCTCTTTATCTTTATCGGCGTGTGATTTTTGGTTCCTTGGATAAAGAGAATTTAAAAGTATTAATAGATCTTTCTTTAAGAGAAAAATTCCTCCTTTATCCAATGGTTATTCTTACAATATTCTTTGGTATCTATCCAACGCCTATTCTTAAGGCAACGGCGTTTTCCGTAGAAACCCTCATCAATAAACTGCACTAGATAAGGGAAGAATGCACATGCAAACTGAAATAATAGCGCAATTAGTCTTAATTCTTCCAGAGCTTTTAATTGCATTAGGAGCTGTCGTGCTGCTTATGATTGGTGTTTATTCCAATACACGTGCTTCTTTAACAGTGACAGGTTTAGCCATAGCACTTCTTGTGGCAACCATTGTTATTCTTATAGTTTTTCCGGAAAATGGCTCATTTCAAACCAATGCGCTCGTTATCGATTCCTTTAGTCGTTATATGAAAATTTTAATGCTTATTGGTGCACTCTTTTCTCTTATCATGTCTGTTGGTTTTGCCAATGCACAAAAGTTTAATATATTTGAGTTTCCAGTGCTTGTTCTTTTAGCAACCCTTGGAATGATGTTTATGATTTCAGCGGGTAATATGCTGTCGCTTTATATGGGGTTAGAATTGCAATCTTTAGCTTTATATGTTTTAGCAGCGATTAATCGTAATAATGTGAAATCTTCTGAAGCCGGTATAAAATACTTTGTTTTAGGAGCATTATCTTCAGGGTTGCTTCTTTATGGTATTTCTTTGCTTTATGGTTTTACCGGTCAAATTGGTTTTCACGAAATTGCTCTTGCTTTAAAAGGCAAGAATGTACAATTAGGGGTTATTTTTGGAATTGTCTTTATTTTAGCTGGTTTGGCTTTCAAAATTTCTGCTGTTCCGTTTCATATGTGGACACCTGATGTTTATGAAGGAGCGCCCACACCGATTACAGCATTTTTTGCTGGTGCCCCTAAAGTCGCTGCAATGGCTTTAATCATCCGTATTATTGTGGTGACCTTTATTCCCCTAGGACGTGTTGATAACGTGATGCCTGCATGGCAACAAATTTTGGTGTTCATGGCAATTGCATCAATGATACTGGGTGCTTTTGCTGCAATCGGTCAGAATAATATTAAGCGCTTAATGGCTTATTCGTCGATCAGTCATATGGGTTATGCACTTGTTGGTTTATCTGCTGGAGATATGCTTGGGATAAAAAGCGTTATCCTTTATATGACTATTTATCTTGGAATGACGCTTGGTTCATTTGCCTTTATTCTTGGAATGCGCTCTCAGAATGGAAATGTTGAAAATATTTATGATCTTTCAGGGTTAGCAAAAACGAATCCGTTTATGGCTGTTGTGATGACAATACAGCTTTTTTCTTTAGCAAGCATACCTCCTATGGCTGGTTTTTTTGGAAAGTGGTATACATTTTCTGCTGCTGTCCACGCTGGACTTACGCCACTTGCTGTCGTTGGGATGATAGCGTCTGTAGTTGGGGCTTTTTACTATTTGCGAGTCATTAAAATTATGTGGTTTGATGATGCAAAAGCGCATTTTGTTGCTTTATCGAAAGAGCTTCAATTTTGTCTTGGTCTTTCTGTATTCTTTATTTTATTTTACGCGCTTTTTGGAGTTTGGTTCGCTGAGCTAGCAGAAAAAGCAGCAACAGCATTGTTTTAACGAATATGGTTTATACTTTATCAGATTTTGCACAAAAACAGGGATACACTGTTGAAGCGTACGATAGTATTGATTCAACAAATCTCATTGCGCAACGAAAAGCGCAAACTGGTCATCAAGGTAATCTTTGGATTGTTGCACAAGAACAATTACAGGGAAGAGCGAGAAGAGGGAGAACTTGGTCTAGTCCTAAAGGGAACCTTTATTCTAGTCTTTTGTTAATTGAGGATATTGTGCATCAAACTGCTGCTCAACTTGGTTTTGTTGCTGGAGTAAGTGTAGCAGAGGCAATAAAACAATTTATAAAAGATGAAAAGCAAACAAACAATATTGTGAGCTTAAAATGGCCAAACGATATTTTGCTCAGAGGTGTGAAAAGCTCTGGAATTTTGCTCGAGATTTTAAAATTGCCATCACAACAATATGCATTGGTTATTGGTATTGGAATAAATGTGAAATATAATTATGAAAACGCACTCTATCCCACTTCAAGTTTAAAGAATATTGGTTTGCATATTGAAGCAGAACAGTTATTTACGGTTCTGACGGAGTTTTTTTCTAAAAACTATCTCCTTTGGAAACAATCAGGAGGACGCAATATAATTCGCGAAAAGTGGCTTTTATACTCTGCTCATCTTGGGCAACATGTCAAAATAATCAATGATGAAAAAGTCATCGAAGGTATTTTTGATGGTCTTGATAGTGATTTTAACTGCATCATAAAACAAAATAATGGTCAAACAGCCATTATAACAGCTGGGGATGTTCATTTTGGTTCAGCTGCTTCTGCTCATGCAAATCGTATTAATTGATAAAGTTTTATTTCATCATCAGATTATCTTAATGATTTAGGAGATGTTTATGGTTGCGGCCAACGAGAATGAATTTGTTTTTTTACCTTTAGGAGGAGTAGGTGAAATAGGGATGAATCTCGCTGCTTATGGATTTGGTCCTGAAAATTTTCGTGAATGGTTGCTTGTTGATATGGGAGTTAGTTTTGCTGGACCTGAATTACCGGGAGCAGATCTTGTTTTGCCTGATATTCGTTTTCTAGAAAGTGAAAAACACAATATTCATGGTCTTGTTTTAACACATGCTCATGAAGATCATTATGGGGCCGTTCTTGATTTATGGCCAAAGTTACAGGTTCCAATTTACTGTACGCCTTTTACGGCAGGATTATTGGAAAGTAAAAGGCAAGCAGATTTTGAATCTCAAAAAATTTCACTCAATATTTTTCAAGCTGGTGATTGTTTTCAGGTAGGTTCCTTTGCTGTAGAGGCTATAGCCGTTAACCATTCAATACCAGAAGCTGTCTCTTTAGCAATTACAACCTCTTTGGGGACTGTGATTCATACTGGTGATTGGAAAATCGATCATACCCCTTCACTCGGGGCTGTAACCGATGAAAAAAGATTTCGTGCTTTAGGCAAAAAAGGTGTTTTAGCATTACTTTGTGATTCCACAAATGCGTGTCGGGATGGTATATCTCCATCAGAGCAGCAGGTTCAAACCAGTCTTTCTGAAATTATTTTGAAAGCTAAAGGGCGCGTTGCGATAGCAACTTTTGCTTCTAATATTGGTCGGATACGTTCTATTGCTCTTGCCGCTGAAGCTTCTGGGCGTAAGGTACTTGTCATTGGGCGTTCCCTTAAGCGAAGTATTATGGTTGCACAAGAGCTTGGTTATATGAATGGTTTAGCGCCATTTGTAACAGAAGATGATTATGGTTACATCCCGCGAAAAGATCTTGTTTTAATCGTCACAGGAAGCCAAGGTGAGCCGTGTGCTGCTTTGGCTAAACTTTCACGTGATGGAATGAGGAATATTGCACTCTCCGCTGGTGATACCGTTATTTATTCATCACGAAGTATTCCAGGAAACGAAAAATCTATTCTTGAGGTACAAAATCGTTTCATTGATTTGGGTATTGAAATTATTACGAATGAAGATGCTCTTGTTCATGTTTCAGGTCATCCCCGTCGTTCAGAACTTTTACAGATGTATGATTGGATAAAGCCACAGATACTTGTTCCTGTACATGGGGAAGCAATGCATCTTAAGACTCACGCAACTTTAGCCCGTCAAGCAGGTATTCAAACTGTTATGGATATCAGAAATGGCTATATGTTACGTCTCGCACCAAAGCCTGTAAAAGTTGTTGATCAAGTTCCTGTTGGACGTATCTATAAGGATGGTTGCCTAATTGGGGATGAAGATGAATTAGGGATTCGTGAACGCCGCAAACTCAGTTATGCTGGTCATGTTACTATTTCTCTCCATATAAATAATAAGTATGAATTATTGGGGGATATCGGTCTATCAACATTCGGGTTACCTGAAAATAATGGAAAAGGGGAGAGTTTGAAAGATATTCTTTTAGATATTGTAGAAAATACAGTTTATAACATCCCACGGCTAAAACGGAACAATAATGAACTTATTCGAGAGGCAACACGACGTGCAGTAAGAGCAGCTGTTCATGAGATTTGGCAAAAAAAACCTATCTGTACAGTTTTTTTGCATCGGTCAAAATAAAGAATTTTCCTATTACGTTATTTAAAGAGAAAAGCATTTTTATTTTATTGCTAAATAAGAAAAATAGAGAATAGAGCACAATAAATTTTGAAACAATAAGATCGTTATATTTGCAAGTATTCAGAATGCGGCTATAGATGAATGGAGGGTGTGTTAAATTGTTTCAATATGGTAGATCTGATTAGGAGTTAATTATTTCAATGCGTCTTTCTCAATATTTCCTTCCCCTGTTAAAAGAGAATCCTAAAGAAGCAGAAATTGTTTCTCATCGTTTTATGTTGCGTGCTGGGATGATTCGACAGCAAACATCAGGAATTTATTCTTGGCTTCCTTTGGGAAAAAAAGTGCTTGATAAAGTTTGTAAAATTATTCGTGAGGAGCAAGAACGCGCTGGTGCAATAGAAGTATTGATGCCTACAATTCAATCTGCTGATCTTTGGCGTGAAAGCGGTCGCTATGATGATTATGGTTTGGAAATGCTCCGCATTAAAGATCGTCAAAAACGTGATTTACTTTATGGTCCAACCAATGAAGAGATGGTAACAGATATTTTTCGCTCTTATGTTCGTTCTTATAAAGATCTTCCGCTTAATTTGTATCATATTCAATGGAAATTTCGTGATGAAATTCGTCCACGTTTTGGTGTGATGCGGGCACGAGAATTTTTAATGAAAGATGCTTATTCTTTTGATCTTGATTATGAAGGTTCTAAAACATCTTATAACCGTATGTTTGTTGCTTATTTACGCACTTTTTTTCGTCTTGGTTTAAAAGCAATTCCCATGCGTGCTGACACAGGTCCCATTGGGGGGGAGCTCAGTCATGAATTTATCATTTTGGCTGAAACGGGAGAGAGCGCTATCTTCTGTGATAGACAATTTCTTGAACTTACCGTTCCCCATAGTTCAATCGATTTCAGTGATAAAGCTGTTTTAGATGATATTGTTAAGCAATGGACATCTTTTTATGCAGCAACGGAAGAAATGCATGAGGAAGAGGAATGGGCTAAAATTTCTGAGAATAATCGTCTTTCAGCGCGTGGTATTGAGGTTGGGCATATTTTCCACTTTGGTACTAAATATTCCGCTCCAATGGGAGCAAAAGTTATGGGACAAGATGGAAAAGAGCATGTGGTCTCTATGGGATCTTATGGTATTGGGCCTTCGCGTCTTGTTGCGGCCGCTATTGAGGCTTCTCATGATGAAAATGGTATTATTTGGCCAAAGTCGATGGCACCGTTCGATTTTGGGATTATCAATATGAAGCCCGATGATGAAAAATGCACACAGGCATGTGAGTTTCTCTATCAGGGATTAAAGAAGGTTGGTTTTGATCCGTTATTAGATGATAGAAATGAACGTCCTGGATCAAAATTTGCAACAATGGATTTGATTGGTTTGCCAACGCAAATCATTGTTGGTCCTAACAGCATTGCACAAAATGAAGTTGAAATTAAAGATCGCAAAACAGGTGTAAAAAAATCTCTAAAGGTTGAAGATGTACTCAGCCAACTTTCTATAATTTAATAGGAAATATTATGAAGAGGCTGAAAAACAAATGCTTTTCATCTTATGAGTGGATGATCGCTTTTCGTTATATGATTCCGAATAAAAAACATGTCGTTGCCTCTGTTATTTCAATTATTTCTCTTATTGGGATTATGTTGGGCGTATTTGCTCTGGTTGTTGTTATGGCGGTGATGAATGGCTTTCGTACAGAACTTCTCAATCGTATTCTTGGTATGAATGGACATCTTATTGTTCAAACAGTTGATTCTGGTTTTTCTGATTATAAGACTCTTATTTCTTCTTTAGAAACTACAAACGGTGTGAAGTTTGCTTTACCTGTTATTGAAGGTCAAGCGCTTGTTCAAGGTGAAGTTCAAGGTGGCTCTGGCGCGTTAGTTCGTGGTATGCGCAAACAAGATCTAGAAAAGCTTAAAACAGTCTCTCAAAACATTAAATTAGGATCGATTTCTCGGTTTGATCAACAAGAAGGTGTTGCAATTGGAAGTGGCTTAGCAGAAAAATTAGGACTGACAGTTGGAAGAGATATTCGTATTATTACTCCAGATGGTGATGAGACTCCTTTTGGCGTTACTCCGCGCGTGAAAGCTTATAAAGTCGTTGCTATTTTTGAAGTTGGTATGTCTGAATATGATTCAATATTTATCTTTATGCCTCTTCATGAAGCACAAATGTTTTTTAATTTAGGAGATAAGGTTCAGTCTTTAGAGTTATTTCTAAATAATCCTGATGCAGTTGATCAAATAAAACCCGTTGTAGAAAAAGCAGTTGATCAACAGGTTTATTTAATTGATTGGCGTACACGCAATCAGGCTTTTTTTTCAGCTTTACAAATTGAACGAAATGTTATGTTTTTTATTCTTTCTCTGATCGTTCTTGTTGCTGCTTTAAATATTATTTCAGGGCTGATTATGCTTGTAAAAGATAAAAGTCATGATATTGCAATTTTACGCACGATGGGGGCGCAACAGAGTGCGATTTTGCGTATATTTATCATTACAGGAATGATGATTGGTTTTATTGGAACGATATTGGGGTTAGTTTTAGGTGTTATCGCGACCGCGAATATTAATCATATACAAGATTTTATATCTTGGTTATTTAATGTTGACGTTTTTAATCCTCAACTTTATTTTTTAACAAAATTGCCTGCACAAATTGAGTGGAGACAGACCGTCTTGGTTGCTATGATGGCTTTATTTTTGTCGTTTCTTGCTGCTCTCATTCCGGCATGGCGAGCTGCTAAGCTAGATCCCGTACAAGCTTTGAGGTATGAATAATGACAGCTATTTTAGAGCTTGTAGAGATTGAAAGACGCTTTTTCGAGGGGCATAAGCCGCTCATTGTTTTAGATAAAGCGAATTTTATTCTTAATCGTGGAGAGCTTGTCGCACTTGTTGCACCATCTGGTGCTGGAAAATCAACACTTCTTCATATTGCTGGATTATTAGAAAAACCAACCGCTGGTGATGTGATGTTACGGGGTGTTTCTTGTGCAAAGCGTTCTGATAGTGAGCGAACAGCTATAAGACGAAATGATATTGGTTTTGTTTATCAATTTCATCATTTACTTCCAGAGTTTACGGCGTTAGAAAATGTCATGATACCGCAAATGATAGCAGGATTAAAAAAATCCATAGCAGAAGATCGTGCGCGAAAATTATTAACGTATCTGCGTATTTCTCATCGTGCTAACCATCGTCCCTCAGAGTTATCGGGAGGAGAACAACAACGTGTTGCTATTGCACGTGCAGTAGCAAATGGCCCTTCGGTTCTTTTGGCTGATGAACCTACAGGAAATCTTGATCCAGTAACTTCAGCTTATGTCTTTCAAGCTTTATCTATCCTTGTTCGTCAGTCTGGTCTTTCTGCTCTTATTGCAACACATAATTACGCTTTGGCTAAGCAAATGCATCGTCGAATTACACTTAAAGAACAAAAAATTATAGAACTTCCTTAAAGCAATGTATAAAATTTATACGAATAATTGAATAGTTTATATTACTTTATTCAAGGAGATTTTTTATGACAGTTTTTGCCGTTGACAAAAATCAATTAGATGCTCGTCGTCGTCGATTGATTTTTCGTGCATGGCATCGCGGTATTCGTGAAATGGATCTCATTTTTGGACATTATGTTGATGCTCATATCATTGAGATGAATGATAAAACGCTCTCTGAGCTTGAGTATATTATGTCTTTTGATGATCGTGATTTACTCACATGGATTACTGGAGAAATTTTGCCCCCCTCTGAAGTTGATAGTCCACTTTTCCGTGATATTGCCAATTATCGTACTTGCTTAAGTTATTAATCCCGATGCCTATATTTAAAAAAATTGTTGTTCCCAAAAATAATTCTGTTCGTATGATTTTAGATGGCGTTACTGATGGATTTGAAGCCTTTGCGCTTGCTAAATTAAGTTCAGAAATTGCACAAGGTAAACCGCTCATCTATGTTATCCGTGACGGAACAAAAATTGCGCATTTACAACAAGTTTTAAATTTTATTGAACCCAATTTACCCGTACTTCAATTTCCTGCATGGGATTGTTTGCCTTATGATCGTGTGTCACCAGGAATTGCTGTTATGGCACGTCGACTATCAACATTGGCACACATAGCAAATTTACGGAAAGATCCACATCCTGCAATTATATTAACAACAGCAAATGCAATTATGCAAAAGTTGCCTCCTCGTGAAATGATAGAAGCTCAGCTTATTCACGCATGTGTTGGCCAACGCAATAACATGGGAAATCTTATTCAATTCCTAGAAACCAATGGTTTTGAACGCGTTACAGTTGTCCGTGATGTTGGTGAGTTTGCTGTAAGAGGAGGAATACTTGATATCTTTTCTCCGATGGATGTTGAACCTTTACGCCTTGATTTTTTTGGAGATACCCTAGAAAGTATCCGCGTATTTGATCCAGAAAGTCAAAGGACAACACGTCAAAAAACTGAACTTTTATTACAGGCAATGAGTGAGGTTGTTCTTACACCAGAACGAATCAGCCGATTTAAAAGCAATTATACCCGTACATTTGGTGTATCACAAAAAAATAACATGCTTTATGAAGCAATTGCTCAAGGACGGCGTTTTGCCGGTATGGAACATTGGCTTCCTTTTTTTTATGAAAACCTTGACACTTTTTTTGACCATTGTGGCAACCTACCGCTTGTTTTTGAGCATCTTATAGAAGAAGTTTTCATTGAGCGCTATCGCCTTATTGAAGACTATTATAATGCGCGTAAAGAGCGCGAAAATGATAAAGAAATTTCTACTTCTTATCATCCAATAGACCCTAGTCTTCTTTATTTAACGCCAGAGCGTGTTTTGGAATGTGTGCAACAATCTTCACAGCGTATTGATTTTTCACCTTTTAATATTCCACAAAGTTTGGAACAAACAGTTATTCACACCAATGTTAAACAGGGATATGATTTTGTAAAAGAGCGTAATGCGCAAGAAAAAAATGTTTTTTCAAATGTTATTGATCATATCGCCTCTTTACGCACTGCTGGCAAAAAAGTACTTTTAGCGTGTTGGAGTGAAGGGTCTCTCAATCGTTTGATACAAGTTCTTGATGAGCATGGATTGAAAAAAATAGATGTTGTAAAATCCTTGCAAACTGTCAAAGCAACACCACGAGATCATATATTAGCAGCTGTTATCATGATAGAACATGGTTTTGAGGCTGAAGATTTAGCTATTATAGCAGAGCAGGATATCCTAGGTGATCGCTTCATCAGATCACCAAAGCGGCGTAAGAATAATACAAATTTTATTTCTGAAATTTCTGCTTTAAATTCTGGTGATATTGTTGTGCATATCGACCATGGTATTGGCCAATTTGTTGGTCTTAAAACCATCACAACCACTGGAATTTTACGAGATTGCCTTGAAATTAAATATGCTGGAGGAGATCTCCTCTTTTTACCTGTTGAAAATATTGAGCTTCTCTCACGTTATGGCTCAGAAGGAACAGAGGTAACTTTAGATAAATTAGGGGGTGTTGCTTGGCAAGCACGTAAAGCGCGGCTTAAAAAACATTTATTGGAAATGGCAGGGCAATTAATCCGTATAGCTGCAGAGCGTATGACTCGTGCTGCGCCTGCTTTACTTCCACCAATTGGACCATTTGATGAGTTTGTTGCTTGCTTTCCCTATGAAGAAACGGAAGATCAAATGAATGCAATTGATGCTGTTCTGGATGATCTAGCCTCAGGCAAGCCGATGGATCGCTTGATATGCGGTGATGTTGGTTTTGGAAAAACTGAAGTAGCCATTCGAAGTGCTTTTGTTGCAGCATTAAATGGATATCAGGTTGCGGTTGTTGTACCAACAACTTTGCTTTCACGTCAACATTACAAAACATTTATTTCGCGTTTTCAAGGATTACCAGTTAAAATTGGACATGCTTCGAGGCTTGTAAAAGCGAAAGAACTTGCACGAGTAAAAAAAGGTGTTTCAGATGGTACAATCGATATTGTCATTGGAACCCATGCATTATTAAGTGGTGCAGTTAATTTTTTACGGTTAGGCCTTCTTATCATTGATGAGGAACAGCATTTTGGTGTCAAACACAAAGAGCGTTTAAAAGAGCTTAAAAGTGATATTCATGTTCTCACACTTTCAGCAACTCCCATACCACGCACTTTAGGGTTAGCTTTATCGGGTGTACGTGAACTTTCATTGATAACAACCCCCCCCATTGATAGAATGGCGGTTCGTACTTTTATTTCACCATTTGATGCACTTGTTATACGAGAGACCCTGCTTCGAGAATATTATCGTGGTGGACAAAGTTTCTATGTTTGTCCTCGTATTTCTGATCTGGCTTTTGTAGAAGAATATCTCAAAACACATGTGCCAGAACTGAAATTCGTTGTGGCTCATGGACAAATGCCGGCTGGACAACTTGATGATATCATGAATGCATTTTATGATGGGCAATATGATGTGCTACTCTCAACAACCATTATTGAATCGGGGCTTGATATTCCAACAGCCAATACTCTAATTGTGCATCGTGCTGAGATGTTTGGCCTTTCTGCCCTTTATCAGTTACGTGGTAGGGTAGGGCGTTCAAAACAACGTGCTTATGCTCTCTTTACATTTCCTGCTGGTAAAGTCTTAACAGCTGCTGCCGATCGCCGTCTTAAAGTTTTACAATCTCTTGACACCTTAGGGGCTGGTTTTCAATTGGCAAGCCATGACATGGATATCCGCGGTTCAGGCAATTTTTTAGGTGAAGAGCAATCGGGGCATATCAAAGAAGTTGGATTTGAACTCTATCAAAAAATGCTTGAAGAAGCTATTGCTGAATTAAAAGATGGAGAGCTAAATGAAGATAAGCAATGGTCTCCTCAAATTTCTCTTGGTACAACAGTGATGATACCAGAAAGTTTCGTGCCTGACTTATCATTACGTATGGGACTTTATCGTCGTTTAACAGAACTTGATGATTTAGAACAAATTGATGAATTTGCAGCGGAGTTAATTGATCGCTTTGGTCCTTTACCCATTGAGGTTCAACACCTTCTTAAAGTCTTTTATATCAAAACATTGTGTCGAAAAGCGCATGTAGAGAAATTAGATACAGGACCAAAGGGGATTGTTATACAGTTTCGTAATAACTATTTCGCAAATAGTGTTGCTCTTGTTCAGTGGGTTGGAAAACAAGGTTCGATGGCAAAAATTCGTCCAGATCAAAGTATCGCTCTTATTCGTGATTGGTCCACAGCGGATGAAAGGCTTGTTGGAGCAGCGAATATTATGACACAGCTTGTCGAAATGGCAGAACAACATTCTGTTTAAAAAATATCTTTATTATTTCAGAACTATTACTTATTTTTATAAAATTCTTATATAAAAACAATTATTTATTGATTTTATATAAGAATAAAATTTAAGTTTATAATAAAGAACCATTTATATATTTATTTGGTTTTTATTATACACGTATTGATATAATTAAGAAAATAGATTAGATTGTTTAACCCCAATAAATAGCACTTATCATATAATAAGCTAATAAGCTTTTGTAAATTTTTTAGAAAGAAAAAATTTGGTAAAGATAACATGCTTTCTTCATTACAAAAGTGTCTAACTATCGTTTTTTTATTACTCACTTTGATATATGGCGTAAAAAACGCTCACGCTGAGTTATCTTCTGATGAACAATACCAACATTTAAAAAACAAAAGAAAGAATATTAAAGAGAGCATACAATTTATTGAAGAAAGTATGTCTCATTTGAACATTTGGGAAAAAAATATTTCTAAAGCAGAGTACTATGAGCGTTTGCAGGAACGGAATAAGCTATACAAAAAACTGAAAACTCTGAAGAATGAATATTATAATCTTGGTTCGAAATTACAGGATCTAGCTGAAAAAAAACAAAAAATTATCTTTAGAATACATATAGCGAGAGAGTACGAAGTAGGGGAGTATGAAGAAAAGTTGATTAAAGCAAAAGATTATTTAAAAAAAACTCAAATATTTAATGAATGGGGAATGAATGAGAAAAGTGGAGGTGATGATGAGATAATGAAAAATTATCTCATGTTTATTATTGCTTGCAACACGTTAGCGGATATATTGCAGAGTGATATAGGTGCTATTTTGCGCAAAGATTTTGATTGGAAAGATAAAGATTTTAGTTGGGCTAAAGGCGCAAATAATTCAATAAGTCCTAGTTTAGTCAGGGATATTAAAGAATTACTAACAGATGGCTCTTATAGTTATGAAAAACAAATATTTGACGATATAAAAAATAGTCTTACAAAAGATAATTGGTTTGTTAAAAATGCACCTGAGCTTTGTAGAACCATTAAAGAAGTACATAATATAATGCTGCCAAACAAGAAAAAGAATATTATAGATCGTATGCGTTCTCATGTTAAAGAATTATTCAATTAAAAAGTATTGTTTGATTTATGTTGAATTATATTCAAAATAGAAAAATACTTAATTTTTCTTAACAGTATAATTTAGAAAATTCATAAAAAATAATGCCATAAGAATATCCAATTAAAAATTTTCTCATATAAATACAGATAAATTAAGATTATATAATAAATAATATTTAAAATATGTTAGTAAAATATATTTTAATTTTTTGTTTTTAATATTAATTTATAATAAAGTAATTTTATGTATATAATATATTGTTATTATCATATAATATTTAATATATATTAAATAATAAACTCATATATCTTTTTTATGTTTTCTTTTTATGCATAATTTTTTGTGTTTGTAGTTTTTTATTTTTATCTGATTAATTATTTTAATGACGATACATCTCATATCATAAATCTTGTTTCATTAATACGATAAGAGAAATATTTATAGCTCTAAGTTGTGTTATATACGGAAACAAAATGATATTTTGAATTCATTTTTTTAAAAACTTAAATTATTAACGATTTATATCTTTGATGTTGTGAAAGATGAAAAGAATTTACAATTTAGCAGCTTCTTTTATTTGAGAAATAACTTAAAATAAATTGATAAAAGCTATATTTTTATTCACGTTGTAAAGCTGAGAGATGATATTTGTACAGAGGTGCAATAATGGGTGTTTAATATATGAGCATAAATTTATTATGGCTTTGGGCACGTAAGATAATTCATAGGGGGTATTTTTATTCTTTTGTTTAGTAGTTTTATCTATAAAACTAATTCCGCTTATGATGTACAAGTGGAGAAATTTTATTGATTCAATAATAAGAGAGATTCGCGCTATTAGGATCTTTCACACAATATAGAAAAAAGATAAATTATTATTATAAATTAATATGTTATTATATTTTAAGGAAGTTTATTATAAATAAAATATTTTCAGTAGTCATAGATTTTTTCTCTAAGAAAATGTGTTGTTTAATTAAGAAAAAGCGCTTCTTTAGTAGCGTATTTTTAAACTAAACTGTTTAGTTAAACGCTATAGAATATAAAATTTTTTATTACAAAAGCGTATCACCATTGTTTTGTAAACAAGGGCAGAAATTTTAGACAATCAGTGGTTTAATTCATCAAATGTTTCAATAATATCATAGATGATTTTGTTTTTGTGTATCATACAAGGCACATAAGGAAAACAGTAAAATTTATCTGATATTTTGGAGCTTCATGCATTGCAACACCTGTTTCTAAGGTTCTATGAGCTTAACACGAAGAGTAATAAATGTAAAAAGTTTAATTAGTAAGTTTTTTAGAGTAGTATTAGAGTTTATTTTAATTAATATTGCAATATTGATTCGTTTGTGTAATCTTAGTTTAAATGCACAGAGGTGTTTTATGGATAGATTGCATCAAATACCAATGTGATGAAGAGGGGAAATGATATGAGTGTATAAAATTAGAATGGCTCGTCGTATTTTTTCTCTAAATTTGACTTTTTTTTTTATATTGAAGTAAAAATAGTAAAATTAATTGTTATTTCATTATAAGTTAATAAATTAAGTTGGAATTATATTTAATATTTTTTTGAAGTTACTTAAAAGCGCGTTGAAAGGATTAACTTAATCATGTCGCATAAAAATGTTTATTCTGCTGTTTCAGTATTAGTTGGAGCCGCTGCCCTTTTTCTTATAGCTGGTATTTCTGCAAATGCGCAAACTTTATCACAAGGTTGGTACAAAGTTTGCAGTAAGCAGCATGATGTTGATATTTGTAATACAATGAATACTGTATTATCGAATACGGGACAACCTTTAACGGCTTTTAATCTTGTTGAAATAAAAGGGAAGCAAAATGAAAAACGTATAGGCATTCAAGTGCCGACAGGTCGTTTCTTGCCAGAAGGTGTTCATATTAAAATTGGTGATGATTTCTCTAAAAAAATCCCTTATGTGATTTGTAATGGACCAAGTTGTATTGCCAATGATGTTTTAGATGATAAGCTTATAGCAGCTATGAAAAGTGGTACAAAAATGGTTGTAACCACAGTTAATTTCCGTGGTTCAGCTAATCCTATTGAATTTTCTCTGAATGGATTTACAGCAGCCTATACCGGTCCTGGTATGGAAGAAAAAGATTTTCAACAAGAACAAATAAAGCTGCAGCAAGCTATTCAATCAAAACAAAAAGAAATTGAAGAGCGTATGCGTGCTGAGCAAGAAAAAGCAAAACAAAAGTAATAAAACCACACCATAAAATTTGGTCAAAACGTTTTCTATAATTGTTTATTTGAACCGCCACAGTTTTCTGTGGCGGTTTTTTAAAATCCTTAATTTTTCGAAAGAATTCTGCGTTTCCACCAACCAATACGTTCAGTTTTGGAAGAATCATTAGGCGTTGATGAAATAACAACGGGTTGATTAATTGTTTCTTCAATTTGGGAAGGAGAGGTTTCGATAATTTCCTCCATCTCGATTACAGTTTCTTGCTCTAATATTTTTTGTACTTGCGTTGTCTCTTTAGAAGATGATTTTTTACGTGTTCCACGTGTTGATTTTTTACTCTTTTCAAGAGCTTTATCTTCTACCTCATGAATAGATTTGTCTGCTTTTTTTGTTTTAGTTTTACGCACCGAACTGGTTGTAGGTTTTTCTTCAAGAGATTTTTGTTCTGCAATATTTTGATCATTCTCTAAAGAAAGTTGATTTTCTATTACTTTTGAAGAACGTGTTTTACGTTTTTTAGGTTTAATACTTGTATCATTTTTTTCAGATTCACTCTGTTGTTGTATACCTAGAGCTTGTGTATTATTTTTTGTTTCTTCAAGTTCAAAAGATTTAGCAGATGAAACACGACGTTTGCGATGCGCTGCTTTAATTTCTGCTAAAGCTTGCTTAGCAAAATCTCCCACTGGTTCTGCATAAGGAACGCGAATCTGATGAAAACTATTATCTTGATTGCGTCGACCACCACGACGTCCTCGACGACGTCCTCGATGATAAGAATCATCATTCAAGGTATCTTCTTTTTTATGAACGTTGGAGAGAGAATGATCAGTAATTTCACCGTGACGATTTTTGCGCCGACGCTTTTGGTTTGTTTCAATGGGAGATGGATTTTCAATAGATTCACTCTTTATGAAAACAGAATCTTCAATTTCTTGCTTATTGTCACCTTCCAATGAAGATTGAGAAATTCTCTCTGCTATTGAGCCTTTAGAAATAACAAGATGTTGTGTTCCAATACTATCATCTGCTTCAATACTAATATTAAGTTTAAAGCGAGCTTCTAAATTAACAAGAATATTGCGTTTATGATTTAATACATAAAGCGCAGTTGCTACGGGAGTGCGCACGATAATATTATGTTGCGAATTATGAAGAAGATATTCTTCAATTGAGCGCATGACATGTAACGCAATTGATGATTCAGAACGTATAGTTCCTGTTCCTGCGCAATGTGGGCATGGCTGTGTCGTACTTTCTAAAACCGATATGCGAATACGTTGACGACTCATTTCTAAAAGGCCGAAGTGTGAAATATGACCAACTTGAATACGAGCACGATCGTTTTTTAAACAATCTTTTAATTTTTTTTCGACAAGCTTCACATTACGTTCTTCAAGCATATCGATAAAATCAATCACAATTAAACCAGCAAGGTCACGCAAGCGTAATTGACGCGCGACTTCTTCAGCAGCTTCAAGGTTAGTTTGTAAGGCTGTCTTTTCGACAGAGAATTCTTTTGTAGAGCGGCCAGAATTTACGTCAATAGCAACAAGTGCTTCTGTTTGATTAATAACAAGATAACCACCAGATTTTAAAGAAACTTGTGGTTGCAACATTTTATCAAGTTGAATTTCAATATTATTTCTTGCAAAAATGGGCGTAGGATCACGGTAAGGTTGCACAACTTTTGCATGACTTGGCATGAGCATACGCATAAAGTCTTTCGCTTCACGATATCCTTGGTCTCCAGATACAAGAATTTCACTAATGTTCTTATTGTAAAGATCTCGTATAGAACGCTTGATGAGATTGCTTTCTTCATGGACAAGGCATGGCGCCGTTGACTCGAGTGTCAAAGTGCGAATAGTATCCCATAACCGCATAAGATATTCATAATCACGTTTAATTTCAGCTTTTGTTCTATTGGCACCAGCGGTTCGTAAGATAACTCCCATACCTTTTGGAACGGCTAATTCTTTTACGATTTCTTTAAGACGCTTACGGTCTTGTACGTTCGTAATTTTTCGTGAAATACCACCACCACGTGCTGTGTTGGGCATTAGAACAGAGTAACGACCAGCTAGAGATAGATATGTTGTAAGGGCAGCACCTTTATTACCACGCTCTTCTTTGATAACTTGTACCAACAAAATTTGACGTCGTTTAATGACTTCTTGAATTTTATACTGGCGCCCTTGTTTTCTTTGATAAATCGGGAGCTCTTCACGGATGTCCTCAGCACCGACCATTTCAATCTCATCGTAAGAGATATTGGCATTTAATGCTTCTTCTGTATTATCAATTATTGTCGCTTCAGATGTGATATCATTTTCAATATCGGCTGCTATAACATTGTTTTTTTCACTTTTTTTTGTTCTTCTGGAGCGTTTTTTATTTTTAGTTGCTTCTTCCGTAAAGGTATCTATAGAATTTTCTCCTACAGCTTCTTTTTCTTCTTCTTCAAGAAGAGCAAGGCGATCAGCAATAGGAATTTGATAATAATCAGGATGAATTTCAGAAAATGTTAAAAAACCATGTCGGTTTCCACCATATTCAACAAAAGCTGCTTGGAGAGACGGTTCTACACGCGTAATACGTGCGAGATAAATATTCCCCTTGAGCTGTTTTCTATGTTCTGATTCAAAATCAAGTTCTTCAATTTTGTTGCCGTGAACAACAACAACACGTGTTTCCTCCGGATGGGAGGCATCTATAAGCATTTTGTTTGACATAAGTTAATATCCTGAAGGCGACATGCACAATTTTATTCAAACGAATGCTATAACTATTCGTAAACATAAAAGGCTGTCTGCCATAAAAGGGAGGTACCAGAAAAACAGGACGGAACACCACGTGCAAAGGCATGACTGCATTTACACCATTTCTCATCATTATTTCCATCTGTTTTTTATGACTCATATTTCTTAAAAGTCTCCGGTAAAATAATCTTTAAAACAGTTCGGATATCCGAACCAACGAATCTTAAGTAATGCAATCCTAATGTTACAACATAGAAATTTTTCATCCATAAAAAAGTCTCAACGCATAATAGACAAAAAACCCCTAAAGACAACTTAATATGAGTTGTAGATAATTTAGATGACTATTATCAGCTAGGAAGCATAAATATTCTTTTATGTTGATATCATGCGTTTGGCAAGTAACAATGTAAATTTGGCAAGTAACAATGTAAATCATGTATAATTATAATATCTTTATGACCTTAATTCCATTTTGAGGTGTTTATTTAGCTTTTATTGAAAAATAGAGATAAATTGGTGTATCGTTTTATGTAACCAAGATAAATTATTACAAAGGTAATGTAGAGTATTTTGCTTATGATAAAAGTTTTTTTTACCAAAAAGCTGAAAACAGCTTATGGGGATGTTATTGTGCTCGTCACATACTTTTTATTATCTTTTTTGCTACTCCAAACTAGTGTTCAAGCCGCAGATCCTCTGAGACTTATTAATTTTCGAACCATTGGTGATAGTGTTCATACGCGTATTATTGCGGTTTTTAATTCAAAACCAAATGTTCGTTTACAGATTTTGGACAGGCCCGCACGTTTGGTTATCAATTTACCTACAATTGACTTTTCGATGCAAAATACGCCTTTAAAGAAACGGAATACATTATCCGTTATGCTTTCAGATGTGCGTTATGCTTTCTCTGACATACAGACTTCACGCATTATTTTGACAAGTAAAACGGCTTTTGTGGTTGAAAAAAATGTCGTAAAAAAATTAAATAATGGTTTATGGCAGTTGCTGATTGATATTCGTAAAAGTACACAAGAAAAATTTGATGAGATATTAAAAAAACAGCAAAGAAGCAATTTTGATACAAAAACACAGTTAATGCCAGCATATAATTTCCGTGTTGTTCTTGATCCTGGTCATGGTGGTATTGATGGTGGTGCACGGGGTGTTACTGGAATTTTAGAAAAAGATGTGACTTTAGACTTTGCGCGTGCATTGCGAGACGAATTACAAAAGGATTCTCATATTACCGTTGCTTTAACACGAGATTCCAATATTTTTTTAAGACTAAGTGAAAGAGTTAAAAAAGCGCAAGAGTTTGATGCTGATCTTTTTATATCTATTCACGCGGATACGATTGATCTACATTCTCTTCGCGGTGCCACAGTGTATACCATATCAGACAAAGCCTCTGATGCCATTGCAAAATCTTTAGCTGAAAATGAAAATAAAGTTGATTTGCTTGATGGTTTGCCTGCAGATGAAACGCTCGAAGTTACAGATATTTTGATGGATCTTACACGACGTGAAACACATACATTTTCGGTTAATTTTGCAAATAGTGTTATTTCAAGTTTATCAAAGAATCATATTAACTTGATTAATAACCCACATCGGTACGCTAATTTTCAAGTTTTAAGAGCTTCAGATATACCCTCAGTCTTGATAGAGATAGGTTATTTATCCAATAAAGAGGACGAAAAGTTATTAAATGATCCTCATTGGAGAAAACAAATGGCAGCCTCTATTGCTCATTCTATTCGTCAATTTGCTGATTATAGGCAGAAAATGATACAGCCTCTTTAAATTTGTGAGAAAATAGAGTATCAATAGGGGCTTCTAGTGTACCCTAGTATAAATAAAAGATAGAAAACAATTTCTCTTGATCTCAATCTTGTGGTGTTATCCACTTGGTGTGTTTGAAGTATAACGTATTTTTTCTTTGATTAATTCTTAAGAAAGCGATAGCCGTTTTTATGATGATTTTTTTAAGATATCTTCTTCGTTTTTTTGTTGCTATTGGACTTTGTGGTGCAATAATGTGGGGTGTTATGACCAGTGGTCAAGCAAATGCGCTTCCTGATTATGAAGTTCTTTCACTTTATGAGCCGCCAGTAATGACCCGCGTCCATGCTTCTGATGGTCGTCTTATGGCAGAGTTTGCAACAAAACACCGTCTTTATTTGCCGATTCAATCAATACCAAAGCTTGTTATAGATGCTTTTGTTTCGGCTGAAGACAAGAATTTTTATCATCATTTTGGTTTAGATCCCGAAGGGCTTTCTCGCGCTTTGATCAATAATATTCGTAATATTGGTTCTGGAAGACGTCCAGAGGGTGCATCAACTATAACGCAACAAGTCGCTAAAAACTTCCTTTTAAGTTCAGAAACAACGTTAGAACGTAAATTTAAGGAAGCTATTTTAGCAATGCGTATTGAGAAAACTTATTCAAAAGATCATATTCTCGAGCTTTACCTCAATGAAATTTATCTGGGTCGTGGCACTTATGGTATAGCAGCAGCTTCTTTGACTTATTTTAATAAATCCGTTAATGATCTGACGTTAGAACAATGTGCTTATTTGGCTGCTCTTCCAAAAGGACCAGCAAATTATGATCCATTTAAGAATACACAACGTGCTATTGAACGGCGTAATTGGGTTATAGACCGTATGATTGCAAATGGATATGTAACGCGTGAACAAGGTGAAAAAGCGAAAGCTAAACCTTTAGGAGCGACAATACGTGGGAGTGATAGCTATGTTTTTGCGGCTGATTATTTTACTGAAGAAGTGCGGCGTCGTTTAATACATCGCTATGGGGCTAAAACACTTTATGAAGGTGGGCTTTCCATTCGTACAACGCTTGATCCGCATTTACAACTTATTGCACGACGTGCTTTGCACAATGGATTAATTAGATTTGATCATGCGCAAGGATGGCGTGGAGCTTATGCGCATATTGATGAGAAAGGTGATTGGGGGACAGAACTTGCAAATATCACAGGGCTAAGTGATGTTCCTGAATGGCGTTTAGCTGTTGTTCTTTCTACTAATCCCAACAAAGTAGAGATTGGTTTACAGCCACAGCACGAAGCTTCAGGTATATTATCCCAAAAACGGGAAATTGCTGTTTTATCTGAAGCTGATTCAAAATGGGCTCTCCATGTTGTAAAAGAAAATGGTTATCGAAAAACTGTTCAGAACTTATCTCATGTTCTGCAAGTTGGGGATGTCATTTTTGTTGAAAAACTATCCAATACAAACAACACTTATCGTTTACAACAAATTCCAAAGGTTGAAGGTGCAATTGTTGCTATGGAACCTCATACAGGGCGTGTTCTTGCTATGGTGGGAGGATTTTCTTTTGCCGAATCTGAATTCAATCGTGCAACCCAAGCTTACCGCCAACCGGGGTCTGCTTTTAAGCCTTTTGTTTATGCAGCAGCTCTTGATAACGGATATACACCAGCATCCGTTGTTTTAGATGGCCCCATAGAAGTTCGTCAATATAATGGTGAAGTTTGGCAACCCAAAAATTATGGTGGTACCTTTGCAGGACCTTCAACGTTGCGTTACGGTATTGAGCATTCTCGTAATCTTATGACAATACGGCTTGCCAATGATATGGGAATGCCTCTTGTCGCTGAATATGCAGAACGTTTTGGGGTGGTAGATAAATTGCAGCCTTATCTTCCCATGGCTTTAGGGGCTGGTGAAACAACAGTATTACGGATGGTTACAGCTTATTCCGTTATTGCCAATGGCGGACGCTCTATTAAACCTTCTCTGATAGACAGAATTCAAGATCGTTATGGGAAGACAATTTATCGTCATGATGATCGTATTTGCGAAAATTGTAATACGAATTCATGGAATAATCAAAGTGAGCCCACATTGATTGATGAGCGAGATCAAGTTCTTGACCCTATGACGGCTTATCAAATTACATCGATGATGGAAGGGGTTGTTCAGCGTGGTACTGCGGCACGTTTACGTTATCTTAATCGACATATTGCCGCTAAAACAGGAACAACCAATGACTCTAAGGATGTCTGGTTTATGGGATTTACTCCTGACATTGTCGTTGGTATTTTTGTCGGTTATGATCAACCAGCTCCGTTAGGATATAATGGAACAGGAAGTTCATTAGCTGCACCTATTTTTGGTGATTTTATGGTAGATGCTCTTAAAGGGAAGCCAGATGTTCCCTTTAAGATGCCAAAGGGTATGATTTTAATGCCAATTAATCGAAAAACAGGAATGCTTGCCGAAAGAGGAGATCAAGATGTCATTATAGAAGCATTTAAACCAGGGACTGGTCCTGCTGATATCTATCAAGTCATTGGGAGTACGAATTCTTTTCAAGAAGGTGTTCCTGCAGTAACCACTTCTCCACAAGTCAATAAAGCTCTTGAAAGTGGGACGGGTGGGCTGTATTAATCGATAAATTTTTTTGCCATGAGTTATGGTTTTTATCTATTTTTTACAATGTCGGTTCCGTAAATAGAATGATAAAACCCTACTATTTTCTGATAGCTGCTTTTAAATTTGTATAAAATGCTAAGAGACATAACCAAAAAGAGTATTAAAAAATACGGTGTTAAATTATGCGAGCAGAAATAGAAACATTAGTTGATGAAATCCAGAAAGCAATTCAATTGCTAAGGGGGCATCTTTGACTGGGATCAATCACTAAAACGTCTCGAATATCTTAATCAAAAAGCGGAAGATCCATCCTTATGGGATGATGCGCAACGAGCACAGGATATGATGCGTGAGCGTCAACGTCTTGATGATTCAATTAATGGCCTTTTATCATTTACAAAAACTCTTGAAGAATGCATTGAGCTTATCGCGATGGGCGAAGAAGAAAGTGATGTTGAAATTATCGCTGAAGCAGAAAATTCAATACGTAATCTTAAAAGTGAGATAGATAAAAAGCAAATTGATGTGCTTCTTTCAGGAGAGGCGGATCCAAATGATACCTATTTAGAAGTTCATGCTGGGGCAGGGGGAACTGAGAGCCAAGATTGGGCTTCTATGCTCTTACGCATGTATATACGCTGGGCTGAACAGCATGCAATGAAGGTTGAAGTTTTAGAAATTCATGATGGAGAAGAAGCAGGAATAAAGTCAGCGACTATTCTTGTAAAAGGGCATAATGCTTATGGAATGTTAAAAACAGAATCAGGCGTTCATCGCTTAGTGCGGATTTCCCCGTTTGATTCGAATGCAAAGCGCCATACCTCTTTTGCAAGCATTTGGGTTTATCCGGTTATTGATGATAATATTGAGGTTGATGTTTCAGAGGCAGATGTGCGGATTGATACATATCGTGCATCAGGAGCAGGAGGGCAACATGTTAATACGACAGATTCTGCCGTTCGCATCACACATATAAAAACGGGTATTGTTGTTCAATGTCAAACAGAGCGTTCTCAACATAAAAATCGCGCTACGGCTTGGTCGATGTTGCGTGCACGGCTTTATGAAGAAGAGCTTAAAAAAAGAGAAGAAGAAACCAATGCTGCTGAATCTTCTAAAACAGAAATCGGATGGGGACATCAAATTAGATCTTATGTTCTTCAACCCTATCAGCTTGTCAAAGATTTGCGTACAGGAATTGAAAATACTGATCCACAATCTGTACTTAATGGTAACTTAGATGTATTTATAGAAGCAGCGCTTGCTCGACGCATTTATGGACAAGATAAAGAAATTGAAGATATTAATTAATTATATATCATCCTTCAAGGATGCAAATTTGTTTCTTAAGTTGTTCATTTTACTGAGGTTGTGATTTACGGTAGCTCTTGATACTTGAGAGGTTCAAAGAGGTATTCTCTTTTTTCCTTTCTTCAAGTTTTTTCTCACACGCCAATCCTGCTATATAAACGAATTGATTTATAATGATAATTCACTGTTTTGCCTATTGAATGAGAATCCCGCATATCGTAAGATTCTTTCATTTCAAACTTGTTTATGTTGAATCAATCAAAATCACTACTTGCACATAACAAACGGGATGAGTGTGTGGATAAAAATTATAGAAAAAAGGACTCAAAATGGCTCTTATGAACTGTCTTAAGTACTAGGAGCGGTCTCAATCATCCACGAGCTGGCAAAGTGTGTGATGGTGCCGGCTTGTTTCTTCACAAGCGTAAAGATGGGGGTGCTCAATGGATTTTTTATTATTTCATGGGAGATTTATCATTATACCATTCACGAGGTGTCGTCGTGAAATGGGTTTTGGAGGCAGATGTCTCTTTAAAACAAGCTTGTGAATGTGCACCCTAATGGCGCTTCTGTTTTACGTGAGGGGCGTGATCCTATTAAAGAACGCAATAAACAAAAGCGTGAGATAATAAGCAATCTCCATTATTTAAAAGATATTGCTCTAGAGACTTTTGAAAGTTGTAAAACCGAACTAAAGAATGATGGCAAAGGTGGCAAATGGTTTTTATCTTTACGGCTTTAATTCTCCCACAATTAGGCTGTATTTCCGTTTCAGAGATTACACAATATCTTGCTCTTATTTGGCATACAAAAGCTGGCGCTGCTTACAAAGCTCTCATTTCGTTTCAATCGTTGTCTCAAACATGCTGCTACACTATGACGGATGCAAGTGAATTGATTTTGATTCATTCAAAATAAGAAGAATTTACGATATTCAGGAGGATAATTTAAATGTAGAATAATCAGTTGTTCTTATAAAGCAATATATTATAAAAATTGAAACCATTGGAAAAATTAATATCAATTGGGAAGGAAAACTTTTGCTTTTTAAGATAAATCAAGCATTCTCTTTACAAGTCACCATTACTATGTAAAAGTGTTGCAGCAGCTAAAACATTCTCAGCATGTCCAGATACACTTACTTTGCGCCATTCTTCTGTTATTATTCCATGTGCATCAATTAAAAAAGTGCTCCGTTCAACACCCATATATTTGCGTCCATACATACTTTTCTCCACCCAAACACCATAAGCTTCAAGGGTCCTTTTTTCTTCATCAGAAACCAAGATAACATCAAGTTCATGTTTTACTTTAAATTTATCATGTTTTTTTACATTATCTGGAGAGATTCCAATAACAACAACACCAATTTCATCAAATTTTGTCTTTAATTTTGTAAAATCAAGCGCTTCGCTTGTGCATCCACTGGTATCATCTTTGGGATAAAAATATAAAACAACAGTTTTTCCTTTAAAGTCAGAAAGACATACTGTCTCTCCTCCATCGCGTGGTAAATTAAAATCAGGAGCAAGAGTACCTTTCATTGAGTTTATCATTTTTTTATCTTTCTTTTTAAGCGCAAAGATCAATCACTAGCATACAGAGAAGGAATAAAGTTTCAACTCTCTAAAATAGAATTATTTTAAAGACTTTTTCGCCATCATATAAAATTATTCTGTCATAAGAATTAAATTAAAAAATGAGGGAAGAAAGCGTAAGAAAGATCAATATCATGGATATAAATATAGAATGAATGAGAAATCAATAGATTATAGCGGTTTGATCAAAATATGTTTTTTCTTTCCGAAAGAAAGTTTAATGATTCCTTCTGCTGTCACATCTTTTTCAATAATAAGGTGTGTTTCATCCTCAATAATTTGATCATTAACACGTACGCCCCCACCTTGAACGTGTCGGCGTGCCTCACTATTAGATTTAGCAAGTCCTGCTTGTACTAAAAGAGTGAGTAATCCAACACCTTTTTTTAATTTTGAGGAATTAATTTCAACAGTTGGAAGATTTTCTCCCAGAGTTTTTTCTTCAAACGTTTTGCGAGCCGTTTCTGCAGCTTCATCGGCAAGAGCGCGTCCATGCAACATTGCTGTAATTTCTGTTGCAAGAATTTTTTTTGCTTCGTTAATTTCAGTTCCTTGTAATAGAGAAAGTTTAAGAATCTCATCCATCGGTAATGGAGTATAGAGCTTTAGAAATCGTGTTACATCAGCATCTTCTGTATTGCGCCAGTATTGCCAAAATTGATAAGGTGAAAGCTTATCCGCATTCAGCCATACAGCCCCATTCAATGATTTACCCATTTTGGCACCGGAAGAGGTTGTCAGCAATGGTGATGTTAACGCATATAATTGCGGTGTTCCTAAACGATGCCCTAATTCAATTCCGTTAATAATGTTGCCCCACTGATCAGAGCCGCCCATTTGCATACGCAACCCATAACGTTTATAAAGTTCAACAAAGTCATAAGCTTGCAGAATCATATAATTAAACTCTAAGAATGACAAAGAGTGCTCACGCTCAAGTCTGAGTCTGACAGAATCAAATGACAACATACGGTTGACAGAAAAATGCTTTCCTACATCACGCAAAAATTCTAAGTAGTTTAAATTGCATAACCATTCAGCATTATTCACAATACAAGCATCGGTTTCTCGGTCACCGAATGTCAAATAGTTAGCAAATACCTTTTTAATACCATCAATATTTGCAGCAATATCATCTTGTGTCAGAAGGCGTCGCGCTTCGTCTTTGAAGGAAGGATCACCAATCAATCCGGTCCCTCCACCCATTAAAGCAATGGGGCGATGACCCGTTTTTTGTAACCAATAAAGCATCATAATCTGAAGAAGACTTCCAGCATGTAAACTCGATGCTGTTGGATCAAATCCAGTATAAGCGCTTACAGTTTCTTTTGAAAAAAGATCATCTAAGCCTTTTTCATCTGAAATTTGGTGGATAAAACCACGTTCGCTCATAATATGTAAAAAATCAGATTTAAAGGCAAACACAGATTTAATTTCCTAATTTAAGAGTGCATTTATTGTATATAACAGGCGATTATATAATAAGTTATTAATGTGTTATCTATCATAACTGACGCACACCTCACAAGAGAAAGAGACATATTGGTAGTATAAAGATAATAACACAGGTATTATTTCTTTTTTACGCTAAAAAAGAGCCTTCTTAGTAATAGAAAAAAGGTATTCTGTTACTCTCATTTCTATCCTGAAATAAAATTTAGAAAAGTTTTAATATAGACTGAAAAAATACTTTGTTATGATCAGGGACGATTTTTGCTAATTTTTTATAAATCTATCGTATTTTCCTAAGTTAGTGAAAGTATTTCAGAAGGAGGAGCGAGAAGTTCATTGGAGATATGGTTATCCAAATAGTGTGCACATCGCTCAATAAGTTCTTCATGACATCCACTGAAAAAGTGATTAGCCTCTTCCAATATTTCTTGTGTGATGATGATACCTTTTTGTGTTTTTAATTTATCGACAAGTATTTGAACATCTTTTGGAGGGGCAACTTTATCGATACCGCCATGAATGATAAGTCCAGAAGATGGACAAGGTGCAAGAAATGAAAAGTCATAAACATTAGGCTGAGGAGCAACTGAGATAAATCCCTCAATTTCCGGTCGGCGCATTAAAAGCTGCATACCAATCCATGCTCCAAATGAGTATCCTGCTACCCAACAATTTTTAGAGTCTGGATGTTGTGTTTGCACCCAATCCAGAGCAGCAGCAGCATCTGAAAGTTCTCCTATTCCATAATCAAATTCACCCTGACTACGACCAATACCACGAAAGTTAAAACGTAAAGTTGTAAAGCCACGTTGTTGGAACATATAAAAGAGGTCATAGACAATTTTATGATTCATAGTTCCACCAAATTGGGGATGAGGATGCAAAATGATCGCAATGGGTGCATTTTTTTGTTGTGAAGGTTGATAACGCCCTTCGAGCCGACCCGCAGGACCGTTAAAAATAATTTCTGGCATAAAATGCTCCTTAATGCAATAAAAGGCTCTCTTTGACCCTGGTCGACTTTTACCATAGAATCTCTTAAATAATTATTAGATATTCTTTTTTTAGTGCACTTTTCAAGAAAATTGCGCTATTTTTTTAATCAATTCATAAGATTAATGATTGCGATGTAAAATGGTTATAAAACGCCGATATTTTGATCATAACGCAACAACACCACTCAAAAAAGTGGCACGGATGGCGCTACTAGAATCTTTAGAGATATTTGGTAATCCATCATCGGTTCATAAGGAAGGGCGTGCGGCTAAAACTTTGTTGCAAAAGGCCCGTCGGCAAATCGCTGAAAATCTTAAAACAGATCCAGATCACGTGATATTTACCTCTGGTGCGAGTGAAGCTGCAATGACTTTGTTAACACCCTTTTACAATATTGGGAAAGCAAAAGTTAAATTTTCTCATCTTTACCTTGGAGCGACTGAACATCCCTCTGTTGCAGAGGGAGGACGTTTTTCTAAAGAGTTGATAAGCGTCATTGCTGTTGATCAAGATGGGCTCATTCAACAAGATAAATTAACATCACTCTTAGCGGCTCACGATAAAACAAAAGGTTTACCTCTTGTTGCTATTCAAGCTGCAAATAGTGAAACTGGTGTTGTTCAACCATTAAAAGAAATAGCTGCTGTTGTTCGCGATTTAGGAGGCACTCTTGTTGTTGATTTGACACAATATGTAGATAAAAATTTTGTTGATATTCATCAGCTAGGAGGAGACTTTTTTATACTGTCTGCCCATAAAATTGGCGGTCCTAAAGGGATAGGTGCTTTTGTTTCATGTGGTAATCTTCTCACTCCACATCCTCTTATTGTCGGGGGAGGACAGGAAAAAGGTTTACGGGGAGGAACAGAAGCATTGCCTCTTATAGCTGCTTTTGGAGCAGCAATGGCTGATTGTTTCACGCAAGAAGAAAGAAAACAATTAATATATTTACGCAATAAATTAGAAGATGGACTACAAAAAATAAGTAGAAATGTTGAAATTTTTGGTAAAAGAGTTCAACGTTTGCCAAATACAACTTACTTTACCGTGAAAAATATAAAAGCTGAAACGATGCAAATTGCTTTTGATTTAGAAGGGTTTTCTGTATCAGCTGGTTCTGCCTGTTCTTCGGGAAAAGTAAAACAAAGCAAAGTGTTGGAGGCAATGGGGTATCATGTTCCAAATGGTGCCATTCGCATTTCGCTAGGGCGTGGTACAACTTCTGAAGATATTGATGATTTTCTGTCGTTTTTTTCTCAAATTATAAGCAGGAAAAAAGGAGAAGATTTATCATCAGAAAGTTATAAAAATTAGAATTATTTTAAAAATAAAATAAGTTTGATTGAAATTTTTGCACTTTACCTATAGCCTAGGAGATAACTTGCTTACTTTAATCTTGTAAAAAACAAGACTTTAGTTACCGGTTTTTGACGCCAAAAAATGGAGAAAATTTATGCCGGCAGTACAAGAAACGATACGCCAAGTACGTGAAATAGATGTTGACCAATATAAATATGGTTTTGAAACCAATATTGAAACCGATAAAGCTCCAAAAGGCTTAAATGAGGATATTATCAAATTTATTTCCGTTAAAAAAAATGAGCCTGAATGGATGCTAACATGGCGCTTAAAAGCTTACCGCCGTTGGCTGACAATGCAAGAGCCTCATTGGGCGCGTCTTGAATATCCTAAAATTGATTTTCAGGAGCTTTATTATTATGCTGCTCCAAAAAATCATACAGGACCAAAATCTTTGGATGAAGTGGATCCTGAGTTATTAGCAACGTACGAAAAACTTGGCATTCCTCTTAAAGAACAAGAGATTTTGGCAGGAGTAAGAAAACAGTCTGATCCCTCCACTTTTGATGACAGTATGTCTGTATCGGGGCAGGTGGCTGTTGATGCAGTCTTTGATTCTGTTTCTGTTGTAACAACATTCAAAAAAGAGCTGGCACGTGCTGGTGTGATTTTTTGTTCTATTTCAGAGGCGATTATTGAACATTCTGAGCTTATTAAAGAATATTTAGGAACAGTTGTACCTATAAGTGATAATTATTATGCGGCTTTAAATGCAGCTGTCTTTACAGATGGTTCATTTGTTTATATTCCCAAAGGGGTTCGTTGTCCTATGGAGCTTTCAACTTATTTTAGGATTAATGAACGTAACACTGGCCAATTTGAACGAACATTGATTATCGCCGCTGAAGATTCCTATGTTTCTTATCTTGAAGGGTGTACAGCACCCCAACGTGATGAAAACCAACTTCATGCTGCTGTTGTTGAGCTTATTGCGCTTGAAAATGCAGAGATTAAATATTCTACAGTACAAAACTGGTATCCTGGCGATAAAGATGGAAAGGGCGGTATTTATAATTTTGTGACGAAGCGTGGAGATTGTCGAGGTGATAACTCTAAGATTTCATGGACACAAGTTGAGACCGGTTCTGCGATTACTTGGAAATATCCATCCTGCTTACTGCGCGGTGAGAACGCGCGTGGAGAATTTTATTCTATTGCTGTTGCAAACGGTCATCAACAAATTGATTCCGGTACAAAAATGATTCATTTAGGAAAAAATACATCCAGTCGTATTATTTCCAAAGGCATTTCTGCTGGTTTTTCAAATAACACGTATCGAGGACAAGTTACAGCGCATAGAAAAGCACAAAATGCGCGTAACTTTACGCAATGTGATAGTTTGTTAATCGGGAATGATTGTGGTGCGCATACAGTTCCTTATATTGAAGCAAAAAATGCAACAGCTCAGTTTGAACATGAAGCCACAACATCAAAAATTTCCGATGACCAACTTTTTTATGTTATGCAAAGAGGAATTCCTGAAGAAGAAGCTATCGCATTAATTGTAAATGGTTTTGTAAAAGAGGTCATTCAAAAACTTCCCATGGAATTTGCTGTCGAAGCGCAAAAGCTTATTGGTATTAGCCTTGAAGGTAGTGTTGGATAATTTTATTTAATGAGATAAATAGAAGACTTTATGTAACAAGGCTGTAACGGTAGCACATAATGCTAAAAATGACCTCTATGGTAATTACAAAAGTAGATGGATGCTAAGGTAAAATAATACGCATTGATATCTGAAAAACAGCCAAAACAGGATTAAATGATGTTAGAGATCAAAAATTTGCACGCCCGTATTGCTGAAACCGATACAGAAATTATTCGTGGTTTAAACTTGACAGTTCAAGACGGAGAAGTTGCCGCTATCATGGGACAAAATGGAGCCGGAAAATCAACTTTATCTTATTTGCTTGCTGGTCGTGATGATTATCAAATAACAGAAGGAGATATTCTCTATAATGGACAATCACTTTTAGAAATGGATCCAGCAGAACGTGCTGCATATGGTGTTTTTCTTGCATTTCAATATCCAATGGAAATACCAGGGGTAGCAACAATGGAATTTTTAAAAGTTGCGATGAATTCTCAACGCAAAGCGCGAGGTGACGAAGAACTTAAAATTCCTGAATTTATAAAATGTGTTAAAGAAGTTTCAGCCAAACTTGAAATAGATATGGATATGCTAAAGCGTCCATTAAATGTAGGTTTTTCAGGTGGAGAAAAAAAACGCGCTGAAATTTTACAAATGGCACTTCTTGAGCCTACACTTTGCATTTTAGATGAAACGGATTCTGGTTTAGATATTGATGCGCTAAAAATTGTTGCAGATGGTGTTAATAAACTTCGCGATTCAAAACGTTCATTTTTGGTGATTACCCATTATCAACGGCTGCTTAATTATATTATTCCTGATACGGTACATGTTCTTTATAAAGGACAAATTATCAAAAGCGGTGATAAATCCTTAGCACTTTATTTAGAGCAAAATGGGTATGCTGATCTTATTAGGGAAGCGGTTTGAGGTTATTAAATATGAATGCACAGCAAAACTTGTTAGCGGTTGAAGAAAATATACTCAGTAATTTTAATCAGTATGTAAACCACTTACCTGGTGATAAAGCTGTACAGGAAATCCGCAAGAAAACTATTGAGCAGTTTCAAACGACACGGCTTCCTTCCCGTAAAATCGAAAGTTGGCATTATACCAATCTGCGTACCTTACTGAAGTCTATTAGCAATTTTTCAAAAGTTCAAGACAATCAATTGGTTGATGCATTGCTTTCAGAAAGTGCTGTTTTCTCCATAAACAATGGAAAAACATCGATAGAGTCAAAGATAGACAATATTGCAGTAAAACGCCTTTCAGATGCATTAGAAGATAATTCTTTACAGATAAATCAAAACATTTCTGATGAAGATTTTATTGGACAGTTAAATACAGCTTTTGTTACAGATGGTTGGCTTTTTCACATCCCTGAGAATACAAAGTTAAATATCCCCATTGAGTTACAAAATATACAAATGGGGGGACAATCTCATATTTTTTCGGATATAAAAGTTGATAAAAATAGTCAAGTTATGTTTATTGAACATCAGGTTGGCAATGATAAAGATACCTTTGTCAGTTCAATATTTTCATTAAATGTTGCTGCTGATAGTGATGTTACGTGGATTCTCATTCGCAATCGTGATTTTAATTCTACACAATTTGGTCGATTTTGTGCTGTTCTTGATCAAAGAGCGAAGTTATCACTTTATGTCATTAATATAGGGAGTCAATTAAATCGCCAAGAAATCGATATTGAATTACAGGGAGAAGAATCTGACTTTCAATTACGCGTCATAAATTTATTATCAGGACAAACACATAGTGATCTTACAATGACTGTTCGTCACGTGGAAGAAAAATCAACATCAACCGAAATTATACGCAATGTGGTTACAGATAAGGCTGTTGGTGTTTTCCAAGGAATAATACGTGTTTCTCAAAAAGCGCAAAAAACAGATGCACGCATGGCTTGTAATAGCCTTATTCTTTCAGATGATGCAGAATTTAATGCAAAGCCTGAATTAGAGATTTTTGCTGATGATGTTGCATGCGGTCATGGTGCAACAGTTGCTAATATTAATCATGATTATCTTTTTTATCTCATGGCGCGCGGTATTCCATTTAAAACGGCTCGTGCACTTTTAATCAAAGGATTTATCTCTGAGCTTATTGATGACATCAAGCAAGATAATATTCAGATTATTTTGGAGAATATCATTGGTAAATGGCTTGAAAAAAATGTTTAAGGTGGAAAAAATGGAAAATAACGTACAAACATTTACTTATAATGTAGAAGAAATTCGGCGTGATTTTCCTCTTTTGCACCATCAAGTTTATGGAAAGCGATTAGCCTATCTTGATAGTGCTGCTTCTGCCCAAAAACCACAATCAGTACTCAGTGCAATGAATAATTATTATCACTATAGTTATGCTAATGTGCATAGGGGAATGTACTTTTTAGCCAATGCAGCAACGCAATCCTATGAAAATTCTCGTGAAACCGTTCGTGTTTTTCTAAATGCACAAAAAGCGGAGGAGATTGTTTTTACGAAAAATGCAACAGAAGCTATTAATACTGTTGCTTATGGTTGGGCTATGCCTAAACTCAAGGAAGGTGATGAGATTGTTCTAACGATTATGGAACATCATTCAAATATTATTCCTTGGCATTTTCTTCGGGAACAAAAAGGTGTTAAACTTATTTTTGTTCCTGTCGATGAAAATGGTGTTCTGCACATTGAAGATTTCCAAAAGTCTTTAAGCGAAAAAACGCGGCTTGTTGCTATAACGCATATGTCCAATATATTAGGAACTGTGCCTCCTGTTAAAGAGATTATTAAGCGAGCACATCAAAATTCTATTCCGGTTCTTGTTGATGGTTCTCAAGGGGCAGTACATTTAACCGTTGATGTGCAAGATCTCGATTGTGATTGGTATGTCTTTACAGGTCATAAGCTTTATGGACCTACTGGTATTGGTGTTCTGTATGGTAAAGAAGATAGATTAGAAGAAATGCGTCCTTTTCAAGGGGGAGGGGAAATGATCGAGGAGGTAACAACCGATAAGGTTTTTTATAATGCTCCTCCTTACCGTTTTGAAGCAGGCACTCCTCCTATCGTTGAATCTATTGGATTAGCAGCGGCTATTGATTATATACAAGAGAAAGGTTGTAGCACGATTCATGCCCATGAGAGGTCCCTTTTAGCTTATGCGCAGGAAAAACTTAAAATGGTTGAGTCATTGCGTATTTATGGTCATTCTCCCAATAAAGGAGCTATTATATCATTTACAATTGAAGGGATTCACGCCCATGATATCGCTATGTTTATTGATAGAAGAGGAGTTGCAATCCGCGCCGGAACTCATTGTGCTCAGCCTTTATTACAGCGCTTTGGTCTAGCATCTATTTGCCGCGTATCGTTAGCCATGTATAACACTCAAGAGGATATAGATCAATTAGTAGAAGCATTGCAAGAAACAAGGACATTTTTTAATGGCTGAATCAATTGAAGAGCGTCATTCTACAGAATCCGTTGAAACTGTAAGCGAAAATAAAAAATCTTACATATCAGCAATTCCAGCAGACGAAATTGATCGTATGACAAATGATATTATTGCTGCTCTCAAAACAGTTTATGACCCAGAGATTCCTGCTGATATTTATGAGCTAGGACTGATTTATCGTATTGATATTGAAGATGATCGTTCAGTAAAAATTGAAATGACTCTTACAGCACCGGGATGTCCTGTTGCAGGTGAAATGCCGGGGTGGGTAGAAAATGCAGTTAGTGCAGTTGAAGGGGTTTCATATGTTGAAGTCACTATGACTTTTGATCCACCATGGACACCTGATTGTATGTCAGAAGAAGCTCAAATTGCTGTCGGATGGTACTAAAAGTATTGTTAAGAGACTCTAATCTAGCCATTCATGAATAAGCTGTTTACTTTTCACAAGCGTTTAAATTTAAGGGCGATCGCATGAGTTATAATAAACAAAAATTAGAACTTAACTGGATTGGAAAAGAAAAACGCCCCAAACTGGAACCTCGTATTTTATTGGAAGATCTTGAAAAATCTTATCACGCTCCGCACCAAGTATCTACCCAAGATATTTTTGATAATAAACTCATTTTTGGTGATAATTTATTCGCGCTCAAAGCGCTGGAACAAGAATATATGGGGAAGGTAAAATGTATCTATATCGATCCGCCTTATAATACAGGCAATGTCTTTGAACATTATGAAGATGGTTTGGAGCATTCCCTATGGCTCAGTCTTATGAGAGACAGGCTAGAATTGTTACATCGTTTACTGGCGGAAGATGGAAGTATTTGGATTTCCATTGATGATGATGAACAAGCCTATCTAAAAGTGATGATGGATGAAATTTTTGGTCGCCAAAATTTCATCAACAATATTATTTGGCAAAAGAAATATGCCCCACAGAATGATACAAAGTGGCTTTCCGATAACCATGATTTTATAATGGTTTATGCCAAAGATAAAACGATTTGGCGCCCTCACTTGCTTCCTCGTTCAAACGATATGGATGCGCGCTATAAAAATCCTGATAATGATCCTCGTGGTCCTTGGAAATCGGGAGATTTATCCGTGAAAAGAGTAACACCTGAGGATATTTATGAAATCATCACACCTTCTGGACGCAAGGTAATGCCTCCTAATGGTAGAAGTTGGGCTATGAATAAAAAAAAATTCTTTGAATTATTGAATGATAATCGTATTTGGTTTGGCCCCACAGGAAGCAATGTTCCTTCTTTGAAGCGTTTTTTATCAGAAGTAAAGAATGGTATGGTTTCAATGACCATTTGGCTTTATGAGGAAGTAGGGCATAACCAAGATGCCAAAAAAGAGGTTAAAGTTTTTAATTCTAAGAATGTCTTTACAACTCCCAAACCTGAGCGGTTAATGGAACGCATTATTCAACTTGCCACCAACTCTGGTGATCTTGTCTTGGATTCCTTTGCTGGTTCTGGTACGACCGGCGCTGTTGCTCATAAAATGGGCCGCAAGTGGATTATGATTGAACTCGGTGAACATTGTCATACACACATTATTCCTCGTTTAAAACAAGTAATTGATGGAACTGATCAAGGGGGAATTTCTAAAAGTGTCAATTGGCAAGGTGGCGGTGGATTTCATTATTATCGCCTTGCACCTTCTCTGTTGCAAAAAGACCCATGGGGACAATGGATTATTAGTCGCGAATATAATGCTGCGATGCTTTCAGAAGCCATGTGCAAACATATGGGATTTACCTATGCTCCGGATGAAAATCATTATTGGATGCAGGGATATTCAACGGAAACGGATTATATTTATGTCACAACGAGCGCCATGACCTATGAACAACTCCGTATCATGAGCGAAGAGGTGGGCTCTCATCGCACCCTGCTGATTTGTTGTACAGCCTTTGATACAAAATCATCATCCTTTGAGAATCTTACACTTACAAAAATCCCCCGTGCAATATTGGAAAAATGCGAATGGGGAAGGGATGATTATAGTTTAAATGTAGCCAATCTTGAACCAATGATTGTGGTAAAAGAAAGCGGCAAAGATAAAGATATTGCGCAACAAGAATTAGATCTATTTGAATAATATATAAAAAGCGGAGTTTTTTATGAACAGTGTTGAAAAAAGGATTTCAGCTCGCTTATCGTTGCGTGATCCTCAACGTGAATCATTAAATATTTTGGTGAAAATTTTAGAAAATATAGAGCTTTCTAAAAATGCTGATTTAGTTTCGAAATTAGAAATAATAAAAAGTCTCTATCCTTCTGTACAAGATTTTGAACGAAGCTTTCCCTCTTTTTGTTTTGCCTTAGCAACGGGAGTTGGAAAAACGCGACTTATGGGAGCTTTTATTAGCTATCTTTATTTTAACAGGTCGTAGCCGACATTTTTTTGTTTTAGCGCCAAACTTGACTATTTATGAAAAATTAAAACAGGATTTTAGTCCTCAAAGTCCGAAGTATGTTTTCAGTGGAATAAGTGAATTCATTGCAAATAGACCCATTATTATTACAGGTGAAGATTATGAAAGTGGTAAAGGTATTCGCGCTGATGAACACCACTATTACGGACAAAAACGTTTGTTTGAAAATCGGGATACGGCCTTTATCAATATTTTTAATATTTCTAAAATTAATACAACGGATAATAAAAAAGGCGCACTAAAATCTAGTATTCCGCGAATTAAACGCTTACAAGAAACGATTGGTGAAAGTTATTTTGATTATCTCGTAAATCTTCCTGATTTAGTTTTGTTAATGGATGAAGCGCATCGTTATCGAGCGTCTGCTGGTGCAGCAGCAATTAATGAGTTAAAACCTGTTTTAGGAATAGAACTTACAGCGACACCGAAAACAATAGGTGCAAAACCTGTAGATTTTAAAAATGTTGTTTACAGTTATTCACTTGCAGAGGCTATGAGAGATGGTTTTGTAAAAGAGCCTGCTGTTGCTACACGTAAAGACTTTCATCCTCAAAATTATACATCTGAACAATTAGAACATATTAAATTACAAGATGCAATTCATACCCATGAAAACGTGAAAGCAGATTTAATTGCCTATGCCAAAGATTATAACAAAAAATTTGTTAAGCCTTTTATTTTAGTTGTCGCTCAAGATACAAATCATGCACAGAAATTGCGTGATTTATTGGAATCAGATGATTTTTTTGCAGGAGCTTATAAGGGAAAAGTTATAGAGATTCATACAAAACAGTCAAATATAGAGGAAGATCAAAATATTCAAAAACTCATTGTGATTGAGAATCCTCATGAGCCAACAGAAATTGTTATTCACGTTAATAAATTAAAGGAGGGATGGGATGTTAGCAATCTTTATACTATCGTACCGTTGCGTGCATCGGCTTCAGAAATTTTAACAGAACAAACAATTGGGCGTGGATTGCGTTTGCCTTATGGGCATAGAACAGGCATAGAATCTATTGATCGTTTAACAATCATTGCGCATGATCGTTTTCAAGATATTATTGATCGTGCGAACGATCCGAATTCAATTATAAAAAAGCATATTGAGATTGGAACAGGGGGTGATATATCCTCTGAAAAATCGGATATAGTGGCAGTTCCAAGTCAAGCAGAAGCTTTATTTATAAAAACGATAGTAACACGTCATTCCGATATAAATGGAACATCTGATTTACACGGTATCATGTTACGTAATACAGATTCACCCACATTAACCTCTGAAGAACAAGAAATTGCTGCTATCGCATGGGATATTATTAAAGAGAATGATAATTTACCAAGTTCTCAAATGCTTTGTTCTGCACCGATACAAGAAAAAATGAATAATAAAATTATGAGTATTATACCGCTAGCACAAAAGTCTCTTGTGTCAAAAGTGGTTACAATTCTGACAAAACAATTACCAGAACTGATCATAGATATTCCTAATATTGTACTCATTCCTTCGCGTGAGGTTACTTATGGTTTTTCTGATTTTGATTTGGAGAATCTAGAAAGTTTAAATTTGCAACCTGTTAGTAAAGAACTTTTAATTCGAGAATTGCGTACCCATAAAAGCATTTTTCTCACTTCTAAAGATAAATATATTAAAGAACCTCATCTTGAAAATTACATCATTCGTGGTTTTATTGATAATGATTTTATCGATTATGATAGCCATACGCCATTATTACGAAAATTGGCTTGTCAGATGGTAGAGCATTTCCAATCTTATTTACCCAATGATATAGCTGTTGAGAACGTATTAATTCACTATCAGCATAAGATTAATACTTTTATTGTTGCGCAATTAAGAAAACATCAATGGGAAACACAAAAAGATTATGAGATTAAAGTTACACGAGGTTTTACAACTTTAACACCTATCCATTATGTTTTGCCGCAAGGAACATCTCCTATTGATTTTCGTAATATTCCTGCCATTAAAAGAGACATTAAGAAACTTATATTCAGCGGCTTTAGGAAATGTTGTTATCCTTTGCAAAAGTTTGACTCAGTAGAAGGGGAATTACGATTTGCTCAAATATTAGAAGACGATGCAAAAGTATTGAAATGGATGAAACCCGCTCGAGGTTTTTTCAAGATAGAATATGATAAAGGATCAGCCTATGAACCAGATTTTGTTGTAGAAACGAAGGATGCCAAATATCTTTGTGAACCTAAAAAAGCTTCTGAAATACAAAACGCTATTGTTTTAAAAAAGAAACAAGCTGCAGTTCAATGGTGTTGTCATGCAACGCATTATGCAGCTACTTACGGTGGTAAAAAATGGTATTATGTTCTTATTCCCCATGATGCTATTAAAGCAAATAGTAGTTTTGAAGGTTTGTGTGCAGAATTTACCATTTCAGAATCTATACTTGAGAGCACATAACTTTTTGCTTTAAAAAAACATAAGTTTTTTAACTGGTCGATGCGAGAAATAATCAAATGTTTGAATATTATTTTTAATTTTGTTCCCTGTTGCACCATTAATTTAAGAATATGAGCTAATTCTTAAATCATGAAATTATTATTTTTTTCTAACTAACTTAAAGTAAAAGGAAAAATTTATAGGGAAATTATACAATATTATGCTTTTTTATGGGGATTTTCAGCCCATTTATGATTTTTGATAAAATAGAAGCTTACTTTCTTTATATGAAACAAAACCTTGAATTTGTAGTCACAAATTCAGAAAAAATATTTTAATTTTATAGACAGCTTTTTTCAAAAAAAATAGACAGTTTGTTGTGTTCTCTTTTGAAATATCTGAATATAATGGAATATCCAGAAGATAAAAGTAGGCTACTTTACATATGACTTTGAATTTAACAAACACTGTTTTTAATTTTTTAAAGAAAAACCCGACAAAAAAATTTACAGCTCGAGAAATTGCTCAATGGATATTTGAGAATTATCCAGAAAAATGCCACCAAAAACAAAAGCGTTCAACCGCAATAATCACTCCCCTTAACAGTGATGCAGCTCTTATTCAGCAAATTGTCGCTGAAATAGGGTCTCTGCGCTCTCAATTACAAAAGCGTTATCCAGAAATTAAAACCACTGAAGGACGACCACGGCAGTATTATTTTACTAAACAAACAGATAGCGCTGAAATTGATGCGGTAGAGGACAATGAAGAAAGTAGAGATTCTTCTGTTAAAGAGCGTGATCTTTATCCATTAGTATCTAAATTTTTATGGTCAGAGCTTGCAGTTTACAGCAAGCGCATTAATGAGAAATGTTCTCGTAATAAACATGGTGCAGGCGGCAATAAATGGCTTTATCCGGATCTCGTAGGGATACAAGATTTAAGCAGGGAATGGAATCGTGAAATCAAAGACTGTGTTTTGCAATATTTTGATAAAAAGACGAAACTTTGGTCTTTTGAAGTTAAAATTCTCATTAATCGTTCAAATTTACGGAAAGCATTTTTTCAAACAGTTAGCAATTCTTCATGGGCTAATTTGAGCTATTTAGTTGCGAGTGAAATTGAAGGTATTGATACATTAAAAGAACTTCGGATGCTTTCAAGCTTGCATGGAATTGGATTTATAAGACTTGATAAAGAAAATTCTTCCGAGAGTGAGATCATAATTCCAGCGAAAGAACGTAGTGATATTGATTGGGATACTGCTAATAGATTAGTGGTAGAAAATAAAGACTTTCTTGATTATATTAAACTCATTCGTCAATTTTATCAAACTGGTGAAATGCGTCCATTGGATTGGGATCATATGGACCCATGAGGGGTATTTTAAAAAAGGTTTTATTGTTTAAAAGCTCTTTTGTTCAGAGTGACAAAAAATTACTCTAACTATTTTATTTGACTGATTATATTGATATTGTATCAATTAAAATTTTTCTCACGTACCTCATGAGTAGGGTTGAATAGGGGAAGAGTAAAAATTCTGTTTTAGGTCTGTTCTATTTTGTGCATTGAGCGTGATTCCATTAGATACTAGACTTAATAATTATAATTTATTATAAACTTGCTATTATAGAGGGTGAAATTCGACTTTTTTGCTTTGTTTACATCAAGCATGGAAAATATTACTTCCTCATATTGAAGTCTTCTTACGGAGAATTTACACTACTATTTCTTTAATGTCCATCACTGTTCGTTTTGATGATTATTAAGCTTTTTGTTATCCGAAGTAAACATTCAAAAAAACATTAATTTTATAAAATATTCACACAGTTTACTCAATTTCTTGAAATAGATTAAAAAAATAAATTTCTCTCACACCTTATGGTAAAGGGAGTGTGTACTGTCTCAGTCTGCCACAATACTCTCTTTATTTTTCAATAATACCGCACGCTAAACGTGCTCCACCTCCGCCAAGCGGTAATGGTTTATCTGATTGATTATCAGCCCCTAAATGAATGACTAAAGAGCGCCCTTTAATTTCAGAGATTGTTTTTAATCGTGGAGCAAGAACGCTCATTACGGCATTTCCTTGCTTATCAACATAAAGTGCCGGTAAATCACCAAGATGACCATTGACATTATAGGGTCCTAAGTGTTTCCCAGTATGCTCTGGATCATAATGTCCACCCGCGCTTCCACCTATTATGCCATCTTTTGTATCACATGAAGGATTTACATGTACATGAAAACCATGAATCCCTTCTGATAAAGTAGATAAATTAGGGATAAAAATCAAACCGTGTATGTTTTCTTCAATTTTAATGCTACCAATAGCCTTTTTGGAATTGTTATTTTCTAATTTATAAATATTTATTTGTTTTGATAGTGCTAAGGCAGAATTTTTATGAATTAAAAATGCCATAAAAAACAATAATGATAATAATATTTTTTTCATAAAATACCTTTATACTTATCTTTAAATAGATTATTATCTATAAATAATAATCTATACTAATTATATCTTATATAAGTGTCTTAAATTGAACTTTAAGAAAAATAATTTACATAGAAATATTAGTTCTTATAAAGAGCAAATAAATTAAAATATGTTTATATATTTCTGAACATAATTTTTATTTTTTGATCTATAAAAAATACAGCTTTATGGATGAATAATTATATCTCACTTACATTTCTTCAAGAGATGCTTTTAAAAAATCTACTTTTTGAGATATAATAAGGAATTCTAGTAAGTTAGCTATTATTTCATTTATAATATGATGATCGTTCCATCAAAAAAAAATAACATATAATTTGTTGATGATTTAATTGTTTTTCATAGAAAAAATGACGAGGAGTTTCTATTTATTATGAAATTTATAAGAGAAAGAATTATTATGATTCGTATAAATTTCCCATAAAATACAGCATATACCGACACTCCCTCCCATTCCTGATCCTATCAGTGCTCCTATTATTATTCCGGAAGAAAGTGCTACTCTTATACCCATTGCAATAATTGGACCAAATCCTGGAAGAGCAGTATAACCATAAGCTGCAAGAGTTGCCGCGATAGCTCCTGATAGGCTACCATTTAAACCGCCAATAAAAGCAAATTCTTTAATAGAATGGCGGCACTTTTTTAATTTTTTTTTCTTACGGCTGTAAAAAGAAACGTTGCTGTAAATTTTAAAATCAATCATATTCTTTTCTCTCATTTTGAATGCTAACTGTTCCTGAATAGTCAACGGATACGAAAAAATGGGACTTTTTAAATTTTACCAAAGCACGCCAGATACCATTGTCATCTAAGCGTAATCGTTTAATATTCTCAAAACCATTTTGCATAAGACAATTTTTAACTTGTGAAGCAGTAAATGAGTTCTGACCTATTTTAGTGACCTTTTGAGTAGAGCTATAGGTAAAGGCTTGACAATAAGGAAGGTGAAAAACTTCACTTATTGAAGTCGTGACTATCAACGAGACACATGCAATCATTATAAAAAAAGTACTTAATTTCAAAAAATTATTTAGTGTCATCTTATTACCATTTGTTGAAACAACACTTCATTAACCTCTGTGTTACTAACAGGTTCCAAAGATGATTTTATTTTTAATATTATAATTAACAATAAAAAGTTTTGAAAATATATTGATTAAATAAAACTGTTTTTTATTTTTCATTTTCTTTATAGTTCTAAATTTAACAGCTATGATTTAGCAAGATATATTTATTATTTAATTTGTAGTATATAATTCAGTTTTCTCTTATTTCATATCAATATACTAATATATATAATAATTATTTAATAAAAAATAGATGTATAGTTATATTAATTATACATATTATTATTACAAATAAATTAAATAAATATAATTAATTATTTTAATATAATTTGTTAATTCTTAGAAAGAACAAAAATATATTTTTACATCAGTAATAGATATGATTAAAAATGCAATTTATTATTTTTTATTTTACGTTATTATCCATTATTGCTTAGTAGAGTTGTTTAGATGATTTTGTTGGAAATATTTGCATAATTTCCTTGAATCCATAACCGGGATACATTCCTTCGCGCATAAATAAATTACGTAATGGCGGGAAACTATGTAACAAACCAAGCCCAATGCTTCGTATGATATGAACAGGCAACATATGAGAAAGTAGAGCAGAGTTCAGTGTATGAACAGCTCCACTTCGGATTAATATATCTGGTTTGCGGCATTTGTTATAATGTGCAACAATCATTTCAGTGTTAGAGTTGGATATTTTATTGGGTAAAATATCAATTAAAGTTTGGACATCACGCAATCCTAAATTCAATCCCTGTGCTCCAATAGGGGGGAAAACATGAGCGGCTTCACCGACTAAAATTGTTCGGTTAGCAGCAAAATGATGAGAAAGAAGTCCGAAAAGCGGCCATGCTTGAATTGATGTTTCTAAGCTTAGCTTTCCAAGCATTGATTGCATTTTGTTTTCGATCATTTTTGCAATTGTTTTTGGTTCTATATTCAATAATTCTTCAGCAAGGGAAGGATGAACAACCCATACAAGACTAGATCTTCGTCCTGGTAGTGGAACCTGTGTAAATGGACCGTGTTCTGTATGAAATTCAGTTGATGTATTTTGATGAGAAAACTCATGAGAAAAGTTGAGAACAAGTGCTTTTTGTGGATAATTCCACTGTTTGACACTTATCCCTGCTGCGGCACGTGTAAGAGAGTGACGCCCATCGGCTGCAACAACAAGTGGTGTTTGAATGACTCTACAATCAGCAAGAGTAATACATACATGGTTTTTTGTATGATGAACAGATTTGGCTGCAGAAACAAATCTTGTAATATTAGGCGTATGTGTAACAGCATCGACTAAAGCACTGTTTAATTTTACATTAGGTATATTATAGCCAAAAGCTTTTTCACCAATTTCAGCAGAAGAAAAATGTACCGTAGGAGCATGCACAATTCTAGAAGTTATATCTATAATTCTCATGGACGATAAAGCAGCTGCATGTTTTTGAAGATTATCCCAAATATTGAGTTTTTGAAGCATGCGTATTGCAGGCATCATAAGAGCAGTTGTTCGTAACTCATCTGTATGAGCAGGGGGCCCAACAAGAAAAACAGAAAGCCCCTCATGTGCAAGACTCAGCGCAGCTAACATTCCGACAGGACCTGCACCAATAACAGCAATATCTTTATGCTCGTTTTTTTCAAAGATCACAACTGTTTGAACCTTTCTCCATTGAGAAAATATTTTAACATTTCCAAATGATCACTCTCTTTTTATTATATGAAGCTCTTCTATTATTATAGTATGTAATAAATAATGCGATATAAAAAAGTAACCTTTTTATGATTTTTTAAAATGTTGAGTTATATCATCGGTAAAAAATGGCGTATTGATAGATGATTGAAGACTTTAAAAACGAGGATAAGAAAACCTTGAAACGTAAACTAACAAAGAAAATCAAAACAAATGCTAAATTATTACGCCATAAAAAAGTAACAATGCCACAAGCAAAGGCCTTTTCCGTTCATTTACTAACAGCTTCGGGATCATTTTTAGCGTTTCTTTCTCTTATATCAGCCTCTCAAAAAGAATGGACAGCTATGTTCTGTTGGCTTGGGCTTGCCCTTCTCGTTGATGGTATAGATGGACCAATTGCACGCAAACTTGATGTTAAATACGTTCTTCCAACATGGTCTGGAGAGCTGTTAGATAATATTATTGATTACGTGACTTATGTCTTAATTCCTGCCTTTGCACTCTATCAAAGTGGTTTTATGGGGGTAGGGTTATCATTTTCATTGAGTGCAATCATTGTTATTTCATCTGCTATTTATTATGCAGATACTAGTATGAAAACCAAAGAAAACTTTTTTAAAGGATTTCCTGTTGTTTGGAATATGATGATTTTTACGCTTTTTGTCGTCAGGCCAGGAGAGTGGATTACTTTTATCATTATTGTTTTATCGGCGATTATATCTTTTTTACCAATTTATTTTATTCATCCAGTAAGAGTCCTTCGTTTACGTAGAGTTAATTTTCCCATTTTTCTCTTATGGTGTGTTTTTGGTGTTTCTGCCTTCTTTTATCAACTAGAGGCTCCGTATTGGGTTAAAATAGGAATTTCGGTGACAGGAATTTATATATATTGTATTGGTGCAATCATGCAAATATTTCCTCAACTTGGGGGGGGGAATATAAAAAAACAATGAAATAGTTGTTTTTAAAAGGGTGTAAGATGCAAATTGACTTTGGAGCAGGTGATGATATTTCTTTTACGAAAGAAGGATGTGCTGGTATTATAAAGCTCACGCGTCCTTCAGCATTAAACGCTCTTAATCAACGAATGGTTTCAGCTTTAAGAAAAGCTCTCAGAACATGGGAAACAGATGACAATGTTTCTTGTGTCTTAATTGAAGGGGAGGGTCGTGCTTTTTGTGCTGGTGGAGATGTTGTGGAAATCCATCATATGGGGAAAAGTGCCTCTGCTTGTCAATACTTTAGGGATGAATATAGCTTAAATGCTTATATCAAACATTTTTCAAAACCCTACATTTCTTTCTTAAACGGTATTTGGATGGGGGGAGGGGTAGGTATTTCTCTCTATGGTTCGCATCGAATTGTTACAGAAAATACAGTTTTTGCTATGCCAGAAGGTGCGATTGGGTTTTTCCCAGATGTAGGTGCAAGTTTTTTCTTACCATCTCTTCCCAATCATTTTGGCATCTATCTTGCATTAACGGGCGCACGCATAAAGTGGGGAGATTGCTTAAATTTAGGATTAGCAACACATGCAGTTTCTGAAATTGAATTCGATAGGGTTAGAAAAGCTGTTATTGAGCAAGGAGATCCCACTTTAGCTTTAAACCAGCGAGCAATTACAAAAGATTATGAAACGAGTCATGAGATACGTTGTATTATTAACAGTTGTTTTAGTGCCCACAGCTTAGAAGAATGTCTTGAGTTGCTACATAAAAAAAGCAATGAAGATGTTTTATTTGCTAAAGAATGTTATGATATTTTGCAGTCACGTTCTCCGACAAGTTTAAAAGTTATTTGGAAACAAATGAAACAAAATTCATCTCAAACGTTGGAAGACTGTATGAAAATTGAAAACCGCATAGCGCATCATATGATTCATTCACATGATTTTTATGAAGGTATACGTGCTATGTTAATCGATAAGGATAAAAGACCTCAATGGCAGCCAGATAAACTTTCAAATGTGACAGATGAAATGGTAGATTCTTACTTCCAACCTGTTGAACAAGAGTTATTATTGTGAAAAATAATTCACACAAACAGATTTCAAAAATCAATTTAATCTATAACTGTTACTTACGGTTTTTGGCACTTATTTGCTTAGTTCTAGGTATTTTTTATTGGATACGCCTTGTGGGGGTCTTTCCAGGTGTTTTATGGCGTTTTGACCTTATGCCTTGGCAGTGGCAATTTGCATCAGCTATATTGGCTATTCTCTATCCTATTGCTTTAATTGGTCTTTGGATGTATTCACTATGGGGCATTATTTTATGGTGTGTTGCCGCATTGATTGAAACAATAGCAATATATTATTCCGATTTTATTTATCAGCCTTTTGTACCATTGTTTCATGGAATATTATTTTTAGCTTTTATTATCTTACAAATTATGATGATTTTTTTAAAAAGAGTAAAAAATAAAAAAACATTATGATTAAAATTTTCGAAAAAGATTTTTCAATCTTAAAAAGTCATCAAAAAGTTTTTTAAGTAATAAGTAAAAGATATTCACCTCAATTATCAAACTTCTATTCTTATATATTAAAATACGCCCTTTCTAAAAAGTTCCATAATATATATTATGCGATAACATGATACAGAAGATAAATCCTTTATCCCAAAAGAAAACCCTACTTTAAAACATCATCATATTTATATCATACAATTTACTTTTAAAATAAAATTTGGTCTTTAAAGTATATTCCTTTTTGGTCTTTAAAGTATATTCCTTAAAGACCAAAAATAGTGATAATAAAATTACATATAATAAATAAGAAAAATTACTGTACTATTTTACAACGTTTCATACGTGCAAGATCACTTAAAACAGCATTACGATTATTTAAAGCCGAAATTTCATTGCTTTCACTGGATTTAGGATCCATAAAAAACAGAGCAGGTAAAAATACAACACCTGCCGCTGCTAAAGCTACATTTTTATTTCTTGCTGTAGAACGCTCTCTAATTGTATCATTAATCTGTCGTTTATTAGCAAAAAACTCCCGTTGAATATCGGTGCAACTCATTGATCCATCATGTAATGTTGTCGTTGCAATATTTTTTTCTAAACGCCCCCCACATGCTGTTAAGGAAACTGCTAAAACGGCAATACATACACCCCGCTTAAAATTCTTATACATAAAAACCTCATTTTAAACATAAAAAAGTGACATTTATGTCAAAAATAAAACAAAATAAAGGATAATCTTCAAAAAACTTTATTTAACGTAAAATATTGTATGAATAAACTTATGCAGTTGTTTCGAAAGTAAGGCCCTGATACGCAGGTTTTACAGAGGATGGAACGTAATTTACGACTGCATTATAATCCAGCGATCTATCCATATGTGTGAGTATTGCTTGTTTTGGCTTTAAATATTTTATCCATTGTAATGCTTGATCAACAGAAAAATGACTTGGGTGAGATTTAAATTGAAGGGCTTCAATGATGAGAACATCCAAACCCATTAGTTTTGATAATGTTTTTTCAGGAAACTCACTAACATCTGTACAATAGGCAACATTTCCGATACGGAAACCTAAAGAATGAATATTTCCATGGTGTTGTAAATGCGTATTAACGCTTATTGCTCCACCCTCCCCTTGAATAATAAATTGGCTATCTTCATTGATAAGATGCTCTTTTAAAATAGGAGAATAAGATGAATCTTTTGGTGTTTGAAAACAATATCCGAAAGCATTTTTGAGATGTTCTAGTGTAAATCTGTCAGCATAGATATCTATTAAACATTTTTGTGCAAGTGCATAGCTGCGTAAATCATCAATACCGTGGATATGATCTGCATGAGAATGTGTGTAAAGAGCAGCATCAAGATGATCCACATGCGCTTCAATCATTTGTGAGCGAAAATCCGGCCCCGTATCAATGACGATTGTTGTTTTTTTCCCTGATGGTTTAATGCGTTCAACTAATAAAGAACTTCTGTAGCGTTTATTTTTAGGATTATTCGGATCACATGTTCCCCAATCACCATTAGGTCTTGGCACTCCTGGAGAAGGCCCACACCCTAATATTGTAAATCGGTATTGATCACACATAGCTTTTGCCTTATTTCATTTTGCTAAATAAACGAAAAGCATTACGGGTTGTTATTTGAGCTGTTTCTTCAATGCTTAAACCAATTGTTTCAGCCAAAACAGCTGCTGTATAGCATACAAAAGATGGTTCATTTGTTTTTCCCCGATGAGGGGTAGGTGCTAAAAATGGTGCATCTGTTTCCACCAACAAATGTTCATGGGGCACAATTTTTGCTATTTCACGGACTTCAAGAGCGTTTTTAAAAGTAAGAATACCTGAAAAAGAAATATAACCACCAAGCTCAATTCCAGCACGAGCAAGTTGCATTCCAGATGAATAACAGTGAAGGATAAAGGGAAAAGCTCCTTCTTTTATCTGTTTGCGCAATATTTTTTCCATATCGATATCGGCATTGCGTGAATGGATAACAAGAGGAATCTGTGTTTCTCTAGAAGCGATGATATGTTCTTGAAAAACTTTCTTTTGTTCTTCTGGTGTAGAGTAATCATAATGATAATCAAGCCCCCCTTCCCCAAACGCAACAATTTTAGGATGATTCGAGAGCTGTATAAGCTCTTCCGCTGTAATATTTTGTTCTTCATGCGCATGATTGGGGTGTGTTCCAACGGAACAAAAGACTTGATCATAGCTTTGCGCAATAGCTAACAGCTTATCTAACTTATGAACATGGGTTGAAATTGTTATCATACGTTTAACGTTAGCATCTAAAGCCCGTTGGATAACATTATCCAAATCTTGTGAAAAATCTTCAAAATCAAGATGACAATGTGTATCAATCAACATGATGAGTATCTTCTTTCTTCAAGATATAACGAGGAAAAATTGGTTCTGGTGGTGGAAGATCAAGTCCTTCTTGAATTTTCGCATGGCTTATATGATACAACAACCGATCATCTTCAGCAATCGCAAGGATATCAAGAAGTTTTGCTGCTGATTGAGGTATGAAAGGCAAAAGCATTATTCCTATTCGCCGCAAGATTTCTACAGTTATATAAAGAACTGTAGAAAACCGATCTCGATCATTTTTACGTAAACTCCAAGGTTGTTCGTTGGCAAAATAGCGATTGGCATCTGCTACAATTGAAAAAATAGCTGAAAGGGCTAAATGCATACTATGAGAAGACATTGCTTGATGTACAGTTTCCAGCACCTGAAGAGATTGTTCTAAAAGCTGTTTATCTTGAACTAAGAATGAAGTTGGTTTTGGGACTTGTGCATTACAATTTTTGGCAATCATAGATAAAGAGCGCTGTGCCAAATTACCAAGATCATTAGCAAGATCAGCATTAATACGGTTCACTAAACTCTCATGGCTATAACTACCATCTTGTCCAAATGGCACTTCACGGAGAAGAAAATAACGGACCTGATCAAGACCGTAATGATCAACCATTTCAAAAGGATCAACGACATTTCCAATAGATTTTGACATTTTTGCACCACGATTAAGTAAAAAACCATGTGCAAAAATATTCTTAGGCAAGTCAATTCCAGCAGACATTAAAAATGCTGGCCAATAGACTGCATGGAAACGAATAATATCCTTACCAATAATATGCGTATTTGCAGGCCAAAAATCACGTTTTGTTGAATTTTCATTGAAAAAACCAATTGCTGATAGATAATTTGTAAGTGCATCAACCCAAACATACATTACGTGCTTTGGATTATCAGGAACAGCAACGCCCCAATTAAAACTTGTGCGTGAAATAGAGATATCTTTTAAACCCGATTTGATAAAACTTATAATTTCATTTCGCCGCTCAAGTGGAGCAATAAAATCAGGATGTTTTTCATAATATTCAAGAAGAGCCTTTTCATAACGAGAAAGCCTAAAAAAATAACTTTCTTCTTCATTCCATTCAACTGGAGAGCCTAATTCCTTCTCGCGACGGATATTGTCTTGTCCAACTTCCGTATCTTTCTCTTCATAATAGGCTTCTTGGCGAACCGAATACCACCCCGTATAACGGCCGAGATAAATATCACCATTTGCTTCCATCTTTTTCCAAATTTCTTGACACGCTTGATAATGGCGTTCTTCTGTCGTACGGATAAAATCATCATTAGAACAATTTAATACTGCAAGCATTTTTTGAAATACCGCACTATTACGATCTGCAAGTTGCTGAGGTGTCATGCCTAATGCAGCTGCGGTTTGTTGCATCTTGAGACCATGCTCATCTGTACCAGAAAGAAAAAATACATTTTTCCCGTTTAACCGTTGAAAGCGGGCTAAAACATCGCTTGCAATGGCACTATAAGCATGTCCAATATGTGGAGCACCATTAGGATAAAAAATGGGAGTTGTTATGTAATATGTGTCACGCATGTCATACTCGTTGTAAAACGCTATAAATAGAAGATATTATGACATAGCGTTTGTTCATCGCATTGTCACGGAAAAACTAATTCTCATGAATGATCTTATGAACTTTAAAAAGTAAGTTAATAACAAACTGCTTTTTATCGAGATTAAACAGTTGTATTTCCTCTATTTCTTGATGAATCTCCTGCCATTTTCCCGCATATTTTTTTGAGAGAAATAAGTCTCCCTTTTCAACGAGCATAATAGCTTTTTTTTGAATTTTATTAAGAATTTCATCACAAAATTGTTGAAATTGGAATGTAGAAGAAGCAGATGAAAATGTTTGTGCAAGAGTATGTACAATCGTTGCGTTACAAACAGGTTTCTCTAGGAGAGCATCAATTGTTTTAATAATTTCAAGACCGCCATGGCAAATAAGTAAAGCGGCTTTTCGAGGGCTTCCTTTAGATTTTTTAATAATCATTTCAATTGTTTTTTCATCAGGTAAATCCTGATCGGCGAAAATATGTATAATAACTTTTTTCATTTCATCGTTATTCAACGGACGAAAAGAAATTTTTTGACACCGTGAATGGATTGTTGGAAGCAATTTTCCTGAAGAATGTGCGATAATAACAAATAACGTTTTTGTAGGTGGTTCTTCAAGTATTTTGAGAATTGCATTTGCTGCATTTCTATTCATATCATCTGCAGAATCAATAATAACAATACGCCATCCATTATCTTGCGATGTTCGACTTAAAAAATGCATAATATCACGGATATCATCAACGAGTATTCCTGTTTTAAACTTTTGCGTTTTCACATCAAATCGACGTGAAATATACAAAAGACCAGGGTGACTTCCTTGTGTAATTTGGCGCCATGGGGTAGAATAAGGATCGGGTTTCAGGAAAGAACTCTGTTGAAAACTTAAAATATTCCAAGCAAGATGAAAGGCTAATGTAGCCTTTCCAATCCCATATTCTCCTTCAAATAATAATGCATGATGCAAACGCTCTTCTTTAAGCATTTGTGTCAAAAAATGACGAACATCCTCATGACCAAAGAGAACACTGTTCTGGGATGGTGATAAAATTGTATCAATATCATCATATTGGCGTAAGGTATTTACATTACTCATGAAAGCTGCTCCAACAATACCTGATGACAAATATTTTTTATTTGATGAGCAATGGCTTCCACTGAGCCAGTGGCATCAATGACTCGAAATCTATGGGGTTCCCGTTTGGCCAATTGAAGAAAAGCCTGACGCCTTTGTTCTTGAATTTCCAACTGATCTTTTTCAAAATAATCAATTTTTTCTGTTTTTTTTCTTCGCAAATTTGCACGCTTCATACCACACATTGCTGGCATATCTAATAAAAATGTTAAATGAGGCAAAATACCATTGAGCGCAATACACTCTAAAACAGAAAGAAGAGAAGAACTGACGGTATCATTGAGGCCTTGATAAACGCGTGTAGAATCAATAAAGCGGTCACATAAAACGATTTTACCTTTTTGCAAAGAAGGTGCGATAACCTCAGTAACATGGTCGACACGTGCCGCTGTAAACAAAACAGCTTCAATCAATGGTCCATATTGTTGTATCTTCCCTGACAATAAAATATGTCGGATTGCTTCTGCTCCTGCCGTTCCTCCTGGTTCTCGTGTTGTAACAACATCATAACCTTTGTGAGAGAGATACTCAGCAAGCAAAGAAATCTGTACTGTTTTTCCTACTCCCTCCCCTCCTTCGAATGTAATAAAATAACCTGACACGTATGACCTTAACCTTATTAGCGCGTAACTATAAATATTTCCGTAACCATCCAATTGTGATTTCATAGAATGCATTTTTTACTTTTGCAAAGAAACTTCCTTCCTGAACATTCATTCCGGCAAAAACTGGTTTTTCCAGAAGAACCTTTTTATCTTCTAAAATTTGAATAACGCCAACTGATTGCCCAGAAACGATGGGGGCTTTCAATGGACCATGATATTTAATTTTTGCTTTAACATTTACTTTTTTTTCATTCGAAAGCATAAAACTTATTGGTGTTTTAACAATGAGTGGAACAAAATTTTGCTTACCACCATAAACAGGAGCACGACCAACTGTTTCTTCTCTTGTGAAAATCGTTTTGAGATCAAATGCCGTCATTCCCCATTGAAGAATGCGTTCTATTTCTTTTGTATATTTTTTTCTATCTTGCAAACCATTGATTGCTAAAAAAAGACGTTGATGATTTTTAGAAATGGTGGCAACCATTGAAAAACCTTCTTTTTTACTGTAGCCAAAACCAAATCCTTCTACACCAATTTCCTTAGAAATAAGAGGGTTTTTGTTACGTTGAAAAATATTATTCCACGTAAAATGAGGTTCACGATAAAGTGCATAATAATCTGGATATTCCTGAGTAATGTAACGTGCTAATATAATCATATCACGCACTGTTACAAATTGTCCCTCTTCGGGAAGCCCTGTTGCATTAACAAAATGACTCTGAGATAATCCAATCATTTTAGCGCGCTGATTCATCAACTTTGCGAAATGAGCTTCATCTCCTGATATGCCTTCAGCAAGAATAATAGCAGCATCATTTCCATTGACAATAATTAAACCACGCAACAGATCATAAACACTGATTTCTGTTTTTATCTTTGCAAACATAGTGGTTGTACCAGAAGGTGCTCCACCCTTGCGCCAAGCATTTTCACTGACCTTAAATTTCTGCGTACTTTTTAATAATCCTTTTTTTAATTGATGAAATACAACTTCTGCTGTCATCAATTTTACTAATGAAGCAGGGAAAAAAGGAATAGCACTTTGTTTTTCATAGAGTACTGTCTCTGTATCATCATCGAGTAATAACAATTGGGATGCGGGAGTTTGAAAATCTTGCGCTCTCCCCCATGTATCAAATGCCAATACTCCCCATAATATTAATAAGATCCTTAATACTGTATACATAGCCGCTCCTCCCATCTAAAAATCAGCATAAAGAATTTACTATATAGGAAAAAACTTTTTGATTGCTGCAAATTGAGGAATTATTTACAACTCACAAAAAGATTTTATTTTCATTTAGCTTTAGAAAAAAATAATATGACACGCTTTTTATCTTCCATGTAGGTTCAGTTTAATTTTAAAGTATGAGAGACAAAATATTTTTTCCTATTTTTATTGATAGTATTTTGATTTGTTATGATAAATTATAATCTTTTAACGTGGATTTGATTCAAAATACTGTAAGATTCTCTCATCCCCTCCTCTCATATTAAATTCAATAAAATCACTTGCTTACGCGTCATAAGCAGGGTTCGTATATGGATAAAAATTATTAAAAAAGAGAGTAAAATACTTCTTATCAACCTCTCAAGTGTTAAGAATTATCGTACAAAACATTGGGGCTTGCAAAGTCTATGACGTTGTCGGTTTATATCTTCATAAGTGTGAAGATGGTGATATCTAAAGGCGTTACAGTTATGCCATTCACAGGCGCTGTCGTAAAATAGGCTTGTAGCGTGTTGAAATATATCTCTTTTAAATAAGTCCATGAATTGGCAATGTAAGTTTATTTTGTTTGAGACGCTCTGTTTTTCGTGAGGGAACTTACTCCATTAAAGAACATGATAAACAAAAGCATGAGATAATGCATAATCTTTTCATAGGATATTACCGTAGATACTTTAGAAAGATGCAAGGCCGAATCAAAAGAAAATATTTTTTTACTTGTTAAGCTTTTTATTCTTCTCAAATCGATTGTACAGTTGTTTTAGAGATTACACAAACAGACTGACACAATAATCTACCTTCATCTAGCAAAAGCTATTACAGCAAGAAAAGTACACGCTTTATTAAGCAAGCAATATCATAAAACGACGAAAATACTAGCAATGGAGTGGAAAGGCCCGTACTGAATTTATAATAATAGCACCCAACCACGCTTTTTGAAAAGGACAACGCGCCTTAAGATGAAACCCCTACACTAAATCCGTAAGTTCTTATCTTTTTTACTAGAAAATTATATTGATAAAAAATCAACGCATTTTTTCTTAAAACAGTTGTAGCCAATTGACCTTTGTTTTTTTGTTTAGCTTATTTATAGAAGCAACTTGATCGAATGGCATCGGCTTATCAACCATGATAGGACCAATTTCCGGCAATTTAACTGCAACAGTTTTATTACGTTGTTCCTGTTCAACAGCAGCTGCTTTAGCTAATTCTTTTTTGTTCCCTATATTGCGCTGCTCTTTTAACAAAACAGTTTCTCTTTTTTTCGAAACATTCTCCGACGCTAATGAATATGACACGGCGTTTCCTGGAGTATAAGAGGCCATTAAATATGCACCATCATAATAGCCAATGGGTGCTTCAGCGATATATTCCACCTTAACATCTGCTACTCCCTTATCGACATAACCAAGTATTGTCGCAGCTTGCCTTGATAAATCAATGATTCTGTCTTTCATAAAAGGTCCACGATCATTCACTCTAACAACGATTGAAGATCCATTTCTCAAATTAGTAACACGAGCATAGCTAGGTAAAGGCATTGTAGGATGAGCAGCAGTCAAAAGATTCATGTCATAAATTTCACCATTAGCTGTTAATCGTCCATGAAAGTCTGAACCATACCATGATGCCTCACCAACACGTTTATAAGTTGGATCATTTTGAGGATAATACCACTTTCCTTTTATTTGATAAGGTTTACCAACAATCGCTCGTCCACGCTTTTTTTCTTCCGATTGATTTTTCTTATTGGAGACTTGTTGAGGTAGTACAGAAGTGTTTACGTTAATTGGTTTATTATGATAGGAATCTTTTATTGAAAAATTCATAGTTTGGCTTGCGCAACAAGATACCAGTGACTGAGAAATGACAATCATAGAAAACAATTGAAGTGTTGGTTTAATCATAAAAGTAATTTTCTTTTTTCTATTTGAAGGCATCTATTCAGTCCACTTATTTCTGTTAAGTAATACTGTAAAAACCACATCACGCTTTTTGTACGCAACGGAAGAATTTACGTTTTTTAATGATTCCCCTCGCGTATATACCACTCTTAAATTGGCTTCTTTTACCAAGAAATTAACGTATTGTTAACTTTTTTATGGTTTTCATACGAAATAAATGTACTATAGTAGATGTTAAAAAGATTAAAAGTTAAATAAATCAACATCTTATAGAAAATTCATTTCATAATATTAAAGTGTGAATAAGTGGTGATTTTAGCAACTGTTTTGCGAATCATGTAATGTATTGAGTATTAAAAAACCACCTATGGATTGAGAAAATTAGAAACTATATGTGCTGCCAACGCAGGTACAACCCTATCCGTAAGCTTAAAGCTCTTTTTTGTTGGGAAGGAGACAGCATAGCATCGCTCTATTCCAAAACAGCTGATAGAAAATGATAGACTATAGAATCAAAACAAAAAAGATTCTTAAATTTTTTATAGCCTATTGATATTACTTAAATTTGGTGAGCGCGCAGGGATTCGAACCCTGGACCTACTGATTAAAAGTCAGTTGCTCTACCAGCTGAGCTACGCGCTCCCACACAAGCTATCTAGTTTGCATACTATGTAGTTTGCAGAAAGTGAAGGGAACATACGGTTGACTTTCCATTTGGTCAACACCTTTTGGAAAAAATATTATTATTTTCTGCAGTTATCAATAATTTTCCGTTTTCGCTCCTTTACTTCATCATTGTATAAGTACTTTTTAATCTTCTTTTTGAAGTTTCAATAAAGGAAAAATTTCACTGCAAAATATTGCATAGATTCGAAGCGTTAAAATTATGAGAAATCCCCCCTTCCCCTCACATGGGTTGTTGAGCATAATGGGTAGAGAAGAAAAATACCTTTTATTATAATATTATTTTTATATTTTAGTGTTCAATTTTCAAATATGAATACAGATTTATAAGATAATATATTGATTTATAATAATTTATCATTTTTACTTGAGTGAAAATTCTCAAATACTGTAAGTTTTTCTCATTTCAAATCTTTTTTATATTGAAACAATAAAAAGCATTTGCTCGACCAATAAAAGTGAGGGAATAAAACTATATAAAAAAAGAAATGAAAATGATACTTATGCCTTCTTTCAATAACTAAAAATTATCGAAACATTAAGGGGATAGCAAAATAGTATGATAGTGTTAGCACGTTTGATATAAAAATGCGGCAATCCAATAGATTTTATATTATTCATCACAAAGTCTTGATGAAAGCAAGCACATTGAGAGATACTTTTTTAAACAAATGTACCAATGAGCGACAATAGCATTCTAGAGGGATGACTTTTATTCATGCACAATGGCTATATAATGAAAGCCAATTTATTCTATAAAATAAAGCAGACATAATAATGCAAAATGATTCTCGATACACCTTGAGTGATCAGTTCTATTATTGACAATAATATTTTCTAATTCACTTTTTATATCAGAAATTACAAGATACGTATATATATTTTAAAAGAAAAAGATACCACTGATCATAAACTTTAGTGTCGAATAATTCAGTTTATTTCAGAGCTATAAAATATTTTTATATATGATGTAATATTAATGTATTTATATAATATATAAATAATATTTTAATAATGTTATTAAATAAATAATTTTATATTTATAATACATTAAATATAAATAAACATATTAACTTCACTTATAAGATCAAAAATAAAGCAAATAATTTTGATTTAGCGAAAAAAATGTAGAATTATTATGTATACACGTATTTTTACTTTATTCCTTTTTATTATTTTGATTGGGACATTGAATGCTGACATGTAAACAATATGAGTTACTCTTGTTTATTCACAATCATATAAAAGAAACAGGAGTTTCTCCTTCTTTTGAAGAAATGAAAAATGCATTAGAACTTTCTTCAAAGTCTGGTATTCATAAGCTTATTATAGCTTTAGAACAAAGAGGTTTTATACGTCGTTTGCCCAATCGTGCGCGTGCAATGGAGGTGATTCGACTCCCTGAGAAAATAACATTCAACCTTTCTTTAGCACGTAAGATTTCTCCCAGTATGATAGAAAAAAATAAAAGAAAAATATCCAAAAACTTGAGTAATTTTGAAGTAGAAGAAAAAAAAAATACCACCATTCCCATTATGGGACGCATTTCTGCGAGCGTTCCTGCTTCTGCTATACTGCAACAAACAAGCACACTTTCTCTTCCACACGATATGGTTAATACAGGTGAGCACTATGCACTAGAAGTTAAAGATAATTCTATGGTGGAGGCTGGTATCCTTGATAAAGATACGATCATTGTGAAACGCCAAAATACAGCAATATCAGGTGAAATTATTGTCGCGTTTATTGATAAAAAAGAGGCAACATTAAAACGTTATCGACGCAAAGGAGCCTCTATTGCATTAGAAGCTGCGAATCCTCACTATGAAGTACGTACATACAAATCCGAGCGTGTAGAGATACAAGGCAAGCTTACTGGACTTATTCGTAAATATTAAATAACAATAATATTAAATAACAATCGCATTTTATATTACGCTATACATACGCCAATAAAATACAGTAAAAAAAACCGTTGGACATTTTTAATATTGTGCCACAAGAAATTGATTTTCTTCTCACTCCTCAAAAGACATCCTCCCCCAATCTGATCTGAGAATAATTCAGATTCTTGTTGAATGAATTCTTTTTTCCCTTCCCTTTTACGCGCTTCACTTACGCAAGGCTTGATAAGTAAGCTTAGAAATATTCATTACACGCTCTAAAGTACTGAATGTTTTAGGAGTTTGCTTTATATCATCGCTCTCAACGATGGTATTTTACAGTATAATAAGATAAAATCATATGCATGTATAAAATCACGTAAAATATTGTAGAAAAAAATCAAATAAATTTGTAACAGATTGTATTGCATATGTATAAAAATAAAGAACATTTTTTCTTTTTAAGCCAATAAAAGAGTCATTCAATTGTTCATAGTCATTATAGGATTATTATGGTCGCACCTCGTATTAGTTTTGTCTCTCTCGGATGCCCAAAAGCACTCGTAGATTCTGAGCGAATTATTACACGTCTTCGCTCTGAAGGGTATGAGATTTCACGTCAACATCAAGGAGCTGATGTCGTTATTGTGAATACCTGTGGTTTTCTTGACTCGGCAAGGAGAGAATCATTAGCCAATATTGATGAAGCTCTTAAAAAAAATGGAAAAGTTATTGTAACAGGGTGTCTTGGTGCTGATCCTGATGCTATTCGCCAAACATATCCTAATGTATTGGCTATTACAAAACCGCAAGCTTATGAAAGCGTTATAGAAGCTGTTCATACAGCAATTCCCCCTGTTCATGATCCTTTTCTTGATTTAGTTCCTCCCCAAGGTATTCGTTTAACTCCTCGCCATTATGCCTACTTAAAGATTTCTGAAGGATGCTCTAATCGGTGTAGTTTTTGTATCATACCTACTTTGCGTGGTGATCTCACTTCACGTCCCATCAGCGATGTTCTTCGTGAAGCTGAAAAACTCGTGCAAGCGGGTGTAAAAGAACTTTTGGTTATTTCACAAGATACGAGTGCTTATGGTGTTGATCTTAAATATCTCGAAAATTCTTGGAAAGATCGTACAATCAAAACCAAATTCTTTGATCTTTGTCGCGAATTAGGCGATATGGGTATTTGGGTACGTATGCATTACGTTTATCCTTATCCCCATGTTGATGAAGTTATCGAACTTATGGCTGCAAAAAAAATTCTTCCTTATCTGGATATACCTTTTCAGCATGCATCACCGACTGTTTTGCGTCACATGAAGCGTCCCGCACTTATGGAAAAAACAAACCGTAGAATTGAAAAATGGCGAAAAATATGTCCAGATCTTACTTTGCGATCAACATTTATAGTTGGTTTTCCTGGTGAAACGAATGAAGATTTTAATATACTTCTAGAATGGCTAGAAGAAGCAAAAATTGAACGCGCTGGGTGCTTTAAATATGAAGAAGTAAAAGGAGCTGCCGCAAATGATTTGGGATTAAAAAATATTCCTGAGGAGGTGAAAGAAAACCGCTGGCATCGTTTTATGGCAAAACAACAACAAATTTCTACACATCTTTTAAAGAAAAAAATTGGAAAAAGACTCCGAGTACTTATCGATGAAAGTCAAGGAAAAGTTGCCAAAGGACGTAGTCAGTACGATGCTCCAGAAATAGATGGTGTTGTCCATATATCATCACGACGTCCACTGCGTGTGGGTGAATTTGTCACTGTTAAAATCGAACAATCGGATGCCTATGACCTTTATGGCATAGCCGTTTAACAATTGAACGCTTTCTAGTCTCTAAATGACGAAGATTCCTATCAAAGTCGATTTATAAAAAAGTGACTTCTCACAATGAGCCGTGTTCGAAGTGTGTAATGCACTTCATGAGAAATTACAGGAAATCCCTGCCCTGAATACTCGCTATACATTCTAAAAAGTAATATCAGATTTATATATTTTCTTAGTGCTCCACCCTAAATGATAGGGTTTTATAGCACAACAGGATAAAATAAAATCCCTAAAGATTGCCCCATATTTAATTAATAAAAGAATAAACTGATAATCATGCTATTTTCCCGTTTTCAAATTTCAACAGTCATTGGTTTATGAAAGAAGTTTTTTTTCAATTGTGTTTTATACACACAAAAATACCACTTGTGATATGCAAGGAAATGTTTATGGATGTAATATAAGAGAATTTGAAATAAAATAATCTTATAGTTAAATTGCAAAACAATAAATTATCGTATTGTCTATGCAGCTGAGGAAGATATGGAAAAATTTTCTCAAGCAGTGCAATTTCCGATTATTATTTATAAAGCAATATATTGATTTATAATGATAATTCACAGTTTTGTATGTTGAATGATAGTCCAGAATATCGTAAGATTATTTCATTTTAGACCTGTTTATATTGAATCAATAAAAATCATTCGTTTGCACGTTACAAGCGGGATGAATGTGTGGACAAAAATTGTTAAAGAAAGGAGCTTTTATGAATCGTCTTAAGTGCTAAGGGCTGTCGCAACATCTACGAGCTGGTAAAATGAGTGATGGTGCCCAGCTTACTCCTTCATAAACGTAAAGATGGGAGTGCTTAATGGATTTTACAATAATATCCTTCATGGACGCCGTCGTGAAATGGTCTTGGGTGCTCTTTGAGAGATGTCTCTTTAAGGAAGCGCTTTATTTCAAAATCTTTAAACTTATTTTTAGAGCATCTAATTTTTATTAACACGCTTTAAAGTTAAAGAATTTCTTATCAAGCAAATGACTTGGACGTACATTTGTTAAAGCGCGAATCATCGTATCTTTACGTCCTGGCATTTGTCTTTCTATATTTTTCAGCATTTCTTTCATTGCATTACGTTGTAAACCATCTTGACTACCGCAAAGATTACAAGGAATAATCGGAAATTGCATTGCTTGAGAAAATTTTTCCATATCTTCCTCAGTAGCATAAACAAGAGGACGTAATACAAAAAGATCACCTTCATCATTTTTAAGTTTTCCAGGCATAGCGGCTAATCGACCACCATGAAACAAATTCATGAAAAACGTTTCCAAAACATCATCACGATGATGACCTAAAACTAATGCAGAACAGCCCTCCTCACGTGCAATGCGATAGAGATTTCCTCGTCGTAAACGAGAACAAAGGGAACAATATGTCTGCGTCTTTGCCAATTTATCTGTAACAATGGAATAAGTATCCTGATATTCAATACGATAGGGAATTTTATAAGAACTTAAAAAGTCTGGAAGAATATGTTTCGGGAATCCTGGTTGTCCTTGATCAAGATTACAAGCAAGAATTTCAATGGGTAAAAGACCACGCCATTTTAAGTCTAAAAGAAGCGCTAATAAACCATAAGAGTCTTTTCCACCCGATAAAGCGACAAGCCATTTTTTTCCCGTAGAGAGCATAGAAAAATCATCCAAAGCCTGCCGCATATGACGCAAAAGCCGTTTGCGCAATTTATTAAATTCTACGCTGGAAGGAGCAACCCGAAATATTGGATGACATTCATCTGCTTCTCTTTCCAAAAGATCATCTCTCTCTTCGTTTTCTTTTATTGCCTGATATTCAACTGAAACATCATTCATAATACCATATCCTGCACAAGTAATAGCTCGTTTTGCAAAGACAGAAACAAATATAAAGTAAACTTACATTTATGTTTTTTGAATTTATAAAATTAGATACATAAAAAAGAAATGGAACTATATAAGTTTATCGCTCTAAAACATAGCAATAAACTTAATATAGAACCATTCACAAAAAACACTTGTTAACTTCAAAGATTATAAAAAACACACTATTTTGAAGTTATAATCACAGAAAGAGGAAAACATGTTTCCTCATAAAAAATTATCGAGAATAAAATTCAACAACCAAATTAGGTTCCATTTGCACAGCATAAGGAACATCTGCAAAAGCAGGAATACGTGTAAAGGTTGCTTTCATCTGTTTATGATCAGCTTCAATATAATCAGGGACATCACGTTCTGCCAATTGTACTGCTTCTAAAACTAAAACAAGTTGTTTTGATTTTTCCCGAACCTCAATAACATCACCAGGCTTACAACGATAAGATTGAATATTTGTACGCCGCCCATTTACGTTAACATGACCGTGGTTGATAAATTGACGAGAAGCAAAAATTGTAGGTACAAATTTTGCGCGATAGACGACAGCATCCAAACGTGACTCTAACAGACCGATAAGATTTTCACCAGTATCACCCCGTCGACGAGCGGCTTCTTCATAAGTTTTATGAAATTGCTTTTCTGAAATATCTCCATAAAACCCTTTCAGCTTTTGTTTAGCGCGCAACTGCACCCCATAGTCAGAAAGTTTTCCTTTACGACGCTGTCCATGCTGACCTGGACCATAATCACGACGATTGACGGGAGATTTTGGACGACCCCAAATATTTTCTCCCATACGACGGTCAATTTTATACTTTGTTGTTTCGCGTTTACTCATCGCATTTCCTTTAAAATAAAACACGAGATCTTAAGACCCCAAGGAAACGCGCCCTCCTCTGCCTTTAAATACTAAAGACTGACAGAATACCTTAACATATCAATATGCAAAGTTATCCACGGGACACGTCAATTAATGCCATTTTCTTGAAAGAAAAAGCTGGAACAGTTTTATTGATCTCGTATCCCAAAGTCAACTCTTTTCATGAGTTTTAAGCCAAATCCTTTTAATAAACGCTCCGTTGAAGAAGTGACCTTTTTTGATGTTAGCAACACAAAATCTTGATACTTCTTTACAGGTTGCTGCTGTATTTTTTCCGACAATGGCAATAATGATCTGGTATGTTTAGCGATAGCCTTTGCTGGATCAATCCATTTAACGGACCATAAAGCTTGTTCACGAAAGAAGCTAATCAAAAAAGGATAATGTGTGCAGGCTAAAACAATAATATCAGTATATTTGCCATTTTTTTCCACAAAACATGGAAGGATTTCTTTCTTTATCTCTTTCGAATCGATAGATTTTCCCCGTAAATAATTTTCAGCAAATCCAGCAAGCTTTTCACTTCCCACAAGCTGAACATGACACTGTCCAGCAAAAGAGTTGATTAATTCATTTGTATAAGCACGTTTAACTGTTCCAGGGGTTGCTAATACGGAAATAAAACCAGATTTCGTCTGTTCAGCAGCTAATTTAATTGCAGGAACCGTTCCTACAAAAGGAACATGAGGAAAATTTTGTCGTAAATCTGCCATCATCAGTGTAGAAACAGTATTGCAAGCAATGACACATAAGGCGGGATTATAACGTGTTAAAAGATTTGTAAAAATCTTTAAAATATGGTCTTTCAAAACATTTTCTTCCCAATTGCCATAAGGGAATCCCGCATCATCAGCCACATAAATAAATTGCCTTTCAGGGATAAGAACACGCACTTCCCTTAAGACAGTTAAACCACCAATACCACTATCAAAAAAAAGAACAGGCTGTTCATCCATCAGTTTTCACACTTGTTTGTAATTTTTTACGGTCGCGCTCTTTAGGTGCTCCACTTCCCCGTGGATATTGTGGTGAAAAATAATCCAGTGAAGATATAACGCCCCGCAATAAACGAACCTCAGGTTCACTAAAGTTAGCACGCGTAAAAACAGAGCGTAAATTTGCAAGCATCACTTCTTTGCGTTCTGGGGGTCTAAAATATCCACGAATATCCAAAGCCTCTTCTAACTGAGATAAAAAACCATGAAATATTGTTTTATTTGCAGGTTCCATCTCTGCGGCACGAAATGCCGTATCGCTGACATTCTCTAGACCTGTTTTCATCCATTCGTAAGACATTAAAAGAACCGCTTGCGCAATATTGAGAGATGCAAAAGCAGGATTAACTGGAAAAGTGATGATTTCATCAACAAGGCTGATTTCATCATTTTCTAGTCCCCATCTCTCTCTTCCAAAGACAATACCTGTCTTATGTCCGATACTTTCACGCTGACGTAATACGCTTGCTGCTTCGACAGCACTTTTTACAGTTTTAAATCCACATCTTTCACGCGCTGTTGTGGCAAAAACATAGTGTAAATCTGCAATTGAATCACGCAATGTATCAAAAATCACAGCGTTGTTAATGACATGATCAGCTTTACTTGCAGCAGCTCTAGCTTTTTCATTTGGAAACATTTCTCGAGGATTGACTAATCGAAGCTTAGAAAGCCCAAAATTTGCCATTGCCCTTGCGACCATACCAATATTTTCAGGAAGCTGCGGTTCAACTAAAATAATAACGGGACCATTTGTTAAATTTTCACGATTCTTATTCGTTCCTGCCATCAATACTCCCTAATTGCACTTACTTATGCTCCATTCGTTGTTTTTTTAAAAGCAATCTTCTTCAAAGTACACCAATGCTTGTTAATAATAAATTTTAAAAGCCATTCAAAGTAGACTATGGAGTTTATACAATTTATATAAGATATCGTAACATTTTTTACATTAATTTTATCTTGTTTAGTAGGTGACAACTCCTACCCATCATAATCTCAGTTGAATTATGAAATCATAAATCCTAAAAAAGGAATATGTATTTTATTCCCAAACTTTTTCCTGCAAAGCTTATCCGTCGTTATAAACGTTTTCTTGCGGATGTTAAACAAGATGATCAACATGTTTTCACCGTGTCGGTCCCTAATACAGGATCAATGCTTGGATTAACAGCTTCCAACTCCAATATTTGGCTTTCATATCATAACAACAGCAAGCGAAAATATGCCTATCAATTAGAAATTGTTGAAACCGATAATACTTTGGTTGGCATTAATACCACTTTACCCAATAAACTTGCACTAGAAGCAATTCAAAACGAATTACTACCAGAATTAAGTGGGTATAAAACAATCTTAAAAGAACAACGCTATGGGACACAATCACGAATTGACTTTCTTTTACGTGATGACATTCTTCCTGATTGTTACCTAGAAGTTAAAAATGTTCATTTTATTCGTCAAAAAGGATTAGCAGAATTTCCTGATACAGAAACAAAACGTGGTGCACGTCACCTTGAAGAACTTATAGGGGTTGTACAACAAGGAAAACGAGCAGCTATGCTTTATATTATTCAACGAGAAGATTGCTCAGCTTTTACAATTTGTCATGATCTTGATCCACTCTATGGACGTAAGTTTGATTTAGCATTAAAATCAGGAGTAGAATGTTATGCTGTAAAGTGTCATGTAAGTGTAGAAGGCATTTTTCCGATTCAGAGAGTAAAAATAGAAAACAGAAGAAACAATGACTGAGTATATTGAATATAATGAAATACCTTTAAAATTTAATGGAAAAATCCGCATTTTTGATGATTATGCTTTTGCGAAAATGCGTGAAGTTGGTCGTATTGCTGCAGAATGCCTTGATGCGCTTACGGATATTATTAAGCCAGGCGTTACTACGCAAGAAATTGATGATTTTGTATTCATTTTTGGTGCTAAGCGAGGAGCTCTTCCTGCTGATTTAAATTATCATGGATACAGCCATTCATGCTGTACATCCATCAATCACGTTGTTTGTCATGGTATTCCCAATAAAAGACCCTTGCAAGAAGGCGATATTGTGAATGTTGATGTAACCTTTATCCTTGATGGTTGGCATGGAGATTCAAGTCGAATGTATCCTGTTGGAAAAATCAGACGTGCTGCAGAACGCCTTTTACAAATAACCTATGAAAGTCTTATGAAAGGAATTGCTGTTGTTAAGCCTGGAGCAACCACAGGTGATATTGGTGCTGCTATTCAACAGTATGCAGAATCTGAACGGTGCTCAATTGTGAGAGATTTTTGCGGACATGGTATCGGTCAGCTTTTTCATGATGCACCCAATATCCTCCATTATGGAAACCCTGGAGAAGGAGTCGAATTAAAACAAGGTATGATGTTTACAATTGAGCCTATGATTAACCTTGGTAAGCCACAAGTTAAGATTTTATCTGATGGTTGGACTGCCGTTACCCGCGACCGCTCTTTGACAGCACAATATGAACATACAATTGGTGTCACAAATGAGGGGTGTGAAATATTTACACAATCTCCTAAAAATATTTTTTATATTCCCAATTCGTATACCTAATGCACTGTAGAGATGTTATGGCTAAAAAATTAAATCAAAAGGAAGATATTCAAAGTAATCACTTTGCATTAACATCAAGTTTTCCACTCATCCCAGTATCTGAAAGAAAAAGTAAAGAGCCTGAGAAAAACACACAGCTTCATAAACATTATCAAGGACATCGTGAACGTCTTCGGAAACGCTATTTAAAGTCAAAAGGAAATGCAATTGAAGATTATGAATATCTTGAATTATTGCTTTTTCGCACAATCCCCCGCGCAAATACAAAACCCATAGCTAAAAATTTGATAGCACGTTTTGGTTCATTAGCTGATGTATTGGGAGCTGATATTCACCGACTTCAAGAAGTTCAAGGATGTGGTCCCGCAACTGCAATTGATTTAAAAATTATCTCAGATGTTGCTGGACGTCTTGCTCGTGCACAATTATTTAAACGCGATATTTTTTCATCATGGGATAAAGTGTTAGCTTATTGTAAAGCTGTTATGGCTCACGAAACCCGTGAACAATTTCGTATTTTATTTCTTGATAAGAAAAACGGCTTACTTGCTGATGAGGTGCAACAAACTGGAACTATTGATCATACCCCTGTGTATCCTCGTGAAGTTATTTCTCGAGCTTTAGAGTTATCCGCATCAGGATTGATTTTAGTCCACAATCACCCTTCTGGCGATTCCACACCATCTGACGCAGATATAACAATGACATACAGATTAAAAGACGCAGCAAATGCATTAGGCATTACTATCCACGATCACCTTATTATCGCACGAAATAACCACACGAGCTTTAAAGCATTAAAGCTTATATAAACCTTATAGGATGAAAAAAGGCTTCATTCAACAATGAATAACGAATCAATTTTCTAAATCAATATCTAATATAGCCATTGAAAAATTATAGGACAGCTCATCTTCATCTTCATCTCGATAAATAATACCTAAAAACTCATCCCCCATATAAACCTCACAAGAATCATCTTTCTTAGGCCGTGCTTTGACGTGCAATGCTGAGTTTTGGAATATATTTTTTAAATAATTATTAAGTTTTTTTATTTCATCAGCATTCACTATACTCTCCTATTTTTTGAGACAATTAAAACAATTGCGTGTCATGCAAATAAGACACACCTATGATTCTATAAAGTTAGTAAAAAAGCTTAATCTGAATATTCACTTAATATTACATATATTTACACTGCTTTTTATACATTCATAAAAAACTTCTACAAAAGGAATCCTCATTATTAAATATACCCGTATAAATTAAAAAACGGCAGAAAATTGTATATTTTTAATAATTTTACTTTATTTCTAATTTTAGCATCTGCATTTACAGATTCCTATTCGAGAGAAAAATTGATCAACCATTTATAGTTTTATTCCTTCTATAAAAAATTCAAAGAACAAAACTTTTTTATTTAAAGCTACAGTTTTTAGCAAAAAACATTATTATATCATTAAAAAATAATTCTTTTTAACGACTTTTTAAAGTAGATATTGTCTAACCTTAGAAGAATTACATCTCTAAAAAATATACAAAATAAGCTAATAAGAGTTCATTTTTCTCTCCATTTTTATAAGAATTCATTTCATAATGGGAAATTTTTAAATAAGCTTTCAGTTTATATAGAAGAATATTAGGTATTTTTGTAAATACTAAAACCTATGAAGAATGCTTATTTTATAGGATAACGAGAAAGAAAATCGATAACTCCTTTTTTATAAACTTTATCGCCTACAGCAAGCATATGATCACGACCAGGAATTGATAAAGCTTCACCACAAGGCAACAAAGCTGCTAATGGTTCTGCAGCGCCACCAATTTCATCTAATGAACCAACGGCAACAAGTGCAGGTTGTTCGATTTTGTAAATTTCAGATGCCGTTAACTCCTGTTTTGATGTGATAATACAAGCAGCCAGAGCACGTCTATCGCTTTTCGTTTGATCAGCAAATTTACGGAACATTAAACCGCGCGTATTGGTAATGGTAGAAATATCTTCCGCTAAAAGAGCTTCAGCCACAGGCTCCCAATTTCCTGCTCCCGTTACCATACCAATACCTAAACCACCAAAAATAACGCTGTTCACATATGTTGGATGCAAAAGAGCCATAAAAGCACTAATACGAGCTCCCATAGAATATCCCATAACATGGGCTTTAGATAACTCTAAATGCTGTAGTAACTTTATCGCATCACCAGCCATAGCTTGAGGTGTATAAAAAGCAGGATCATAACTTTTAACTGAATCTCCGTGACCGCGATTATCAAGAGCAATAACACGATATCCTGCTTCCGTGAGAATACGAAACCAACCTGTCGCATACCAATTCACCCGTGCAGAAGATCCAAAACCATGGATCAACAAAACAGGAGCGCCTTGCCCTTCTTCTCGATAAGCAAATCGCAAACCATCATATTCAAAAAAACGAATATCTTCAGCGGTCATTTTTTATTGCACTTTCCACAAAGTACAGGATGAATAACACGTTGCCCTTTTTGTATCTGTTTTTCAGAAACTTCACCAGCATTAATTTCAAGTGCAAAAGCTGCAGGAACTCCTGATGAAATAGTGTTTGTTGAAAATGGAGAAGTATTTTCAATAATCGATACAATAATTCCCTCAGAGTTTAAAAAAATCATATCTAAAGGTAAAGGTGTATTTGCCATCCACATAAAAAACTTCTGCTCATCTCCCGATAGATAACCTTTTTGCTGCTTAAAGAGCATTGCACGATCGCGTGGAAAATCAGTCCGATACATTAAACCAGCTGCTGCTTGAGATGGTGTAAAAGCAAGCTCTACCTTATAATAAATCGCACCTTGCTTTGTATGTATTTCTAAAGGAATTGGATGAACGGGAATCTCTATGGGCTTCTTTGCTAAAACAACATGCACGTTTAACATAAAAAGTATCGCCAATAAAATGACATGCTCTTTTTTAAAAGGCTTTAACATTCTTGTCTCCACCACAGAAAAATTTCAAACTTTGTTTCTAAAATAAAAAGTGCTAAAAAATCAAAAAAAGAGAGCTGTTTCCTTGTTTTTCTCTATTTTTTCTCAACACAATAGGAGCAATTTTTCCATTTGGTTTATCGATTCACGAGAGTCATATTTTCTTGAAATATATTTACCTCTCTAGCTTTTTATGCAATAATTACCTTTAAAAAACACAGAAAACATACTGATTTTACTAGTGAAATTCAATGCATAATAATTTAATGCGTAGAAAAAGGAATACCTATATCTGGATAAATTTCTGCTGTCATTAAACCTTTTTCCCCTTTTCCAAAACGCACAAGAACAACTTGGCCCGAACGAAGCTCTGCTAAACCAAAACGGCGCAACGTCTCCATATGAATAAAAATATCTTCTGTTCCTTGTCCACGGCTAAGAAAACCGAAACCTTTATCACGATTAAACCATTTAACAATTGCACGTTCTAGGCCACTTTCTGGAGTCACAACAACATGGGTACGGGCTGGAACTTCTGATGGGTGAACAGCTGAAGAACAATCTATGGATTTCACCTGAACGCACTTTAATCCTCGTTCAGTTTTTTCCACAGCACAAATAACTTTAGCTCCTTCCATCGCTGTTTGAAAACCATCCCGTCGCATTACTGTAACATGCAATAATATATCGGGAAAATGAGGTAAATCAGGTACAATAAATCCATACCCCTTACTACCATCAAACCACTTAATGACACCACTTATTTCAATAATCTCTCCACAAGCACCTATACTCTCCTCAGATAGGGAACAATCCTTTAATGCATCCTTACTCGTCATAATAACGTGATCCTGTAGCTTTTATAAATTGTACGATATTGATTCTCTAAGTTTAAGTAAACATTGCTCTTGTACCAACACGCAAGTCCCAAGATAAGATTTCCCCATATTGTCGTATCTTCTATGTTAACATCAGCGAATATCAACATGAATATTTATAAAACTATTTGATTGTACGCTTTATATATCTTACAAAGAATGCCCTACAAAAGAGATCATATAAAAGGTTTTTTTACATAATGATATTTTCATTAATGTGTAACTTGCATGATGAAGAAGTTCAATATAAGGTGCAAAAACGACAATTCAATTAAGGAAAATGCGCATGCAATTGAAAAAAATCCTTACGACAATCACAGCATTCATGGCATTTACAGCAAATGTGTATGCAAGTGAACCTATCAAAATTGGTGTTTATCTTCCATTAAGTGGTCAAAATGCATTTGGAGGTCAGCTTGAAATTAGAGGTATAGAATTAGCCCATAAAAAAGTTCCAGAAATTTTAGGCCGTAAAGTGGAACTTGTTATTATTGATAATAAGTCTGATAAAGTAGAAGCAGCTAATGCTGTTATGCGTTTAACAGCAAGTGAAAAAGTGAGTGGAATCATTGGGAGCTATGGCTCTTCGCTTTCGTTGGCAGGTGGTGAAATATCTGAAAAAGCAAAGACTCCAACCATTGCAACGTCCTCAACGAGTCCCCTTGTTACACAGGGTAAAAAATATTACTTTCGCGCTTGCTTTATTGATTCCTATCAAGGAGTAGGAATCGCAACTTATGTAAGCCAAACTTTACACGCAAAAAAAGCTGCTATCCTCAAAGATATTTCAAACGATTATGCTATTGGTCTTGCAAGTTATTTTACACGTGCTTTCAAAAAATTAGGTGGTGAAGTTATCTCAAATTTAAACTATAATTCCGGAGATCAGGATTTTTCAGCTGTTCTTACGCAAATTATTGCACAAAAACCTGATATTTTATTCATTCCATCTTATTTTTCTGAAGGTGCTATCATCATGAAACAAGCACGAGAATTAGGAGCGAAGTTTCAAATTATGGGTGGAGATGCTATGGATAATCCAGAAACCATTACGATTGCAGGAAAAGCGGCAGAAGGTTTCTTACATACAACACTTCCCTATAGTGAGGATATGCCAAATATGTCAGTAGCTGCGCAAGAATTCACAAAAGAATGGAGAGAAGCTTACCCTGACAAAGAGCCAAATATCAATTCTGTTTTAGGGTACACGAGTTATATGATGTTTATGAAGGCTATTGAAAATGCAGGTAGCGCTGATCGTGAAAAAATTACTATCGCACTTAGCAAATTAAAAGATTTTCCAACTCCCTTTGGTGATATGTCCATGGATGAAAATCATAATCCTAAAATTCCTATTGGTATCATTAAAATACAGGATGGAAAACGTGTTTATTTAGAAGAAGTTAAACCTGCTTTTTAATTAAGAAGTTTTACTAATGAAAATACAAGAATTGGTTGAGGATCTTTTCTCAACCAAAAACTTAAAGGTTTCTTGTTGTCTTATGTAAATTAACAAATGTGGAAGGATGAGAGATGAGCACTGAAATGTTCATCCAGTATTTTTTTAATGCACTGGCATTGGGATCTCTTTATGGACTTATCGCTATTGGTTATACTATGGTCTACGGTATACTGAGACTCATTAATTTTGCTCACGGTGATATTTTTATGCTGGGAGCATATTTTGTTTTCTTTTCCACAATTGGCTTTATGCCTGCTTGGGCAGCCCTTCTTCTTTTGTTCCTCGCTGCTCTTGTTTATTATTCGGTCTTTGTAGGGTTTAAAAGGCGTCCTCCAATTTATTGGATTGCTGTTTTTTTAATTCTTGCTTTAGGGTTTGTTTATTACTTTAAAATTTCTCCACAGGATTTCACTCCGATTTGGGTTTTAGCGCTTTGTTTTTCCATTTTTATTACAAGTGCAGTGGGTGTTACTGTTGATCAACTTGCCTATAAACCTCTACGCCATGCTCCACGTATCTCGGCATTGATCGGTGCGATCGGTGTTTCTTTTTTTATTGAAAATCTTGCTACTGTACTCTTTAGTGGTATTCCGAAAGGTGTAAAACAACCAGATTTTCTTGTAACACCATTTTTATGGCATCTAGGATCAGACGCAGATGGTATCATTAGAATTGCTCCTATGTCTCTGATTGTTCCCGTTGTGTCATTAATTCTTATTGTATTACTGTTATGGATTATCCATAAAACGAAACCGGGTCTTGCTATGCGTGCAATCTCCCATGATATTGAAACGACGCGTTTGATGGGTGTATCTGTTAATAAAGTCATTGCATTTACATTTGGAATAGGCTCAGCACTTGCCGCTATATCAGGCATTATGTGGTCTTTGCGCTATCCTCAAATTCAGCCTTATATGGGTGTTCTTCCTGGCCTCAAAGCATTTATCGCTGCTGTTATCGGAGGGATTGGTTCGATACCAGGAGCAATGTTGGGAGGATTGTTATTAGGGTTTATTGAAATTATGATTATCGCATTTTTCCCCGCGCTATCTGGATATCGAGATGCCTTCGCTTTCATTTTATTGATTCTGATTTTATTGATATTGCCCACAGGATTAATGGGTAAAAAAAGTCAGGAGAAAATCTAATGGCAAAGTCAGTGACAACTATTTTATCGTGTATAAGTGTTTTAGTTCTCATAGGTTTTTTATTTTATGCTGATAGCCATTTTAATGACTATACGCTTCGTATCATAAATCTGATTGCTATTAATGCGATACTGGCAATTTCGCTTAATTTGATTTATGGTTTTACAGGTATGTTTTCTCTTGGACATGCTGGCTTTATGGCTATTGGTGCTTATGTCTGCGCAATTTTACTGCTTTCTCCTGAACAAAAAGAGATGATGTGGATTCTTGAGCCTATCGCTGAACCATTGTATCATCTGCAATTACCTTTTTTTATTGCTGTTGTTGTAAGTGGTTTGTGTGCCGCAGTTGTAGGTTTATTGATTGCTTTGCCAATATTGCGTCTTGGTGGTGATTATCTTGGAATTGCAACATTGGGTTTTGCAGAAATTATTCGCATTGTCATTACAAATGCAACATCGCTCACAAATGGCTCTTTAGGAATCAAAGGAATACCTCAAAATGCAACATTATGGTGGAACTATGGTTGGCTAGCATTCACAGTTCTCTTTATTGTTCTCTTACTGCGAAGCAATACTGGTAATGTATTACGTGCTATTCGTGATGATGAAATAGCTGCGAAAACTATGGGAATTAACGCTTTTTTCTACCGTAGTTTTTCTTTTACTGTTGGAGCGTTTTTTGCAGGTATAGGTGGAGCATTAATGGCTGCTCTTATTTCAACCATTGATCCCAAAATGTTTAATTTTCTTCTTACTTTTAATATTTTGATGATTGTTGTTGCTGGTGGTTTGGGTTCAATTACAGGGAGTATTATTGGTAGCATTGTTATTACAGTTATGCTTGAATGGCTTCGTATTATTGAAAGTCCATTTGACTTAGGTTTTATACATATTCCAGAAACACCAGGACTTCGTATGGTTGTTTTTTCTCTTTTATTGCTGGTAATTATCTTGTTTTGGAGAAAAGGCTTGATGGGACAACGTGAATTCTCATGGAATGGAATTTATAGCTTTCTGATACGCAAAAAACTTTCTAATACTGAGGGAAATCTATGAACGACACCATCCTTTCACTCAACGAGATCGTCATGCGTTTTGGCGGATTAGTTGCTGTAAATAATATTAATATGGCAATTAAACGAGGAAGTATTACTGGATTAATTGGTCCCAATGGTGCTGGAAAAACAACAGTTTTCAATATGATTTCGGGATTTTATGCCCCTACGAGCGGTATTATTCTTTTTGATGAGCAAAAAATTTCTGGAGCACCTCCTTATATTATCTGCAGACGCCATATCGCCCGAACATTTCAAAATATTCGTCTTTTTTCAGGGTTAACGGTTTTGCAAAATGTTATGGTGGGGGCGCATGTTCGACAAAAATATCCTTGGTTTTCTTCAGCTCTATTTTTTTCAAAAGCAATGAAAGAAAAAAAAGAAATTTATAAAAACTCCATGGAGCTTCTTGAACGGCTACAACTTGATCACCTTGCCAATCAATCGGCAACAGCTTTACCTTATGGTGTGCAGCGACGTCTAGAAATTGCACGTGCGTTAGCCACAAAGCCCAAATTGCTTCTTCTTGATGAACCTGTTGCTGGCATGAATCCACAAGAAAGCGAAGATCTTAAAGAATTTATAACAAAAGTGCAAAAAGACTTTGATCTTACAATTCTTCTTATCGAGCATGATATGAAAGTGGTTATGGGACTTTGCCAACATATTTTAGTCATGGAACATGGCTGTTGCATTGCCAATGGTACACCAGATGAAATTCGTAATAACCCTAAAGTTATTGAAGCTTATCTTGGCGGAGATGTGTATGGATATTCTTAAAATAAAAAATCTTCACGTTCATTATGGTGCCATTAAAGCTGTCCAAGATCTTTCTATGTCCATAAAAAAAGGAAGTATTGTCACTTTAATTGGCGCCAATGGTGCAGGAAAAAGCAGTATTGTACGTTCTATTACAGGACTTAATCGCTCTGTGTATGGAGAAATTACCTATAATGGCAAATCAATTATTAAAAAGTCACCAGAAGAGATTTTGCGTTTAGGGATTGCTCTCAGTCCTGAAGGGCGTCGTATTATGCCTCATCTCACTGTTTTAGAGAATCTCCATCTAGGTGCTTATATCCGTCATGATAAACAGGGAATTTCTCGTGATATTGAATGGATATTTGATCTTTTTCCGCGCCTACGTGAAAGATCAAAACAGTTGGGAGGAACAATGTCAGGTGGGGAACAACAAATGGTTGCTGTAGGCCGCGCACTCATGAGCAATCCTGATATGGTCATATTAGATGAACCGTCGTTGGGATTAGCGCCCCTTCTCGTTCGGGAAATTTTTTCAATTATCCGAAAAATTAATGATATGGGAAAAACTGTTCTTCTTATTGAGCAAAATGCATTTGCTGCACTTTCCATAGCTGACTATGCTTATATTTTAGAGGTAGGGCATATTTTATTTCACGGTGAAGGTAAAGCTATGCTTTCTGATCCACGTGTTAAAGAAGCCTATCTTGGTGGATAAAGGCTACAAATTAAGGAAATAAAGTTCTCCCCTCCTCCTTTTAAAAAAGCATCTCTCTATTTAATGAGAAATGCCTTTTTGCGCTTAACTATGATATCCACCATTTTTCTGCACAGTATACTCCTGCTGCTTGTTCAATAATGTGCGCTATCTGAAAAATAACTTCCTCAGAAAAAGGTTTACCAATCAATTGCAGTCCTAACGGTAAACCATTTGATGACAGACCAGCAGGAACAGAAATTCCTGGTAAACCAGCCATATTAACTGGTACCGTAAAAATATCATTAAGATACATTGCGACAGCATCATTTTTTATTTTTTCATCAGCAATACCAAAAGCAGGTGTTGGTGTTGCTGGTGTCAAAATAGCATCAATGCCTGAAGCAAAACATTGGTCAAAATCACGCTTTACGAGTGTTCTTACTTTTTGAGCTCTTAAATAACAGGCATCATAATACCCAGATGAAAGAACATAAGTTCCAACCAGAATGCGCCGTTTGACTTCATCTCCAAAACCAATAGAACGGGTGTTTTCATACATCTCAATGATGTCTTTTCCAGGTACGCGCAAACCAAAACGCACACCATCATAACGCGCTAAATTAGAAGATGCCTCTGCAGGAGCTATAATATAGTAAGAAGGCAGAGCATATTTTGTATGGGGTAAAGAAATATTCCTAATTTCAGCTCCTGCTTCTTTTAACCAATTTATTCCTCTTTGCCAAAGTTCAATAATTTCTTGAGACATTCCATCTAGATGATATTCTTTTGGAATACCAATTTTCATTCCTTTGATTGATTGACCAAGATAACTTTCATAATCAGGAACTGGTAAATTGACGGAAGTAGAATCTTTTTCATCAAAAGAGGCCATTGATCTTAGTAAAATAGCACAATCACGAACATCTCTAGCAACAGGTCCAGCTTGATCAAGAGATGAAGCAAACGCAACAACGCCCCATCGCGAACAACGTCCATAAGTTGGCTTTATTCCTACAGTTCCAGTAAAAGCTGCGGGTTGACGTATTGAGCCACCTGTATCGGTTGCAGTTGCACCAGCACAAATTTGTGCCGCAACAGCGGCTGCGGATCCCCCCGAAGAACCACCGGGTACGAGTTTTTCATTTGAGCCTTTTTTTCTCCATGGACTAATAACGGGACCATAATATGATGTTTCGTTGGATGAGCCCATAGCAAACTCATCCATATTAAGTTTTCCTAACATCACAGCACCATCTTGCCATAAATTAGCCGTGACAGTTGATTCATAGTGCGGTTTAAAACCATCAAGGATATTTGAACAGGCTTGAGTATGAACACCATAGGTTGCAAAAAGATCTTTAATCCCCAAGGGAATTCCTTCCAAAAGCCCTTCCTGCCCTCTCGCTAAGCGACTGTCTGATTCAGCAGCCATTTTCATTGCCTGTTCTGCCGTTATTGTTACATAAGCATTCAAAATTGGATTAGCTGATTCTATTGCTTGTAAATAAGCTTCCGTTAATTCTGTTGCTTTGAGATTTTTCTTTATTAAAGCATCACGAGCTTGCGCAATTGTGAGAGTTGTTAAATCAGTCATATTGGTTCTCAAATTTCAAAAATATAAAAAGTTACTCAACAATTTTTGAGACAAGAAAAAAATTTTCTTCTGTAACAGGGGCATTGGCTACAATATCTGCTGCTTTATCGCCATCTGTAACACTATCTTCACGCATTCGTAGAGTCATCGGCATCACAGAAGTTAATGGCTCAACTCCACTGACATCAACTTCATTCAATTGCTCTACAAAACCTAAAATAGCATTGAATTTTTTTGTCACAGGTTCTATCTCATCATCGTGGAGAGCAATCCTTGCTAAATGTGCTATCCGCTTGACTGTCTCTTGATCAACAGACATACTCTTTACGCCTTTCTGCTTTTTTGTTTATTTATTGATCTTTATTCTGGCTATACAAGGCTGCACTTGTAAGTGCAAGAATATTAGATAACATGAATAAAGAATATAACTATAGATCTGAAACATTAAAAAACGTATTATACCTTTATGACTGTTATTAATATAGATGAAGTTATAACACATCTTTTGCCTAGACAAACGATAGCAGGCTTAGATTTAGGGACAAAAACGATCGGAATTGCGATTTCTGATAGGGGGTTGATTGTCTCAAATCCGCGTCCTGTATTACAGCGAAAAAAATTTACAGAAGATGCTTACACACTTATTAAAATTTTTGACCGTGAAAATGTAGGTGTTATTATCATTGGCTTACCTCTTAACATGAATGGAAGCAGTGGCTCTCGTGTTCAAGCAACCAGAGCTTTTGTGAGCAATATGAAAGCTTATACAAAAATTCCATTTGTTTTTTGGGACGAACGTTTATCAACAATTGCTGCAGAACGGTCTCTTTTAGAAATGAATGTATCGCGCGCTAAAAGAGTAAGCCGTATTGATTCGGCAGCCGCCGCTTTTATATTGCAAGGTGCTCTCAATAGAATTCAAAACTTTCATCATATGGAAGGATAGAGGACATTGAGCAAATGCCCTGCATTATATCGGGCAATGAGCATCCCGTAAGAAGATCTCCATTGTCCCCCAAGGCGGCTTTCCATATAGGCATTCGCAACATGTTCTATGTCCGTAGAACGTAATGCTGCTGCTGCTGCTGCATAAGCTACTTGTTCAACAAAAAATCTTCCTGCACCTTCATTTGCTGATGCCATATCACCTGCTGATTTAATAATTTCAATTGCTCGGGGTCCCGCTGGTCCAATATCAAGAGCAATTTTTTCCAACAATTTCTGAAACAATCCCGGTGCTTTTTCACCAATAAGGATGGCATCCTTTACCAATTGATTAGCAGAACTATTTCTCACAATTCGCGCAGGCCCATTATGCAACATTTGTGATAATGGATTATTCTCTATAAAACTTTCAATACCAAGTTGTGCAATAATTTCACCAATAATAGGCACAACCAATTGACTTACATGATAAGCAATAATAGGTGTCATAATGCGAGCAAAAGCTGCTTCAGAACGGTCATTTGCTGCATTGTCAAATGCTCTTGCTAAACGCAAAACCAATGCTTGTGAGGCAGCTATATCTAATGCAATATCTGCAAAAATACGTTCTGTCAGTGGAGGTAAAGGCTGATTGGGCATTTTTTTCCGGAAAAAATCCATACCAAATTGAAGAGCCGCTCGTAAAACACCTGCCGATATGACAGATTGATCGAAACGCATCATCGTCTCGATATCTTTAATAACTTTAAGCCCTTCTCCAGCATTTCCCAAAAGCCAGCCATAACTGCCTTGGAAGTCGACAACCCCCTCTGGTGTTAAAAGTTCTCCAGAACGCTGAATTAAATGACGAATCGATATAGATCCATTTAATGCGCCATTTTCTTGTATGCGTGGAATAAAAAAACAACTTAAATGACCATCTAAATCTGCACTAACAAGATATCCGTCAGCGGTAGGATTAATAACGTTGGTTTTTACAACATTTAAACGATATAGATCACGTTCCATACTTTCATCGAAAGAAATTTTCTTAACACTTGGAAAATTGAAAGCGTATTTTTCAATATCGTCAAATGCACAAGTTAGAGAAGCAGCCTTTTTATGATGAATAGGCTTTGATGAGGAATCATATTGGCGTGATAAAAGGACATGTTGCCATTTTTTGAAGAGCTCAATATCACTAATTAAAACAGCAATAGCTGCACTCGTTATGATAACTTCATTCAAATGTCCTGTTTCTAAACCAGCAGATAAAGCTAAACGAATCGCACGCGCTTGATAGCGTACTCCATTTTCTGAGCTCGTATTTTCCCAAAGCGAGGTAACCAAACCTGCTTGTCTAGAATATTGTTGAAGAGCTTGATAGGAAGAATGGATCTCTAATCTTTCTGTTGGTTGCCCCCATTCATCATTATAGCATAGTAAAGGCTTATAATGATTCGCTAAGCAAGAAAGTTTCCATGCTTCTCGACTCGCGGCAAAATCCCCTATTTCTTCAAAACTTGCTAACAAAAACTTAGGCAAAGTAGAAGCAATACGAAACATAAGCGTATCGCTAAGAAATGTATTTTTTCGACGAGTATTTTGCGCAGATACAGCACTCATAGGTATATTCCTACATTCAAATCATTCATATCATAGACTATTTGTCTTTTTAGAGTTAAGAAACATTTATCATATTCAAACAAATGCTTGTTTAACCTGTTTAGAGAGAGATAAAGAAGAATGCTATGATGCAAGATAATTTTTTTCCACTTTTCCCTCATCAACATCTTTTAGCTATTAAAGATCTAAGTGTACAAGATCTTAATACATTGCTTGATCGTGCAGAAGCAAATGTTATCCTTTCTAACAAAATTGATAAAATAAAATCTACTTTGCATGGACGGACTCAAATTAATCTCTTTTTTGAAGCCTCTACGCGAACACAATCTTCTTTTGAATTAGCGGGTAAAAGGCTAGGTGCACACGTGATGAGTCTTGCGATCGGCAACTCATCTGTAAAAAAAGGAGAAACATTACTTGATACAGCTATAACTCTCAATGCGATGAAGCCAGATATACTGGTTTTTCGCCATAACAGTGCAGGAGCGGCAGCTTTATTAGCACAAAAAGTTGATTGTTGTGTTATTAATGCAGGTGATGGTGCTCATGAACATCCAACCCAAGCTTTATTAGATGCTCTAACCATTAAAAGGACAAAAGGTCGTATTGAAGGATTAACTGTTGCGATTTGCGGAGATATCTTACACTCACGTGTTGCCCGTTCCAATATCCTGTGTCTCAATGCTTTGGGTGCTCGTGTTCGTGCTGTTGCTCCTTCAACACTCTTACCCGCAGAAATCGCTCATATGAGTGTTGAGGTTTTTAACACGATGAAAGAAGGTCTTAAAAATGCTGACGTTATCATGATGTTGCGCTTACAGCATGAACGGATGACAGGATCTTTTATTCCTTCTACGCGTGAATATTTCCATTATTTTGGCTTACATAAAGAAAATTTAGCCTATGCCAAAAATGATTCTATTATTCTGCACCCTGGACCAATAAACCGTGGTGTGGAGATTGCATCCGATATAGCAGATGGACCACAAAGTATGATTCATACACAAGTAGAAATGGGAATTGCAGTGCGTATGGCTGTCATGGAGGCTCTATTAGATTCACGCGCAAAGATCAGTGGAGAAAAAAAATGATAAAACCAGTTGTTTTTCAAAATGCTCGTATTATTGATCCTTCGCGCGCAATCGATGAAATTGGTACAGTTATTATTGAAAATGGACGAATTATAGCCGCTGGAAAAGAAGCTCTGAATCAAGGATTTCCTGAAGAAGCAGAAGTTATTAACGCACAAAACAAAGCAATTCTCCCTGGACTTGTTGATGCGCGCGTTTTTGTTGGAGAATTAGGGAATGAACATTGTGAAACAATTGCATCAGCAAGTCAAGCGGCCGCAGCAGGTGGTATTACTTCCTTTTTGATGATGCCAGACACGCACCCAGTCATTGATAATATTGCTCTGATTAAATTTATTACGCATACAGCACAGGAAATGTCATCGGTCAATATTTATCCTGTTGCTGCCATCACACAAGGTTTCAACGGACAAGAAATAACTGAATTTGGTTTGCTCAAGGATGCAGGGGCTGTTGCTTTTAGTGAAGGAAAAAAAACACTTCAAAATTCATCTGTTATGCGACGGGCAATGAGTTATGCACGCGATTTTGATGTTCCATTGATGCATGAAACGCAAGATAAAGATCTTACAGGGCAAGGTGTGATGAATGAAGGACTGCTTGCCAGTTGGCTTGGTCTTTCTGGCATCCCACGCGAAGCAGAAGTTATCCCACTTGAAAGAGATCTGCGATTAGCAGTATTAACGCAAACACGCTATCATGCTGCTCAAATATCGACAGCACTCTCTGCTGATGCACTTCGTTTAGGTAAAAAACGCAGTGAGAAAATTTCAGCGGGTGTATCTATTAATCATTTATCTTTCAATGAAAATGACATTGGTGAATATCGCACCTCTTTTCGCTTAATGCCCCCATTGCGTACAGAAGAAGACCGTATAGCAATGATTGAAGCAATAAAGGATGGGACTATAGATGTTGTTGTCTCTTCTCATGATCCTCAGAGTATCGACAAAAAACATTTACCATTTAATGACGCGGCAGTTGGCGCTATTGGTATGGAGACCTTATTGAGCGCAGCTTTACGCCTCTATCATGATGAGAGCTTATCTCTTCTACGGATAACGGAACTTTTGTCAACGGCGCCTGCAAAGCTCTTTGGACTCAATGCAGGAACACTCAAAAAAGGTACTCATGCAGACCTTATTGTGGTTGATCTTGAAGAACCATGGGTTGTTTCAAAAGAGAAGCTCTATTCACATTCAAAAAATACCCCTTTTGAGAATGCACGTTTTCAAGGACGCGTGCTCCAGACTTTTGTGAAAGGGAAAAACGTTTTTAAACTTGATCAACAAACTTAATGAGATTCTTAATGAATGAAGCAGAAATATTTTTTCAGTTCACTCCATGGTTTATTTTCCTCATATCTTATCTCATTGGCTCGATTCCATTTGGGCTTCTTTTTACGAAATTGTTCAAAATTGATGATATAAGAACAATCGGTTCCGGCAATATTGGAGCAACAAATGTTTTACGAACAGGAAATAAAAAGCTTGCTGCTCTAACACTTCTTTGTGATATGTTAAAAGGAACTATCGTTGTTTTCGTTACAAAATTTTTTAGTGATCCGCTAGACAATAGTATTCTTATTTCTCTAGCAGGCTTTTTTGTTTTCTTAGGACATCTTTTCCCCGTATGGCTTAAATTTAAAGGCGGCAAAGGTGTTGCTACCTATCTAGGGGTGTGCTTAGGAATCTATTGGCCTGCAGCAATTATTTTTATTATTGTATGGAGTGCGATTTTTCTTCTCATGCGTTATTCTTCATTATCTGCGCTTATTGCTGTTACGATCACACCGGTATTTGTTTTTTATTTTTCCGCTTCTTATTTCTGTTGTATGCTGATTATGATGAGCATATTTGTTTTCATAAAACATTATGCAAATATCGGTAGATTATTAATTGGGGAAGAAAATAAGATTGGTACGAAAAACGGAGATAAATAAAGGAATCCTGCTTACTGATCGTCAACGTCTAAGCTGGTTACGGTTATTGCGCAGTGAAAATATTGGAGCTGTTAGTTTTCGCAATCTCATTGATCATTATAAAACAGCAGAAAATGCTCTGGCAGCGCTGTCAGAGCTTAGTAGAAAAGGTGGTGGTTCTGTATCTATTAAAATAGCAAGCTTAGAAGATGCAGAAAAAGAAATGCAAGAAGCTGAAAGATTAGATGTCCGGTTTATCGGTATAGGAGAACCAGATTATCCAGCTTTTCTTAAGGTTACAGAAGCCCCTCCGCCGCTTATTGCTATCAAAGGTAATGTTGCAATTTTTCAAAAAACTTCTATTGGAATTATAGGTTCTCGAAATGCTTCAGCTGCGGGAAAAAAGCTTACGGCTCAATTTGCGCGTTTTCTCGGAGAAGCAGACTTTGTAACAATTTCTGGGCTTGCTCGTGGAATTGATAGTGTTGCGCATCAAGCAAGTTTAAAAACAGGAACTGTTGCAGTCATGGCTGGAGGAATTGATCATATCTATCCTCCTGAAAATAAAAAGTTGCATGAAGATATTATTGCCAACGGTGGAGCCATCATCAGCGAAATGCCCATTTCTTGGCAGCCGCGTGCTATCGATTTTCCAAGAAGAAACCGTATTATTGCAGCTTTGTCACTTGGTCTCTTGGTTGTAGAGGCAGCTCTGCGCTCAGGGTCCTTAATTACCGCACGTCAAGCAGCTGAAATGGGACGGTTAATTTTTGCCATTCCCGGTTCTCCACTTGATCCAAGATCTGTTGGTACCAACAATCTTATCAAAGACGGAGCTCTACTCACCACACATCCTTCTGACATCATAGAAACACTTACGCCATTAATTTCACCGCTTCCAAATTCCCAACTCAATTTTTTTGAGGAACCATCCTCTTTACAACTTGAAAAGGAGAATTTTAATTTAGCAGATAAAAAAAACAACAGCCTCTCTTTAGCAGATGATGATGCAGCACGCGCAGCAGTTCTCTCCGCTCTTTCAACAACGCCAATCGATTTAGACACACTCAGTATCCACTCAGGTGTTTCACTCCCAGCTCTCTACCTCTTGTTGGTAGAACTCGACCTTGCTGGAAAGCTTATTCGACACTCTGGTGGTTGTGTGTCATTGTCGAATCTTGATCTTCCCCAAGAGCCTCAGCACTATTAATAATGCTTTGCCCTTCTTTGGCAACCATATCCAAAAGCAATGCTAAAAGCGGACTGTGCGCCTGACGCGCCATCTGATTCATTTGCTTTGACATGTCTGTAATATATTGGATAACTTTTAAATGATTTATAAACATAATCCTCTATCCTTGAGCATTTCCCCTCCTACCTCTCAATAGACGTTATCTTAGTATTTCGCCGTATGTTTTTGTAATAACAGTGGAAAATAAATCGTGTAATTCTATATAGGGTGTACTCTAATAATGACAATCATAAGTTGTACAATATTCATGTTTTTTATATGGCTAATATTTTTTTATGTGCTCTTAAGCAATTGGCATTAGCTATTCGCGTGAAAGGCGTTTATAAAAAAATTTTTATTTCAATATTTGGATAAAATTATGAATATCGTTATCGTTGAATCTCCAGCAAAAGCAAAAACAATTAATAAATATCTTGGGTCTCAATACAAAGTTGTCGCATCATTTGGACATGTTCGTGATTTGCCTGCAAAAGATGGTTCTGTTTTACCGGATCAAGATTTTTCTATGAAATGGGATATAGATTCTGCTGCCGCTAAACGTTTAAATGAAATAGCAAAAGCCGTTAAAGAAGCCGATAGCCTTATATTAGCAACAGACCCTGATCGTGAAGGGGAAGCTATTTCATGGCATATTCTGGATGTTCTCCGTCAAAAAAAAGTTTTAAAAGATAAACCTATTAAAAGAGTTGTCTTCAATGCCATCACCAAAAAGTCTGTGCTTGATGCTATGAACAATCCACGTGATATTGATACATCGCTTGTAGATGCTTATCTTGCGCGTCGTGCTCTTGATTATCTCGTTGGTTTTACACTTTCACCTGTTTTATGGCGTAAACTTCCTGGTGCGCGTTCAGCAGGACGCGTTCAATCGGTTGCTTTGCGTATTATTTGTGATCGTGAATCAGAAATAGAACATTTTATCAAAGAAGATTACTGGTCCATTACAACACAGTTAAAAACCATCCGAAATGATGGTTTCCAAGCAAGATTGACAATGTTTAATCAAAGAAAAATAGGCAAGCTTGATATTCAATCTCAAGAACAAGCAGACCAAATTCGCTTTATGTTGGAGCAAGCCCAATACCATACACTCAGTGTTGAAGCAAAACCTACAAAGAGAAATCCTTTTCCTCCATTTACAACCTCCACACTACAACAAGCAGCTTCTTCAAAATTAGGATTTTCAGCTTCTCGCACTATGCAAATTGCCCAAAAGCTTTATGAAGGCATTGAAATTAACGGTGAAACGGCAGGGCTTATTACTTATATGCGTACCGATGGTGTGCAAATAGCACCTGAGGCTATTGATTCAGCAAGAAAAGTTATTCATGAAACTTTCGGAAAAGACTATATTCCTGAAAAGCCACGTTTTTATTCAACAAAGGCAAAAAATGCACAGGAAGCACACGAAGCGATCCGTCCAACAGATTTTCAACGCAATCCTAGTCAAGTCCGTAATTTTCTCGATAGCGATCAAGCAAAGCTCTATGAGCTAATATGGAAGCGTGCTATTGCCAGCCAAATGCGCTCTGCTGAAATTGAACGTACAACTGTTGAAATTGAAGCACTACAAGGAGAAAACCATGCAAATCTACGAGCAACAGGATCTGTTATTCGCTTTGATGGCTTTATTTCCGTCTACACGGATCAACGAGACGAAGAAAATAATGAAGAAAATGAATCAACACGTTTACCACAAATAAACACTGGTGAAGCACTGACAAAAGAAAAAGTTGAATCTATACAACATACCACAGAGCCCCCTTCTCGTTATTCTGAAGCTTCATTAATTAAAAAGCTTGAGGAGTTAGGAATTGGTCGTCCTTCAACTTATGCATCCACATTGGCGACATTGTGTGACCGTGGATATATTGTCATTGATAAACGAAAGCTTATTCCCGATGCTAAGGGACGTATTGTTACAGCCTTTCTTGAAAATTTTTTTAATCGCTATGTAGAATATGGTTTCACAGCAGATCTTGAAGAAAAGCTGGATCTTATCTCTGATGGCAAACTTTCTTGGAAAGACGTATTGCGAGATTTTTGGGATGGATTTAATGCATCTATTATCAATATCCAAGAACTCCGTATAACTAATGTTCTTGATGCTTTAAATGTAACATTAGCACCTCTCGCTTTTCCTGAACGCGAAGATGGAAGTGATGTACGTTCCTGTCCTCTTTGTAAAAATGGTCAATTATCATTAAAACTTGGGCGTTATGGTGCTTTTGTTGGCTGTTCCAATTATCCCGAATGTAAATACACACGCCAACTTGGTACAGATACTGGAGAAGAGAATGAAGCTATACGCAATGATGAACCTGTTATACTTGGTATTGATCCTGAAACAGGAAAAGAGATTTCTCTTCGTAATGGCCGCTTTGGTCCCTATATTCAACTTGGTGAAAGCAAAGAAGTTAAGCGTGCAGGACTACCAAAAGAATGGCAGGCAGAAAATGTAACCCTTGATAAAGCCTTGGCTTTACTATCCCTTCCCCGTGAAATTGGCATTCATCCTGAAACCGGAAAAACAATCACGGCTACGATTGGACGATATGGTCCCTATCTTAGCCATAACGGAAAATCTGCGCGCCTTCTTCATGCAGATGAAGTTTTTGATATTGGTATCAATCGCGCTGTTACAGTATTAGCAGAACAACAAGAAAACAAAACCAGGCAAAGCAGAACAACACCTGAAGCATTGGCAACATTAGGAGAGCATCCCGAAGGAGGAACCATTACCGTGCGCAACGGGCGTTATGGTCCTTATGTCAATTGGGGTAAAATTAATGCAACATTGCCAAAAGATAAAGATCCCATTAGTGTAACACTTCCAGAGGCACTAGAACTTATATCGGCTAAAGCATCGAGTAAAAAAACAACTTCAAAAAGAGCTTCTTCTAAAACAAAAGCAAAAATAAAAGAGATATAAATTTTGGCTAAAGGTGAAAAAAACATAAAATATCTCTCTTCATTCAAGGGGAAAACTTTTCCCAATAAGGAAGCAATCCTTTCCTTTATAATTAAGAATCCTAACCACTCAAGTAAACGAGAAATCGCCAAAGCTTTTAACTTAAAAGGTGATTCTCGTATTTTGCTTAGAGATATGTTACGTGAGTTGAAGGATCAAAATCTTATATCTAAACACCGCAAAAGAGCAATAAACAAAGGAAAATTACCTCCTGTTACTTTAGTAAAAATTAGCGGACGTGATAAAGATGGAAGTTTTATTGCACAACCTCTTGAATGGGAAGATTCTCCAAAGCCCAATATTGAAATACACTCTTTTCATCACATAAAAGGAAGTAATATTGGTGTTGGAGATCATATTCTTGTAAAAGTTTTTCGAAATAAAAATTCTGAAAGCTCAAGCCATCCTTATACGGGACGAATTATTCGTAAAATTGATGTATCTCCCAAAAGCGCATTTGCTATTGTACGAAAATTGGAAAATAATCAATTGCGCCTTGATCCTATAGACCGCAAAACCAATGAACTTATTGTTGAAATGTCTCCAGAAATGAAGATTGAAACGGGTGATCTCGTTGAAGTCGAAATAAAAAAAAATACTGGTTACGGATTAAAGAGCGCAAAAATAAAGAATGTTTTAGGGCACATTAAGAGTGAGAAAACACTCTCAATGATAGCGCTTCTTTCGAAAGGAATTCCTTATATTTTTCCTGAAAGTGTTCTTGAGCAAGCCAAACATATCAAAGCTGCCAATATGGATAATCGTGAAGATTGGCGACAATTACCCTTTATTACAATTGATCCACCAGATGCAAAAGACCATGATGATGCAGTTTATGCAACCAAGGATAAGGATCCAGCAAACAATGATGGTTGGATTATTATTGTAGCCATCGCAGATGTTTCTTACTATATCAAAACAGGAAGTGCTTTAGATAAAGAAGCATTGAAACGCGGAAATTCTGTTTATTTTCCCGATACTGTTGTGCCAATGCTGCCTGAACGCCTTTCTCATGATTTATGTTCTCTACGTGAAGGAAAAGAACGGCCAGCTTTAGCAGTTCGTATGATTTTTGATGCAAACGGTAATAAACGAAAACATAGTTTTCATCGTATTATGATGCGGGTAAGAGCCAAACTTTCTTATCAAGAAGTACAATTGGCAATTGAAGGTAATATAAATGAAAAAATAGCCCCTCTTTTTGAGAGCATTTTGCACCCCTTATGGGAAGCCTATGCATGCCTTAAAGCTGCGCGAAATCTTCGACAACCACTAGAATTAGAAATTGCAGAAAAAAAGATTATTCTTGATCAAAATGGATGCATAAAAGATGTTGTGAGTGAAACACAATTAGAAGCACATCGTTTGATTGAAGAGTTTATGATACAAGCAAATATTGCAGCTTCTGAAACCTTAAAAGAACATCATCAGCCCCTCATCTACCGTATTCATGAGAAACCTTCTCTTGCCAAGCAAGAAATACTTCGGAGCTTTCTTCAAAGTTTGGGGATACCACTTTCCCGCGGAAGCGAACTTACCTCAGCGCGCCTTAATAGAATTTTAGAAAAGGTCGCTCATACTCAACAACAAGAACTAGTCAATCAAGTTATTTTGCGTTCACAATCACAAGCAGAGTACAACCCTAAAAATAGTGGCCATTTTGGTTTGAACTTGCAGAACTATACACATTTTACATCACCAATCCGTCGTTATGCTGATCTCATTATTCATCGAGCACTCATTAAAGCTCTCAAATTAGGAAATGATCAATTAACAGAGACACAAGAACAAAATCTTGCAGAAATTGCTACGCAAATTTCTTTATATGAGCGCCGTGCGATGGTAGCTGAAAGAGAAACGATTGATCGGCTTGTTGCTCACTATTTAACGAATAAAATCGGTCGTATTTTTACAGGTCGCATTTCCGGAGTTACAAAAGCAGGTCTTTTTATCTCACTTGATAAACTCAATACAGATGGTTTTGTCCATATTTCTACACTTAAAAATGATTATTATCATTTTGATGAAGCACAACATGTTCTTGTAGGACAGCGTAGCCATAAAGGCTATCAACTCAGTGATGTTGTAGAAGTAAAACTTATAACGGTACAACCTTTTGCTGGCGCTTTATGCTTTGAGCTCTTAACAAAACCTCGTCCAATAAAATTTTCACCGACATCCTACCATAAAAACAAATTAAAAAAACAAAAATATACTTTTTATGGGAAAAGAAAAAATTAATTAAAAATAAAAAGTAAAAAACATTTTTATAATTTTCGTTGTATTATTTTTTATTTTAAAGTCTAAAAATCTTTATTAAAAATAATTAAACCTCTTGTTTCTCTCTTTAAAAGCATATAAATAATAATGACTTAAAGCTAAGAAAAGACCTATAATATGTAGTATTTATATTATTTTTATGTTTTATTTAGTATATAAAGGTATGTGATTTATTTTATAAATATAGTAATTTTATAAAAATCTTGCAGGTTTTTTATACTTAATAGGTGAGAAAATCTGCAAAAGAGAGCTTGAGCTTTTTTCATTTCAGCACACCTTTTTATTATTCGAATAAACAAAAGTATCTTAAGTCATTCTTATGAAAAAAAAAGCTTTTGACTCTCAAAATAATTCTTTGCGTGCCATTATTGCAGCTATTGCAACCATTGGTACCGTTGGAACAGCATTGGGAATGGGAACACAACTTGTCTCTTTTCTTATGGCAGAAAAAGGACTTTCCAACAGTACAATCGGCTATAGTGGAACTGTTGGTGGAATCGCCACAATTATTGCAGCTATTTTTACGTCTCGAATCGCCTTATGCTTAGGAATTTCTCAAACAATATTGCTTATGATGGCTATAGGATCTTTAAGTTTTTTAGGATTCTATTTTTTCGACCCCTTATGGGTTTGGTTCATTTTAAGGTTTATATTACATTTCACTATGACAGTTATGTTTATCCTGTCAGAGTTTTGGATCAACAGTTGTGCTCCCCCTAAAAAACGTAGCTTGGTTCTTTCCATTTATGCTATTGTTTTAGGATTAGGGTTTGCGGTAGGTCCAACGTTGCTAGCAAAAGTGGGAACACAAGGCTTTATTCCTTTTGCTGTTGGCTATAGCCTTATTATACTTGCTGTTATCCCAATTCTTGCGGCTTGGAAATTAAGTCCAGAATTTCAAAAAAGCCAATATACGCCATTTTTTCGTTATCTTTTTTATGTTCCAAGTGCCATGATGGCAGTGTTTGTTTACGGTGCTATTCAAATGGGCGCATTAACTCTTATAACACCCTTTACTTTATCCATTGGCTATAATGAGCATGAAGCAGCACACTTTATGGCAACGCTTGCACTTGGGAATGTTTTGCTCTTAATTCCTATCAGCATTATAAGCGACTATGCCAAAGATCGACGTTATCCACTAATAAGTTGTGCTATCCTAGGTCTTGTGGGAACTTTTATGGTACCATGGATCACTCAATATCCATGGGTTCTAATGCTTGATCTGTTCCTTCTTGGTGGTGTATCAGCTAGCCTTTATACAATTGCTCTGGCACATCTAGGAGCACGTCTTAAGGGCCAAGAACTTGCTGCTGCTAATTCTGCCTTTATTTTTTGCTATGGAATTGGTATGCTCATCGGGCCAACCTTTATTGGAAAATCCATGGATATTTTTAATCCTTTTGGTTTTTCAATAGCTATGGCTGTTTTTTTCGGTTTATATGTCATTTTGGTATTTATCCAACTGATGAGAAAATTAATCAGCTCTTGACTTTTTTGAGAACATCCGTAGTGTTGCCGGAAAATCTGATGATGTCGGAAATAAGTTTTGAAAGCAATAATATTTTTTCAGTATAAATAGGGTATTTACATTATGGCTAAAGCAGCAACCATTAAGATCAAGCTTTTATCAACTGCAGATACTGGTTTTTTCTATGTAACAAAGAAAAACAGCCGCACAATGACAGATAAAATGAGCAAGCGTAAATATGATCCAGTTGTAAAAAAGCACGTTGAATTTAAAGAAACAAAAATTAAATAAATAAAATTATTATTGAATTGATAGATTTTATACTCCAAAAGAAATGTGGGAGTATTGCTCTTCAAAGTTATTTTTTGAGGGGTGTTTTTTTATTTCCTTAAGTTTAAAAAGTTTACTTTAAACTTTGTACGTTTTGTACGGATTTGGATTAAGTTGATTTATTATTTAAGTTGCTTACATATATTCTGCATGAGTATTTGATTATTGTGATATCTAACGAAAATTTTGTCATTAAAACGAGACATTGTTTCGTCATATGAATAAAGCTTCTCGGATGAATTATAAACAATACTAAAATAGAGTTATAGTAATGTTAGCAGTTTCTTTATTTCATGAAAAAATCTTTTTCTCATTTTAATCTAAGAATCTTTAATCTAAAAGTTATCGGTTTCAGTATTTTTGTCGCTGCCAGCATTCTTATCATTATGTCAACTTACTTTAAGAAAACTCAGCAGTTGCCTCAAAAAGAAAAATTTTCTTCTCAAAACTCTGTTAAAGGAAATGCTTTAATCATTGATGGCGATACCATTATGATTTCTTCAATTAAGATTCGACTAGCTGGAATTGATGCTCCTGAACTCCACCAATTTTGTGGAAAAAAGGAAGCACGCTACCCTTGTGGGCTTGAGGCAAAGAAATATTTAGAACAATTATTAAAAAATCAAACTGTTATATGTCACTGGCAAAAAACAGATAAATATCGCCGTATTCTTGCAACATGTAAAACAAAACAAGTTAGCAATATCAACGCAACACTTGTACAGAATGGTTGGGCTGTAAATTATTATGAATACCCCAAAGAAGAGCAAGAAGCGAGAAGGAAAAAGAAAGGAATATGGGCATCAAGTTTTCAACGACCAAAAGAATGGCGCAAAGCAAATCCTCGCACAGAATAAGAAAAATATTTTTTAATTTTATTTACTAATGAAACAATGTAGCCCAATTATCAAACTTGAAAAAGAGATCTATTCCTGTCGTGTTTGCGTCCAACAACCCCATTATTTTCCTCCTCTTCCTCATGAACCAAACCCTGTCGTTTATTTATCCGATACTGCTTCGATTGCAATTGCAGGCCAAGCACCAGGATTGCGTGTTCATGAAACTTCTATCCCTTTTAATGATCGTTCGGGCGAAAGATTGCGTAATTGGCTGGGTGTTACAAAAGAAGAATTTTATAATAAATCTCTCTTCGCTATTGTTCCTATGGGATTTTGTTTTCCAGGTTATGACAAAAATAAAGCTGATTTACCACCAAGATGTGAATGTCGAGAAATATGGCATGAAAAGATATTTCAGGCAATGCCTCAAATAAAGCTTGTTCTTGCCATTGGTCGTTATGCGCAAAAGTGGCACATTACAGAATTAAAACATAAAACCGTTTCTGCAACTGTTGGTGATTGGAGAAATATTCTTTCCATTCCTCAACCTCGAGGCTATAATGTTATGCCTTTGCCTCATCCGTCATGGCGAAATACTTCTTGGTTACAGAAAAATCCATGGTTTAACGATGAGCTTATTGTATATCTGCGTCGTTTAGTGCGTAAATTTTTATAAATTAAGATATTGAGAAGAAATATGGATCGTCTTGACCGAAAAATTTTACATCTTTTGCAAGAAAATGCGACACTTTCTGTTGCTGATATTGCTAAAAAAGTGGGACTTTCGACCACTCCTTGCTGGCGTAGGATTCAAAAACTTGAAGAAGATGGCGTCATTCAACGTCGTGTTGCTGTTCTTTCTCCAGAAAAAGTAAACGCACACGTCACTGTTTTTGTGTCTATTCGCACAAATACACATAGTCATGAATGGTTTAAGCGTTTTTCACAAATTGTGCAGGAGTTCCGTGAAGTTATTGAATTTTACCGAATGAGTGGAGATATTGACTATTTATTGCGTGTTGTTGTTCCCAATATTGAAGCTTATGATCTTTTTTATAAAAAATTAATTTCTAAAATTGATATCCGTGATGTCTCATCTTCTTTCGCAATGGAACAGATTAAATATACAACGGAGCTTCCGCTGAATTATATTAAATTACATGAAAAGGTAAATGAACATAACTCTTAAGCGTTTTTTATATCCGTCTCATCATCTTTTAAGTGTTCAAACTTTCTTGTTCCAAAACCGCCATTTGTGCATGAGTTAAAACAGCAGCTTTGACAATTCCAGCTGCTATAGCTGCTCCTGTTCCTTCACCAAGACGCATTCCAAAATCTAGAAGTGGTTCTTTGCCAATTTTTTGTAAAAGTTTACGATGGACTTTTTCAGAAGAAACATGTCCAACGAGAGTATGATCAAGAGCTTTTGGATGCATTTTATAAAGGACCGCTGCCGCTGCTGTTGCCACAAAACCATCTAAAATAACGGGTATCTTTTCCATTCTTGCCGCCAAAATAGCACCAACCATAGCAGCAATTTCACGTCCTCCTAAGCGACGCATTATCTCAAAAGGATCATTTAAATGCTCCTTATGCAAGGAAACTGCTGCCTTAACCGCTGCTATTTTACGCTGATAAAAATCACCCTCCGATTCCATATCATGTCCTGTCCACTCTTCAACGTCTCCACCAAACAATGCTAAACATAAAGCTGAAGCTATTGTTGTGTTTCCAATTCCCATTTCACCAATACATAAAAGATCTGTTCCACCAGCAATGGATTCCATTCCAAATGCCATTGTAGCAGCTGCACTTCTCTCGTCCATTGCAGCATCCTTGGTAATATTCATTGTTGGATATTCCAATGCTAAATCAAAAATTTTTAATCCCAGATCATAAGCGATACAAATTTGGTTGATAGCAGCACCGCCAGATGCAAAATTTTGTACCATTTTTTGTGTCATAGATTGTGGAAATGGTGTAATATTCTCCTCTACAATACCATGGTTTCCAGAAAAAATAGCAACCAAAGGTCGCGTTACTATAGGTTTTTCTGTACCTCTCCACCCCGCGTACCAAACAGCAATATCTCCTAGTTTTCCCAATGTTCCTTGCTCTTTTGTTAAGTTTTTTTGCCGTTTTTTTGCCAAAATTATAGAAAACTCATCAGCAACAGGTAAATTTGTAAGCAAAGCACGAAAATCATCAAATGGACTAGCGATCATAATGATACCTTTTAAAATCTACAATGTTTATGAAAATCACGTCATATATACAGGATATGAATAATTTATTGTTTTTTTAACAGTGCTTTAAAAATGTTAAATACTATGAAAGCAATAATTTCTACATTCTATTTTTTACCCCAATAACAAACGTGCAAGATTCAAAATGTTATTAATATCTTATGACTACCTTTACAGTGATACCCTTAAACTATTTTTTATTTAATAGGCATAATCAGCATGCCGTTTAATATATAAATTCTAACATTCTTATTCATAATAAAAGTTATAAACTTTCAAAAACTTATAAAATTAAAGGGATCAAAATTATCGCAAAGAAATCAAAACGCAAAGGATCTCAACTTCAATATATGTTAATTGTCTGACTGTTATTAAATGAGAGCATAAAAAGCTTCTTTTAAAGTACATATATCTGCGTTTGGTTTTATCGCATCATTTGATAGTATTTGCCGCCATCGACGTGCCCCACCCCGCCCATGAAATAAACCAATCATGTGACGCGTCACATGAGAAAGCCGTCCCCCCGATGCAATATGTCGAGCTGCATAATCACACATAACCTCAATAAGATCACTCTCACTTAGACTATTCTGCGACTCACCATAGAGTTCAAAATCAATATATTTTAACAAAGTTGGATCATGATAAACTTGGCGACCAACCATCACAGCATCACAGAAAGTTAAGTGTTCTTTGATCTCATCAATCGATTTAATTCCACCATTTATCCCAATGAATTTATGAGGATATTTACGTTTTAATTTATAAACCCTTTCATAATTAAGGGGCGGAATATTGCGATTTTCTTTCGGACTCAATCCTTGTAGCCATGCCTTGCGAGCATGGATCCAGAGCGCATCACATCCAGCATTCCAAACCTGATTAGCCAAAAGATCTAATGCTAATTCTTCATCTTGTTCATCCACTCCAATCCGACATTTGACAGTTACAGGTATCGTAACCACTCGTTTCATCGCTTCCACAGCATTTGCCACAATGTCTGGATGTAGCATCAAACAAGCTCCAAAGACACCTGCTTGAACACGATTTGATGGACAACCAACATTGAGATTTATTTCGTTATAGCCAAAATCCTCAGCAATTCGTGCAGCTTCTGCTAACTTTTTCGGATCTGCCCCCCCTAATTGTAATGCAACTGGACGTTCTTTGTCGCTAAAAGCCAACAATTGTTCACGAACACCATGAATGACAGCATCTGCTACCATCATTTCCGTATAAAGGAGAGCTTTTTTCGTTAAAAGACGATAAAAAAACCTGCAATGTCGGTCTGTCCAGTCCAACATTGGTGCTACTGCAAATTTTATAGGCGATGGAAGGTTGTAAAATATCATGAGGGTATTACTCTCATGTCCCTATAGCTCTCTCTTTATACATAGAAAAATACTTACTTTTAGTTTACGGAAAATTTTATTCTCTTATACTATCATGAGTATAATAACAGCTCATTATTTTCAATTGATATCAAGGTTTACTACAATCAATCATGCCAAAACACAATATCGCATTTCTCATAGATTAGTGTTCAGGTATATAAACATGAAAAAAGAAGATTTTTACTATAATATAAAAAACTCATTTATAAGTTCTTCTTACGCTCTTCAAGTCTCTCCCCTTACATGATTTAGTACAGCGTTTAAGATAATAAATGCTAAACTAACACATTATACAATTTTTCATGATCGATTTAATTTTCTTTAGATTTTTTAACTCATTGTGCAAATAAACGCTAAAGAAAGTAGCTTTATCTTCTCCTAAAGAAGAAAAAACCTTATTTCATACGAATCTAATTATAAATCATTTTTTATCAATGAGTTCTTTTTGGTAATATTCTTAGATTTCACTTTATAAAATAGACAAATTTCATCTTAAATATTCTATCTAATTTTGCCATTTTGTGATTCTTGCAAAAAAAACTAAAATCAGGGTATAGACAGCCATTGCCTTTTTAATATCTATAACTGATATCAGTATCTCTTGAAGGAAAATATTTACAATATTGCAGATAAAATCTGTAAAATGAAATGATCATAAACGTTGTTCAATCTCTTGTTGGCTTTGCATATAGGAAGAAAGAGTATCAACCTCTTGTTCATTAAATAGGAGCCCCAGTTTTGAACGACGCCATAACACATCTTCACATACTTTAGCCCATTCTTTTTCCATCAACCATTTTACTTCTACTTCATAAAGCCCATGTCCAAAATTTTTTCCTTTATTTGCCTTACCATGTGCAAAGATCAGCAATGCTTCTGTACCGTAGGAGCGTGCAAGCCTGCGATGTGTAAAAACATCTAAATCTGGCATTAAAAGAGCAATCCTATTTTCGATTGTATCTAATTTGTTATAGGGGAAATCTCCCCCTGGAAGTACTGCCTTAGCCGTCCATGATGCTCCCTTTTTACCAAGTGCTTTTTCAACAAATTTCATCGCATCTTCAGCTAACTTACGATAAGTTGTAATCTTTCCACCATAAAGATTAAGTATCTTTGGTGTCGTTCCTGTTCCCATTTCTTTTAAAACATAATCGCGCGTAATTTCTTGTGCTTTTGAAGCTCCATCATCATAGAGTGGACGAACTCCAGAGTAAGACCAGACAATCGTTTCAGGTAATACTGGTTGTATGAAATATTCACTGGCTGCTGCACAAATATAATCAATTTCTTTATCAGTAATATGAACGTCAGCCGGATCTCCTTGATAATTACAATCTGTTGTTCCAAGCAAGGTAAACTCTTCTTGATATGGAATAGCAAATATAATACGCCCATCACCATTTTGAAAAATATAAGCACGATCATGAGTATAAAGTTTGGGAACCAAAATATGAGAACCTCTAACAAGCCGTATTGGCGTATGTTCTTTACAGTCTAATACGCTTTCCAAAACATGATCAATCCAAGGTCCTGTCATATTCGCAACATAAGAAGCAGTGACATTATATTCTTTACCGCTTAACTTGTCTTGAAGAAAGATACGCCATTTTTTGTCTTCTCTTTTTAAAGATAGAACTTTTGTCCGTACTTTTATATCAGCTCCCCACTTTTCTGCATCACGAGCATTGGCAATGACTAAACGCGCATCATCTACTCTTGCATCAGAATATTCAAAACCTCTCTGATATTCTTTTTTCAGTGTAGAGCAAAACTTTTTTGAAAAATTAATCGTTTTACTGCGCCACAATTTCTGATTCCAGTTCCCTAAATAATCATAAATAAAAAGTCCAAAACGCAATATCCAAGCAGGACGCAATTCTTTATGATAAGGAAGAAGAAAACGTAAAGGACGTACAATATGTGGAGCTATACGTAAAATGATCTCGCGTTCTTTGAGTGCTTCACGAACAAGTTTGAACTCATAATGTTCAAGATAACGAAGACCACCGTGAATAAGTTTTGTTGATGCACTTGAAGTCCCTGATGCAAGATCTTTCATTTCAGCTAATCCTACTTTAAAACCGCGTCCAGCTGCATCTCTTGCCAATCCACACCCGTTTATCCCTCCCCCAATGATAAACAGTTCATAATGTGTTGTGGTTTTCATAATTTCACTTTTCATTATTTAATTTTGTTTCTCAGTCCTCAATAAAGCAACAGGAAAAAATAATACAAGTGTTCTTCATTGTATTATCAACGTACTTATTTCCTAAAATAAACACGCACAAAAAGCTTTTTATACCCTTATACATCAAAACAACATTTGACAAATTAAAGAGAGGATTTTTTATCCTGTAGGCAATATAATCTTTGCAAATGTACATCATATGAAAGCTTTTTAGAGAAAAATTAATGTTTTTTACCATTTGAGAATACATACTATAGCTAAATGCTTTATTGCACATAGAGAACGCTTTTCATATAGTTTACTCAATGACACAATAGAAAATGTAAAGGTATACAGATGACTCATCAACCTGAAAACTCGAAAATAACACTTGTTTCAAAAATTTTAGTCCCAGTTATGTTGAGTATTTTAACCTTTTTACCTTCTTTATCAAACGCAACATCACAGCAGACAGTAACCAATCATTTAAGCTTAGAAAAACTTAAAGCACAACTTTTAGAAGATTCTAGCTTTTTATCTAAGCTTAAAGAAAAAATGACACCGCATACTGATTCTCAGCATATTCAACAAATTGTTAGAGAGTATCTTCTTACTCATCCAGAAGTTTTGATTGAAATGCAGCTTATCCTTCAAGATAAGCTGGAAAAACAAAATGAAGACGAAAGTCAAAGCTCAATTATTCATTTATTAGAAAAGGAAATTTTTCACTCTCCTCATGACGCTGTTTTGGGGAATCCAAATGGTAAAAAAGTACTTGTTGATTTTTTTGATTACAATTGCAGATTTTGTAAAAGTGCCTATTCAGATATAGAAGACTTGATAAAAGAATATCCAGATCTACGGGTTATTATCAAGGATTTACCGATTTTGGGATCTGATTCTATGGCGGCTCATACCGTTGCTTACGCATTTCGAAAACAATTTCCAGAAAAATATCCTCAGTTTCATAAAAAGCTTTTAATGCATCAAGGGCGCGCAAATGAAGCTAAAGCTATAAAAATAGCTGTTTCATTAGGAGCAGATGAAAAAAAACTCCGTAATGCAATAAAAGACCCTAATCTGCAAAAAGCTTTTAAAGAAAATATTCACATTGCCTCTACACTTCATATTACGGGAACACCTTCTTATATCATTGGTAATAAAATATTCATCGGCGCAGCCAGACAAGACATTCTAAAACAAGCGATAGATAATACACAGTAAATACCCTATTCTATACCTGATTAGTTTTAGGAAGAATACTGTAAATGAGGTAATTTTATGCTTTCTCTTTTTTGACAACAGGCTTATAAATGCAATTTTGCGTAAAGCAGATACGAGTTTAAAATTGCAAAATATAATGAATTTAAAGGAAATAAATATCTTTAAAGCTTCAAAAGATATCATCCCTAATCTAGAGATATTCTGTCATAAAACGAAATAATGACGATCTTCATTGATCAAGGAGTTAGAAATAAAATGGCAACAAAAAAAATGGATTTGGCAAAATATACCGCAATTGATACGAACATTATTCGTGATCTTGCTGAAATTTTGAATGATACAAATTTAACGAACATTGAAGTTGAACAAGGGGAGCTTCGTATTTGTGTCTCACGCCAAAATACCTCAACTTCTTCCGAGCAAGCGATCTATGCTCCTGTTTCTACTCCTACTTTTTCTGTAACATCTTCTCCAGTTCCAACAGCTGAATCTCCTATACACTCTATCCAAGAAGATAAATCAAAAAACACAATAACCTCTCCAATGGTTGGAACAGCCTATCTTGCACCTTCACCAGGCGCACAACCTTTTGTAGAAGTAGGACAAAATGTTTCTGAAGGGGAGACATTACTTATTATTGAAGCCATGAAAACAATGAATCAAATTTCATCACCGCGCTCCGGTACGGTAACCACTGTTCTTGTCAAAGATGGTCAACCTGTTGAATTTGGTGAACCACTTATTATTGTTGAATAAAGCGAGGGGCAACCATGATTCGAAAAATCCTCATTGCTAATCGAGGAGAAATTGCTCTTCGCGTTTTACGTGCATGTAAAGAACTTGGCATAAAAACCGTGGCTGTTCACTCTACCGCTGATGCAGATGCAATGCATGTTCGTCTTGCTGACGAAAGTGTTTGTATTGGCCCTCCTCCTGCTCGCGATTCTTATTTGAGTATTCAGCAAATTATTGCTGCTTGTGAAATTACAGGAGCGGATGCTGTTCATCCAGGTTATGGCTTTCTTTCTGAAAATGCAAAATTTGCAGATGTTCTAGAAGCCCATGATATTACATTCATCGGTCCAACAGCTACTCATATCCGAATCATGGGCGATAAAATCGAAGCAAAGAAAACCGCCAAAAAACTTGGTATTCCTGTAGTTCCAGGTTCAGATGGAGCAGTCACTGAAGAATCAGATGCTTTACGCACTGCTCGTGAAATTGGTTATCCGGTTATTATAAAAGCTTCTGCCGGTGGTGGCGGACGTGGTATGAAAGTCGTTCATTCTGAACAAGAATTTTCTATAGCTCTCAAGACAACGCGTTCAGAAGCGAAAGCTGCTTTTGGTGATGACGCTGTTTACATAGAAAAATATTTAGAAAAACCCCGTCATATTGAAATTCAAGTCATAGGTGATGGTGCGGGAAATGCTATTCATTTAGGAGAACGCGATTGTTCACTTCAACGACGACATCAAAAAGTATGGGAAGAAGCTACGTCACCTGCACTTAATGAAACTGAACGGAAAAAAATTGGAAGTATTGTTGCAAATGCTTGTGCCCAACTTGGATATCGTGGAGCGGGTACTATTGAATTTCTTTATGAAAATGGCGAATTTTATTTTATTGAAATGAATACACGTTTACAAGTCGAGCATCCTGTAACTGAAGCAATTACAGGTATAGATTTAGTCCACGAACAAATCCATATTGCATCAGGCTGTAAACTTTCAGTGACACAAGATGAAGTCTGTTTTTCTGGTCATGCCATTGAATGCCGTATTAATGCAGAAGATCCCATTAATTTTACGCCATCACCTGGAACCATTACACATTTTCATACACCTGGAGGTTTAGGGATTCGTGTTGATTCAGGCGCTTATTCAGGTTATCGTATTCCTCCTTACTATGATAGCATGATTGGAAAGCTGATTGTTCATGGACGTACCCGTTTAGAATGTATGATGCGTTTACGGCGTGCTTTAGATGAATTTGTCGTCGATGGGATAAAAACTACACTACCTCTTTTTCGCGATCTTATTAATAATCAAGATGTTGCTGATGGTAATTATAATATTCACTGGCTAGAAAATTACCTTGCTCATCAATCAAAGTCTTCAGATTCGTAATTCGATAGCAAAACGGTCCATTCTTATAAAAGATTCTATAAGATATCAACATAAGGATAGTTCCAACCTTGCTGTAAAAAGTGGAAAAAAGGAAATAAATTGGTTATTTTTTATATAGTTTTCTTTTAATATGCATAAAATTTAATAATTTTCTGTTTTCCTTTTTGTTAGTTTGTGCTAACTCCTACATGGTTACGCCCTTATAGCTCAGTTGGTAGAGCACCTGATTTGTAATCAGGGGGTCGGGAGTTCGAGTCTCTCTGGGGGCACCATGCTCTTTTTTATCCAAAATAATTTATTGATTTTCCATATATTTTTTACAGTGAGGGACGCGTAAATAAAAGTTAGGGAATAGGATTTTTAACATTTCTCTATAAAGCACGCTTCGCACAATGTTTCTTTGAAGTCTGCTAACGCTTCTTGATGTAAGCCATCTAAAAGTCTCATAAACGCAACAACAGTTTCACGTTGCAACGGAGTAGAAGGCTTTATGATGATACTTTTTCGACAAGAATAGGCTTCTTTTTTTAAGAGAGAAGCCTTCTCTTTATCTAAACCATAAAGCTCTATGATCTTTTCCTCCAGTCCTACAGGAACAGATTTTTTGCCAATCTCGACAGAAGATAAAAATGCTACAGATATGTCTAATTTCTTAGCCATATCTAAGAGGCGTTCGGAGTGATCAATGCGAAGTTTCCGTAAAATTTTACCAAAAGATGTAACCATATAAAAAGTCCTATTAGAGAAGAAATATTTTCTTCTGATTCTAACAAATCTTTTTATGATTTTCTTCAGTTATTACGAATCAAGAGTTCTTTTCGGGGTGGTTTTTTAGCAAAACCAGAGGTCCAAAGGGTCGCTATTCTAAGATGTTCTAACTTTTTGTTATCCATCTTTTAAGATGTAAGAAGCTATTCTCTATGGCGTCCACGCAACGGGAAAAATCTATTACAAACATAAAGAGAATGAAGGCAATCCACTTCATGATGCGTGACATCATCTTTAAGCCTTGATAGGTCTCTATCATCTCATGAAGAAGCTGTTGTTCTGTTTCTGTAAGATCTTTATCTTTGCTGCTTCGTTTCTTGACCATCTTTCCAACCACATAAATGGGCTCCCTGCTTGTTATGCTTCAAAATATCTCTTGCAAGGTTGGAACTGATGACCTCAACATCCTGATTATCCAAATAAATGGGCAACCA
>NZ_JBHIQK010000006.1:0-115780 GCF_042196545.1 Bartonella sp. AC70YNML
CCCTTTGAGAACACCTTTAAAACTCTTTGAAAAAAAATGAATTGGTACAAAACCTAGTGGCAAAATATACAAAACCTGCTGGCTAGCTACAATGAATTGGTACAAAACCTAGTGGCAAAATATACAAAACCTGCTGGCTAGCTACACAAGCTACACTGGCAAGCTACAACAAAACCCGCTGGAAAGCTACAATGGTAGCGGAGGAGGGATTTGAACCCCCGACACAAGGATTATGATTCCTCTGCTCTAACCTACTGAGCTACTCCGCCAAAATAAGCAATCATAATTGTCAATAATTACATCTTTTGCGGATATAAGGGGTAGAATAGTAAGATGTCAAGCATCGTTTTGAAGCTTTTTTCTTGTCATTCTATTTTATCCTCGATATGTAAGTGTAGTTTTATATGATAAAGTAAGGTAAGGCGTAAAAATGGTGCCACGTGTAGCGGTTTTAGGATGCGGTCATTGGGGTGGAAATCATATAAAGACACTTCACTCTCTTGGGGCTTTAGCAGCAGTTTCTGATATTGATAGTGATCGTGCTGCCAGTTTTGCAACACTGTATGGTGTGGAGATTATTAAACCAGATGATCTTTTTGCTCATAGAGATATTGATGCACTGGTGTTGGCGCTGCCTCCACAATTTCACACGCAAAATGTGCTGCGTGCTGTTAAAAATGGTAAAGATGTTTTGGTGGAAAAACCAATAGCCTTGAATGTTTCTGATGCTAAACGCCAAGTTCAGGAGGCTGAGGCCTATGAGCGAGTTTTTATGGTGGGCCATATTTTGCGTTTTCATCCAGCTTTTGAAAAAATGTGTGAATTGGTGAAAAACGGAGATGTGGGAGATGTGCGATATATTTATTCTCATAGATTAGGCTTTGGAAAATTTCACACACACAGTGATGCTTTATGGGATCTTGCCCCTCATGATCTCTCAATGATTTTGGCGTTGACAGGATGTGAGCCTTCCGAAATTCGTGGTGAGGGCGCTGCTGTCGTTGATCAGATTTCTGATTTTTCTCATATTCATATGACTTTTCCAAATGGTGTGCGTAGTCATCTTTTTACTTCACGCTTGAGTTCTTATCGTGAGAGGCGTTTAATTGTTGTTGGAACAAAGGCTATACTCGTTTTTGATGATATGGAACCGTGGAGTCGTAAATTGGCAATGCACCATTTTGCCGTTTGGAAAGAAAATCAAGAGTGGGCTTTTAGCATGGATGAGCTGAATTACATTGATGTTTGTGAAGATTTGCCGCTTACTTGCGAATTACGGCATTTCCTTCATTGTATTGAAACGCGTCAATCGCCTCGTACAAATGGTGATGATGCTATTGCGGTTTTACGGATTTTAACAGCTGCTGATATCAATTATGATAGATAAAAGAGATAGGTAGCGCTTTTGCATTCTTGTGATGATCAATGGAGTTAATATGCAATTCATCGACCTTGGGGCGCAGCGTGCGCGTATTGAAGATAAAATTAATTCTGCAATTGCGCATGTAGTCGCTAGTGGTAAGTATATTTTGGGGCCAAAAGTAACAGAATTTGAAGAGAAATTGGCAGAATATCTTGGCGTTAAACATGTGATTGCATGTGCTAATGGAACAGATGCTTTGAAGATGCCTCTTATGGCTAAAAATATTGGTCCAGGGGATGCTGTTTTTTGTCCTAGTTTTACGTTTTCTGCAACGGCTGAAGTGGTTGCTTTGGTGGGGGCTAAACCTGTTTTTGTTGATGTTTTACCTGATACATTCAATATTGATGTTGAAAAACTTTCTCATGCAATTGAAATGGTAAAAAAAGAAGGACGTCTAAAGCCAAAAGCTCTTATTGCTGTTGATTTGTTTGGGCTGCCTGCTGACTATGTGCAAATTGCTCAAGTAGCAGCAAAGGAAAATCTTTTTGTGATTGAAGATGCTGCACAATCTATGGGCGGAAGAAGCGGTAATACTATGTGTGGTGCTTTTGGTGATGTAGCGGCCACAAGTTTTTATCCTGCAAAACCATTAGGATGTTATGGTGATGGAGGTGCTATGATGACCAATGATGATCATTTGGCAGAACTTTTACGTTCTATTTTGTTTCATGGTAAAGGTGAAACGCAATATGATAATGTCCGTATTGGTATGAATTCGCGCTTAGATAGCATTCAAGCTGCAATTTTATTAGAAAAGTTTGTTATCTTTGAAGATGAAATGCAAAAGCGTGTAGAAATTGCTCAACGTTATTCCGATGGCTTAAGAGATATTGTTACAGTTCCAGAAATAGGAGAAAATATTCGTTCTGCTTATGCACAATATACGATTAAGGTAAAAGAACGTGATAAACTAAAAGATTTTTTACAAAAAAATTATATTCCTACAATGGTTTATTATAAAACTCCTTTACATAAACAGCCTGCTTATAAACATTTTCCTTATGTCACAGATTCTCTTTCTGTTTCAGAGTCTTTAGGAGATTGTGTTTTAAGTTTACCCATGCATCCTTATTTAACGCAGAATGATCAGGATATGATTATTCAGAAAATAAAAGACTTTTATTATTCTTGAGAGAGTTCTTTTATCTTTAAAAATATGTAAAAGCTTTATGAATGGATCCATTTTAGAAAATATTTTTATTAGAGTGTGTGGCAAATGTTTTTAAGTATAATTGTCTGGACTCATGAAATGTTGTCTTTTAGGGCGGTGATATGATCAGCAAGGAGAACCAGCGAGACAAGAAGATGTTTTTTTTACAAAACGGCGTGGATTTAAGAAAATTTGTTCTTTCGTTTAGTGAGAAAGCCACGTTTAATAAAAAATATTTCGGTTATGAGAGCTCTTTGTTGATTTCACTCTTCATTTAAGGTGTTTTTAAAGACAACTTATTTAAGGGGGACTTGGGAGAGAAGCTTTATTTTTTGGCGAATACGTGATGCTAGGTCATTTTTGCTTTTGGATTTTTGAATCAATGTGTTGATGGGTGATGTATTCCCCTCTTGTAGTGCTATGTGAGCTGCCAATGTTGCTGCAAGTTCTTTTGTTTCTTCTCGGAGTTCTTCTAGCAATTGCTGGTTAGCGGTCGTGTCCAGCTCATGAGTTTGGATTTTTTGTAAGTGTTGCTGATAGTGTGCGACTTTTTCACGCATCATTTGTCTTTCCTTTGGAAGTGTGTAGTGTGGCGATATTTTGTTTGATTGCTATCGCTTCTTTGGTGAGAGTATCTTTTGTGGGGAGGCATAGCCGATAAAATTGTTCTGTTACTTGGCTCAGTTGTATTTTTTGTTGGACATATTTTTTTTGCAAAAATTCGTACTTTTTTTGGTTGTTTGCTAATTCTACAGCATGTTGTGCACGAAGAAAATCGTGATTTGCTTCTATTTCCGCGAGTGATAATGGCATTTTCGCACAAACATCTTTATACGCAAAATGAACGGCTTTACGCCAAATAAAAGGAGATAAAAGCACCAGTAACCAGGAAGTAAAAGCAACTCCAAGTATAAAAAAAAGAAATGATTGAATAAGCATAATACCCCTTTTCAAATAAGAAACCGTTTAAAACGGATTCCATGTCGGTTTAGGTGTTAATTTTAAATATCCTATATTGATACCAAGGCGAGCGCCGACTCCTGTACGTATTGGGATTAACAAGGTATTATGGTATTTGAGGACATGAAAACCAACACCTGCAATTAAATAGGCCGAACCTGAAATACCTCCATAGCGTCTCCATAAATTATTTATGCCATTAAGATTGTAAACTAAGATCATTAAACGGGAGCCTTGTCCGCCAAAATCCCATCCTACTGAGGGACCTTGCCAAAAAACTTTATGTTGACCATAGCTTTTGGTAAAAACCATTCCTTCGCCATAGGTTAATCCAGCAAAAAAGGCACCAGAAGCTTCTTCTCCTAAAATATAGGCATTGGGATAACCGTATTTTGAAAAAATATTTTGAATTGCAACAGCCAGACCACTGGCTGTTTTTCCAAAAAAAATATGACCAGAATCAATAATTTCTTGGAGTGAATAATGAGGTTCGTTTTGCTCTATTGGTTTTAGTCGAGCTTGTGTAGTGTTTATGGTGATGAATAAAAGGAAGATTAAAGATATAATATTTTTGTACCAGTATTTGAGCAGAGAGAGAGCCATAGAGTTTTCTCCTTTTATTAGTGATAAACAAAAAGATAATATTAGAATTTTCATTCTATTCAAATAAAAAATAAGATATAAGGTTATTTAAATTCTTGAATTTATTTCTAAATTTTTTAGCATGATTGTTAATGTTTCCTATTATGCATCAGATGTTAAGAGTTTTTCTTTAAAATAAAGTTTGTTTTTTTGAATCTAGGAGTTTTCAATCATTATGACGTTAGATATTTTTTTGAAGCCTATGGATCTTGCTGCTTTGCTTTGTAGTCGTATTTGCCATGATTTGATTTCACCTGTGGGGGCTATTCAAAATGCAATGGAGCTTTATGATGAAGGAGGAGCTGAAGAAGATGCTTTACAATTGGTGCGTTTATCCGTTGCGAGTGCTGCTGCACGTCTACAATTTGCGCGATTAGCTTTTGGTTTTGCTGGTGCAAGTGGAGGACAAATAGATACACGGGCTGCAGAGCAGGTTGCTCAGCAATATATGAAAGAAGAAAAAGCAACTTTAAAATGGCAAGCTTCTTCTTTATTGTTAGCAAAAGATGAAGTTAAACTTTTGCTTAATTTATTATTGATTGCAAACGCAACAGTTTCTCGTGGTGGTGAAATTGTTGTTATGATTTTGCAAGAAGAAAATAAACGTTCTTTTCGATTTGAGGTTTTCGGTAGAACTCTCCGTATACCCCCTCATTTTCTTGCGTTATTTCGTGGAGAAGTTCAAGAAGAGCTTATTGATGCACATGTCATCCAATTTTATTACACAATGTTACTTGCTCAGATGACAGAGATGAAAATAAATATTGATGAAAGTGATGGTTGTATTGTTTTAGAAAGTGTAAAAAAGCTTTGAATAAGAGAGAAGCGCTTAAGCTGTGTTGGGAAAAGTGGCTTCGATTGAACTTATGAGTGATAAGGTTATATGTGTAAATTGGGTGTGGTTACTTCTTAAGCTTTAAGCGCTTTCTATATGAGATTTTTTGTGTGCGAGTCTCTACTTTTAAAAGAGAAAAGATCTCGGAAAAAATCTCGGCCCGCTACACTCCGAGATTTTACAATGTGCATGTTCACTGCTTAAGCGGTTTTTCGTACGTTCTCTTCAACTGGATCACGTAATACATAACCACGTCCCCAAACTGTATCAATGTAATTTACACTGGAAGAGACTGCTTCCAATTTTTTCCGCAATTTACAGATAAAAACATCGATAATCTTTAGTTCTGGTTCATCCATTCCACCATAGAGATGATTGAGAAACATTTCCTTGGTAAGGGTGGTACCTTTGCGTAAAGAGAGAAGCTCTAACATTTGGTATTCTTTACCGGTTAAATGAACAGGGCGCCCTGCAACTTCGACAGTTTTTGTGTCAAGGTTAACGGTGAGATCTCCGGTAACAATAACCGATTGTGCATGCCCTTTTGAACGACGAACAACTGCATGGATACGTGCAATGAGCTCATCCTTATGAAAAGGCTTCGTCATATAGTCGTCTGCTCCAAAGCCAAAACCACGAACCTTGTCTTCAATGGCATTCATACCAGAAAGGATTAGGACAGGAGTTTTTATTTTTGCCAACCTTAGAGTCCGCAAGACATCATACCCTGACATGTCAGGCAAATTCAGATCAAGCAAAATGATATCATAATCATAGAGTTTTCCCAAATCGATACCTTCTTCACCCAGATCAGTGATATAAACATTAAAGTTAGCCGACTTTAACATCAACTCAATGCTTTGAGTAATTGCTCTATCATCTTCAATTAATAATACGCGCATTTTAGATCCCTCACTTTGCTCCTTCACGAATCATAAGGAGCATTTCTATTTTATATCAGTTAGCAAAACCACTGTTATAAAAACAATTCATTAAATCAAACACTTATAACAAAGCGTTTATGAACATTTCAGTAGTACGCGTAACAATCACTACTAAATTCCCCACTATCCATGATAGTGGTTAACAAAATATTTTTATTTTTGAAAGAGGCTACAAAATTATTTTAGAAAAATCCTATATTTTTTAACATAATAAAAAAGGAGGACTTTTTTATAAACTTTAACTTAAAAAAAAATTGTAAAAGAGCTTTATAAATTACTTTTTTACAATTTCAGTGTTTATTTACTGAGCTTTAAACCTCTTCAGTTTATAATGGGGGAAAAGTTAAAGAAATAGTTATTACTCTTTAAAGCAGATTGTATTTTCAGATGCTTTAATGAAAGGCAGAAATTATTATAATTTCAAGTTAATAGACTGTTTTTGTCGGATAGATATATAACTAAAAGATATTTATTGGGTGTAAATGCGAGTTTTGAGTTGGCGCAATCAAGGAGTAGTGAGTATGAAGCCACGAGAAAATATGGTGCGATTGAGGATGTTTCAAGTGCGTGGAAAGCGCCGTGAAATTGCACAGCTTGAGATGATGATCGCAGAATTTGAACGAATGGTGTTAGAGTTGGAAGCACAGATTACTCATGAAGAACGTAAATCTGGAAACAATGATGTTCACCATTTTGCTTATTCTGCTTTTGCGCGTGCAGCGCGGCAAAGACGTGATAATCTGATCAATTCAATTCGTGATTTAGAACTTCAAAAAACAAATGCTGAAATTGCTCTCCATGAAGCTAATACAGAGCTGCAACGTGCACAGCTTTTGGAAGCACGAGAAAAGAAGATTGCTGCGGATGATAAGGATATTTTGATTCAATCTAATTCAATGGTTGGCTAATTTAATGGCTGGATGATAAAAGCAATTATTGAAAAATCCATTCTTTCAGGTTTATCTTTTGGATATAGTATAAAACAGCCAAACTTTTATCAAGTTTAGCTGTTTTATGGATTGCTTTATGTTATTAATCAATGGCAACTTAATGCCTGTAGTGTTGAATCTTGGTCGTTCGTAATCCCGCTAAACCGTGTTCATCGATTAAACTTTGCCATGAAAGAAATTCTTCTACAGTCAAAGTATAACGGTGGCACGCTTCGTCAAGACTTAATAATCCACCTCTGACAGCCGCAACAACTTCAGCTTTGCGACGAATCACCCAGCGCCGTGTTGTTTGCGGCGGTAGGTCGGCAATTGTAAGCGGACTTCCATCTGGCCCAATAACATATTTCATTTGTGTTTTTATCAAGTTGCTCATTCGTATCCTCTACCTTTAGTCAAGGACTTGATTCGTTTATAGAGCATGAAATTTAAAAAAGAGCTAAAAGCGCTGAAAGAAAAAATTAATAAAGTGATTGGGTATGTAAAAAGAAGCTCAAGTTGAAGTGTTAGAAGAGATTCTTGCAATATTTTACTGGATTTTTCAAAAGAGAAAAAAGGTTTTCTAAAAGGATTTCTCCTAAACAATTACCATTATGCCTTATTTCCATCATTCTTTTTTTGTTTGCAGCAGCTTTTTAGAATGTGATGCTATGGTTGTGGAAAGGATAAAAAAACAATATAAAGAGCAATTAATAGTATAAAAGTGGCAAAGAACGCGCATCAGAATATTAATAATAGATGGGTATCCATTAAAGAGAGCATTAAATAGAGAATGAATACATGTTTTTAAACAGCCTTGATTTACCAGGACAACCTGAGGATTCTCGCATTGTTGTTGCAATGTCGGGGGGGGTTGATTCATCGGTTGTTGCAGGTCTTTTGAAAAAGGAAGGGTATAATGTTATTGGCATTACGTTGCAGCTTTATGATCATGGGGAAGCAACGCATCGGGTGGGGGCGTGTTGTGCAGGACAAGATATTGAAGATGCTCGCCGCGTCGCAGAAACACTAGGAATACCGCATTATGTTCTTGATTATGAAAAGCGCTTTCGCGAAGCTGTTATTGATCCTTTTGCAGAAAGTTATGCTCATGGAGAGACCCCAGTACCATGTATTGCATGTAATCAAACGGTTAAGTTTGCTGATTTATTAGCAACGGCACGCGAATTGGGGGCAGATGCTTTGGCTACGGGACATTATATTCGTTCGCGTTCCCACGGAGCGCATCGAGCACTCTTTCGTCCTCTCGATAATGATCGTGATCAGAGTTATTTTCTCTTTGCAACGACACAAGAACAGATTGATTATTTGCGTTTTCCACTTGGTGACCTTCCAAAAGCCCGCGTTCGTGAAATGGCAGCAGAAATGGGCTTTGTGGTTGCCAATAAGCATGATAGTCAGGATATTTGTTTTGTTCCACAAGGAAAATATTCAGATGTTATCGCAAAACTGCGTCCAGAAGCAGCTAATCCTGGCGTTATTGTCCATATTGATGGAAAGATTTTAGGTAAACATTCGGGAATTGTTAATTATACTGTTGGTCAACGTCGTGGTATTGGGGTGTCAACGGGTGAAGCGCTGTATGTGATTTATCTCGATGTGGAAAATGCACGTGTTATTGTTGGACCGCGTGAAATGTTAGAAACGCATAAGCTTTTTTTACGTGATGTGAATTGGCTTGGTGATGAACCGTTAGATAATTTCCCTTCTCAAGGTATTGAGGTGGCTGTAAAGGTGCGTTCAACGCGTCCTCCTCACCTTGCGCGCTTACATTATAAAGAAGGTATTTTTTCCGTTGATCTGTTGGAATGTGAAAATGGTGTGGCACCAGGGCAAGCTTGCGTTCTTTATGATGGAAATGGTCATGAGGCGCGTATTCTTGGGGGAGGATTTGTAACACATTCAGAACGTGCGGCCGATACTGAAATGATGTTGAAGCGCGTTTTATGCAATCTTGAAACAAAAGATTCTGTTTCCTCAGAACTAAAAACAACAGCTTTATAAAGCATAGTGAATTGATTTATAATGATATTTTTTAATCTTAAACTTGAATGAGAGACTTCCGGAAAATTTTCTCATTGAAAGTTTATTTTATGATTGAATCCATCAAAATTATATCTTCTGCATTTCATAAGCGGGGTTAGGGTGTGGAAAATGATTATAAAGAAAATGTGAAAATGTTTTTTATCAATGTTTTCAAAGGCTAGGGAACGGTAATATTATTGGAGACTGGTAGATAACACACAACATTGGATATGTTCTATAACTTGAAGTGTTATCATCTTTAGGGGTCAAAGTTAGTAAAATGGGCAAGTGCAATACCTGAGGCTGTGGCAACATTAAGGCTGTCAAAACCGTCAGTCATGGGAATACGTAAGGTGTTTGATTGTTGTAGTATATGGGGTGGTAAGCCATCGCCTTCTGTTCCAAAAATAAGTGCTATTCTTTTGGTTTTGTTGGCTTGTTTGAGAGTGTGTGAGGCAGAAGGGGAGAGTGCATAAAGATGAAAGTTTTCATCGTTTAGAGCAGCTATAATGTCATCTATATCAGCGTTTTGCGTATAGGGTACTTTTAAAGCAGCGCCGGCAGAAACTCTTATTGATTTGCGATAAAGTGGATCGCATGAGGTTTTGTCGACAATAATGCCATTACTGGCAAAGGCTGCTGCATTACGAAAAATTGATCCCATATTATCGTGATTCGAGATACCACATAAAACAAGAATCAAAGCTTTTTCTGGAAGATATTGTAAAAAACTTTGTAAGGATGGCAGTATTTTGCGTTTACCAATACCCAGAACACCACGATGAACATGGAAGCCGGTGATATTATCCATAACTTTTTGTGGAACGCAATAAATGGGACATAGGGGCTGTGTTTTTTCTAAAAGCGGTAGAAGTCCAGAGAGACGGTTTGCTACGATGAGCAGTGAGATGGCAGAAAACTCTTTTGAGTGTAGTAATGCGGACAATGTTACTTTGCCTTCAGCAATAAATTGATGTTGCCGTCCAACAAGATCTTTTTCACGGATATTATGATAGGCTTTTAGGCGTGGATCATCTGTTTCATTGATTGTTATGATATTCAAATGCATGGCGAGATTTTTAGTGCTTTTTTCTTATGATTTCCAGATGTTTGAATTTGTTTTATTTTAAAAAAAAGAGATAAAAAAATATTTTTAAAACTTATGGTAGAATTTGTATTGACAATATACAACCATAGGTATACAGTAAAAGTACTGATACGGAATCATATATTTTTCTTGTATCGGGTGCAGTGTCTTGGGTCCCCGCTATTTCCCAAGTTCTGTATGCCCTTAATTTCTAAGGGAAAAGAATCTGGGTCCCCAATGCCCAGATTCTTTTTTTTTGAGGGTAATCATTGTTCTTCTTTTTATATCTAAATTTTTTAGTAAATCATATTTTAAAATCCAGTTGACCTGTAAGGTTACCGTAGAGTGCTAAGATATTTTTTCTAAGGTGCAAAGATGGCTTATAATGCACATCATAAGACTAAAAAAATGCATGATTATGATAGATTTGAGCAAAAACAAGTTTTTCGTTTATGAGAAGTGAGATGGCTTTAAGTTATTCAGAAAACGATTAATAATGAAGGTTATGTGTTTGATTGCTCTTGGGAAAGCTCTTCTTTCTATTATTTTCTCTCTTCTTTATTTATTGGTGCTGTTCGTGTAACTGAGCAGTTTTTACGATAATAATGGTGAGCTGAAGCGTTTATTGTATGATGAAGCTTCTGTAATATTGAGGAAAGATCGTCGTTATGCCAAAAGTATAATGATATGGTTGAAAATATTAATTCCCTATTTCGTGAAGAAAAGGATGAGGTTCATGGATGTAAAAATCAATATACAAAGCTTAACTTTATACTCTATTTTTATTGCGTGTATTGTTTTTGCTTTGAAATATTGGGCATATCACATCACAGGTTCGGTTGCACTTTATTCTGATGCATTGGAATCAATCGTTAATATCCTTGCGTCATTGGCAGCATGGTGGGCTGTTAAAGTGAGTATGAAGCCAGCAGATCATGATCATCCCTTTGGGCATCATAAAGCGGAATATTTTTCCGCAATTCTTGAAGGGGTACTCATTATTATTGCGGCAATTGTTATTTTAAGAGAAGCATGGATAGCTCTTTCGACCGTTAAATTGTTGCAGAAACCTGGAATATGGCTTGCTATTCATCTTATTGCAACTGTCATAAACTGTATGTGGGGAATGGTTCTTATTGGGCAGGGAAAACTCCATCGCTCACCGGCTCTTAAAGCTGATGGAGTACATTTTATAACAGATGTTTTTACGTCGCTTGCAATTTTAATTGGTTTGATTGCCGGTTTTGTCGGAGGATGGGGAGCTTTAGATCCAATTTTAGCGATAATCGTTGCCGTTAATATTCTCTTACAGGGCTGGAAGGTGATTAGAAATGCTGTTCAGGGATTAATGGATGTTGGTGTTGAATTGAATGAAAGCATGCGGATTCGGGAGCTGATTTCTGCAAATGCATCGGGTGCGCTTGAGGTCCATGATTTGCGGACGCGTGTTGCTGGGAGGGTTACTTTTATAGAGTTTCATTTGGTTGTGCCTTCTGTAATGCAGGTAGGAGAAGCACATAAAATTTGTGATAAAATCGAAGCTGTTCTTCAAAAAGAATTTGATAATGTACGTATTTCTATTCATGTCGAGCCTGAAGATGAGGCAAAATTGCCTCCCGGTACAACGGTAATCCCTTTTATATAAAAAGATTTTTCAAATTGTCTGTTATGTTAGACTGTTTTTTTATGATGGGGTGATTCATATCTCTCGAAAATACAATGATGCTCTTTCGTTGATTTAATTTTTGCATTAATCAAGTATACAAGGTTAAACAGAGTATTTAAGGCAAGATTTATTCTATGTCGTTAAAACACTGCCATTTAAGGTGTGGTGAGATAAGGCATATAAAGTTTGATCTATTAAGTGTTTCTAGAGTATGGAGTAAATATTCAAAATAGGATTTGCCGGTGTATTCTTTTGTAAGTGAATCTCATGAAATGGTTAGCAGCTTAAATTCACTTAAGAAAACGGATTGTTTACAGACTGTCAGGAGTAGATGTTTCATTGCTTAGGGAGAAGAGGAGTGAAGCCTTCGTAATAAGTTTAATGAGATTTAATTGTAAATTTTATATAAAAGTTATGAATAGAATTTTAAAGTTTGTGATCATAGATTAATCATCATTATTGTTGCTAATAAATGTGTTGTTTTATCGATACAATGTGTTCTGTTTTGAGTGTTCTTTATTACATGAAGGATGGGGATACATTAAAGAATGAAAAAACAAAAAATAATGCTCATATCTCTACTCTTTAAAGGATATTATTGTCGTTGCTGTAGAAAATCGCAAAGCTGGACTAAAGAATGATGCTAAAGATAGAGACTGGTTTTTAATTGATACTTTCATATTTTTATTTCAATCTGGTATCAAAATTTTACAAGGACTCGTACAGTACTGGTGCATTTTGATCATAAATATGCTGCTATATCAGGGCTATTTTAATTTATAGACAACAACAAAAAGAAAAGACTTTATAAGGAAAACAATGCTATAAAGTCAAAAATTTATACGCAATAAATTAGAGAGGTAGATCGAATTTTTATAAAATACTTTATAGACAATAACCAAACATATCTGGCTTTACTTTTACTTATATTTACAAACATTCGTTTGTGTATTTTTCGTTATATTTGTAAAGATCAGATTAGCTGTAATCTATAGATAACTTTTGGTTGAGAATATGAAAAGAAAGCGTGATACTATAGTAGAGTTTTTTCTGTCTTTATCTTTCAATAAGTAAAAGTGATTACAAATTCGTAATTTCTCCAAAAATGATTTTGTCATACCTATAAACAAAGTTAGATCAAAATGACTTTTTTCTCTTAAAACTGTAAACAAATATATTGTATCCGGATAGCTTGAACGAAGTTAGATGTTTGTCGGAATAACGACAGTATATATTTTAAGAATAGAGAAGATATTCCATATCGCTATGATGTTATTCAAGGGCTCTTAAAACGACGATTCCTGGTGTTTTTGCAACATAATCCATAAAAGGGGTATCGACGACTTTTTCATTTTCTTTGTGTGAAGGAGCATGTCGTAACATTGGCCCTTTATCTGTCATGATAAAGAAACTTACATGTGTTACATCCAATCCAGCAAGTTTTGCATAAATGCCAATGAAATCCCCTGATTTTAAACGGCTTATAACCTCTTCATTAATAAAGTTACTTGGAATATACGTTATTGTGCGTTTCACAACTGGAAGTCCAGGAAGATAGCGTCTATCATCAGCTTTTTTATTGAGATATTTTTCTACGCTGACTGCATGAGGACTTATTTCAGCGGTAATATCAGTGGCGAGTTTATATTCTCTATAAGCCCAGTCTGTAAAAAAATGTTTTCGGTTTAAAAAGTGAACATTACCCTTAATGTAACGCGTTTTTATGATGTTATTTATGAATTCTTTTGGGGTTGTTGATTTGCGCAATGCTTCAATATAATCCATACAAATGAAGTTATCTAAGCTTCTAAAATCAATAATCAGTTTTTCTGGTGTATTTTCTGAGCCATGTAACATATGGGCTTTGTAAGGTGTTCCTAAAAAAGCTTCAGAAAGAAAGTCAATCATGGCTCCTTTTTCGTGATCATTTATTTCTGAACGTTTTTTGAGAAGAGCATTTAATTTATTTAAAGTATAGGGATCTAGCTCTACGCTGGTTGTTTGTTGTGTTTCTATTTTATTTTCTATCCCCCCCTCTTGTGAATAAGAATTTTCGACATCACGTCCTATCACTAACATTAAAGTGATAATTAATAGGGATATTTTTCGCATTTTATACACCATTTTTGAATTTAACAGTTTATGGACAACACGTACTAAAAGAACTGTTTTCTTATGCTTATTAGCATTTAAATGTAATAATAACATATAATCTTGATTTATTCAATAAATATAAACAATTTTTACAGTATTAATATATTTTTACTATGATTATTAAAGTTTTAAATTATTATATGGTATTGATGTATCTAATAGAGTTTATGTTTTAAAATTTAGCAGTATGAGAAGTGATAATAATGTATTATAAAATTAATCATAATATCTCCAAAGTTATTTTAATACTCTGTGTTTTACTATTAATTATTCATTATTTATTCTCATAAATATTTTTTCATTTAATATAAAAGATATTTTTATATTTTGATAATGATATATCAAGTAAAAAATAATTTTATATTTTTATCTTGACTCTTTTTGTAATTTTTACTTTGTTATTATATTATATGTGAAAAATATACGGTATAGAATACTTTTAAAAGGAAAAGGGAGTTAAAATAGAGCGGGGGAGTCATTGTATGCGTAAAATAGTGTGTATGTTATGCAAGACCAAATGCTCAATCCGAAATTTGTTCAGCGTGGGCTCATTTTAGTGTTCATCACTTTATTGTTAGATATTCTTTGTATTGCGATCATTTGTCCTGTTTTGCCTGAATATTTTTCTCAGTTAACTGGAAAAGATGTCAGTGCATCTTTTGTAGAAAGAGGAAAATTACTTGCTGCTTACTCAGTGATGCAGTTTTTGTTTGCTCCTGTTATTGGTAATCTCTCTGATCGTTATGGTCGTCGTCCTATTTTGCTTGTCTCTATTATCTGCTTTGCTCTTGATAATCTCATATGTGCTATAGCATGGAGCTATTCTATGTTATTTATCGGGCGTCTTTTATCGGGGATAAGTGGCGCTAGTTTTGCAACTTGTACAGCTTATCTTGCCGATATATCCGATGATAAAACCCGTACGCGCAATTTTGGTCTGTTAGGCGTTGCATCCGCATTGGGGTTTATTTTAGGATCGTTTATTGGTGGTTTTTTAGGTCAGTTTGGTCCGCGTATTCCGTTTTATTTTGCTGCTGGTTTTTCACTCATTAATTTTATTTTTTCTTGGGCTATGATTCCAGAAACTCTTTCTTTATGGAATAGGCGCTTTTTTGATATTAAGCGGGCAAATCCCTTAGGTGCTTTTTGGCACCTGAAACAATATCCGATGGTTCTTTGGGTATTATTGGTCTTTTTTCTTTATTGGTTTGCGGAATCTGTATGGTTAAGCATTTGGGCGTTCATTGCAAAAGAACGCTATGATTGGAGTTCTTTTTCTATTGGGATCTCCTATAGTGTTTTTGGAATAGGCCAATTTATTGTAGTCGCTCTCATTTTGCCTTATTTTTCTAAACGATGGAGTGATTGGCATATTGTTATAGTGGGGCTTTTGTTTGCCTCCGTTGCTATGCTGGGCTATACATTTGCGACGCAGGGGTGGATGGTTTATATGGTTTGTGCGTGCACAATGCTTGAATATCTTGTTCAGGCACCTATACGTGCTATTGCTTCAGCGCAGGTACCAACAAATGTACAAGGAGAACTGCAAGGAGCAATGACATCTGTTATTTCGTTAAGTTTAATATTTGGTTCTGTTTTTTATGTGTTTCTCTTTGAATGTTTTACAGATAAAAATGCACTGTTTTATTTTTCTGGTGCTCCTTTTATAGGAGGTTTTTTGCTTCTTGTCATTGCAACGGTCATTTTTGCCTTGCGGGTACGTTAATGTGTTGAGAGGGGTTGGTATGTACTATTTTGCTAGAGAATGCACAAGATAAACTTTATAGGAAGAAAGTTTTTGGGATGTTTGTTTTGCAAAGTGTTGTTAAAATATCGATATATCCTTTTCATTTAGTGAAAATAATTTTTTTATTTTGTCATATTGTTTGTATAGGGGAGCCCGTATTTTTTCTATTGCTTGCAAATTAATATTCAGTGCTAATGCAGCAGCATATTGAAAACAAAGATTAAAATGTATCTGAGTTAGATGTATCAGTATTGTATGAACAATTCCAAATTTTATAGGGCAAATTGGAAGTAAAATATTACTTATATTTGTTGGCATCACTTCTGGAATCAAAAGAAAATCTCATTTTGGAAGAATATAAAGTTGTAAAATTGAAAAGATTTTTTCTGTTTTGCTATTACTTTTTTATTCGGCTTTACAGTTTTCAAAACCATCTACGGCAATATCTTTTAAAAAGTAGAGATTTGTTGCATTGCCTCACAATTTAATTTTTTTATTCTTTAGTAGGAATTATACTTCTCATGCACAATATAATTCTTAAAATTGTATTGTGAATCCAATATTTATTTGAAGGTTAGACACTTTACTCTTTTTAAAAATAGTTTTTATCGACACACTTATCTTGCTTGGGGGGGAGAAGCCAATGATTTTGATGGATACGACCTTAAGAGAAGAGGAATGAGAAAAATTTAAGCTATTCAGTGCGCTCTTTTTAGTTTCAGAATGATAAATAAGAATATTTATTCAATAAGTTGTAGGTATAAAAATAATATAATTGTGCGTAGGAAGATAATATAATTTAAAGGAGAGAAGCTAAAAGGTGAGGCTTTTTATTTTAAGATATTTTTTTATAATTCATAATGAGATCACTAAAATGCTGAAAGAGGTAGTGGCTATCTTGTGGTCCCGGAGAAGCTTCGGGGTGGTATTGAACAGAAAAAACAGGTTTTCCAATGATTCGAATACCACAGTTTGAACCATCAAAGAGAGAAATATGTGTTTCTTGAACATGTTGTGGTAAAGAGGTAGAATCTATGGCAAAACCGTGATTCATCGATACAATCTCAACTTTTCCAGTGTTAAGGTCTTTAACTGGGTGGTTGGCACCATGATGTCCTTGGTGCATTTTCACGGTCTTTGCACCAACCGTAAGAGCGAGAAGTTGATGACCAAGACATATTCCAAAAACTGGTAAATTATGATCAATTAATGTTTTGATTGTTGGAACGGCATATTGAGCCGTAGCTGCGGGGTCTCCTGGTCCATTAGAAAGAAAAACGCCATCAGGGTTCATTGCCAGAATTTCTTTTGCAGTTGTGTGGGCAGGTACAACAGTAATGCGGGCTTTTTGTGTTGCCATAAGGCGAAGAATATTGCGTTTAATACCATAGTCAATGGCAATGATATGAAGATTGTGCACATTGTTTGTACCGTATCCTTTATTCCAACTCCATGTTTTTTCATCCCATTGCATTGATGATTGAGATGTCACATCTTTCGTAAGGTCAAGATTGACGAGACCATGCCATTTTTGCGCACGCCTCTTTAAAGAAGGAATATCAAAATTTCCATTAGCATCATGTGCAATGACAGCATTTTGTGCACCTTTTTCACGAATAAGAATTGTGAGCGCACGTGTGTCAATACCACAAAGTGCAATAATTTTACGCGTTTTAAGCCATTGATTAAGATTTTCATTGGCACGGTAATTTGAGGGATTTGTAATGTCTGCCTTGAAAATAGCGCCAACAGCACCATGACAATTGAGAGGAGAGAGATCTTCAATATCTTCGCTATTTGCCCCTACATTTCCTATATGAGGAAAAGTAAAATTAACGATTTGTTGTGTGTATGACGGGTCGGTGAGGATTTCTTCATAGCCTGTGATGGCGGTGTTAAAACACACTTCAGCTTCAGCGATACCTGTAGCACCTGCTCCTTTACCTTCAATAATGGTTCCATCTGCTAAGACTAAGAGGGCTGTAGGTTTTTTGATACTCCAAGGGTGGCTGGGTGAAGTTGTTTGTATCATAGTATGTATCCACAATTTATTCCCTGAAAGGTATAATGATCAACTTTACACAAAAATCATACCTTTAACAGATGCGGTGTATATTATTCTGGTAACGTTTCGCTTGAAGTAGGCAGTATAAGTACATTCAATGAAGAGGTAAAGTCTTGTTTTAGCTTTTCGAAGATCGAGTCCTTAATTATTTTTTTATCCTCCATTGCAAGATGGATAAAGATTGGTTAAAAGGCATCTTCTTCTTGAACAAAATTGGATAAACTTATGTTGCGTAACCAGATTGATGGGGCTCTTAGGGCTGCTTTGAAAGCGCAAGATAGTGCGCGTCTTGCTACACTTCGTTTAATGAATGCTGCAATTAGGGATCGTGATATTCTTTATTATGATGAAGGGAAGCTAGAAGTGGATGATCAGCAGATACAGTCTGTTTTCACTAAAATGCTTCAACAGCGTGAAGAATTGATGCGAGCCTATAAAGAGTCTGGTTGCTTGGAATTGGCAGAGAGAGGACAAGCAGAAATAGAAGTTATTCGTGAATTCCTTCCCTATCAACTTAAGGAGATGGAAGTAGAACAAGTTCTTTGTGAAGCTTTGGCACAAACAAAGGCTGAAAAATTACGCGATATCGGTAAGGTGATGGCATGGCTTAAGGAACGGTATGCGGGGCAAATGAATTTTTCTAAAGTGTGCAATAGTCTTCGTAAGAAATTGCAATAGATCTTGTTAATTCAAGGGGATTGGAAAATATTTTTTATTGTGCGTCGCCTTTGTAAGTTAGTAGGATGTTAATAAATTTCATTTATTTTGTACACACATACTATTATCAAAAAAATAACTTTTTGATATCAACTAAACTTTTTAGGCTCTCATAGAGCAATGAAACATCTTTTATGTATTATATTTTCTGTTTTTCAAAGCTTTTAGACCATTAAAAAACAAAAATATTATAGAGTTTTTACTTTTTTAAAAAGATCTATTGTCAGCACTGTTAAAAATTTCAAAATAGGATGATTAAGCTAATTGATACAGATTTCCAATTTTGGAGAGTGTATTATTGTCTTTTTTGCTGTTTCAAAGCATTTTTTTGATAAAGAGTTTCCGTATTTTAGAGTGGTGATTATTCAGCAAGAAATTTAAATATAGATGGTTTTATCAATATGGTGTGTATCTTTTTAATTCAAGTACTGGTTTTAATGATAAGAAAATCAAAACTTTAAAACGTTTTTTCTAGGTAAGAGATTTTTAAGTTGAGTTTATGAAATAAAAAGATCTTTTGAAAAGAAGCCTTTGTTTGTAATGTGTTCTTGAGATAATTTTGAAATTCTTTTCTCTGATTAAATCCCTTATAAGCTATATAAAATCTATAAATTATGCAGAATCAAATGAGTAACCTCTATTTGTGGGGATACAGTGGTGAATCTGTTAAAAATAGTTCAGTTAGCAACAATGGCTTATCCGTTAACCGCAAGCGGGAACGACGTGCCCATAGCGCACCTTGTTGACCAATATGAATGTAATCGCGGGTTAATTTGTCATTGTTAAATAAATAATGTCCTAGAGGTACAGTTCCCAAATGCATTAAGGCTTGATTGTGTAGGAGGGTTTCTTGTGGAATTACAGTGCGTCCAAGGAGCCAAGGTTTATTATCTCCCATTAATATGACTTCACGTAGCCAATAACGCGCACTTTCGGGGATATGCTCTGCTTCTTCTGTTAATTTATCTCGCGTAATAAAACATTCGCGTTGTGGTTGAACTTGGAGGCAGGTACAATATTTCTTTAATCGAAGCGTCATTGAGCCCGATTCCATGAGCCAATTGCGAACGTTTTCTGGTATTGGAGGACTTTGATCAGAAAACCACTTTAGAGGTGGTAAGATGGAATCTTCAAGATAAGACATCGTTTTACTCCACAGCTAAAGTCTTATTCCATATGTTATGTTGGGTTAAATAGATAGCTCTATTGTAATACAAGGAGTATAAAAGCAGCAAGATTTTAACAGGAAGATATCAAAGGGAAAATCGAAAGCAAAGGTCTTTAAAAGAAGATATGCAGGAAGTATATATTATAGGATTATTTTCATTTAAAAAAGTAAAATAAAGTATTATGTTTTGTTCAAGGCGCTTTCACAATGTGTTACGGAAATTTCTTTATCGCATGAGAGCAATGGGAAAAATGTTTCGTGTTTTAAAATTCGTTTGTAACACATATAAAGAAGAGCTAAAAATTCATCTATGCAAGATGATATAAAGAGGAAGTTTTAAGAGGAACAAAACTTTATTTTATACTTTAGAAAGTGAAGAGATATTCAAATCTTTTGAATTGAGATGTAAAGGTGATCGTATTCTTTATAATAAAGAAGTTTATATTAATGCATATATTTTTATAAAATTTAAAATATATTATATTGTTAAAATTTTGAAATATTACATCACATAATATGTAGTAATTCTATAATAAAGTTATATTAATATTATTCATGTTTACTTATATATTTTTATTATTAAAAATAAATTAAAAACAAATCATAATTTAAGTGTTATATTTATTTTAGATACTATTTTATTTCACAGATTAGGAAAAATTTCTTTATCATTTTGTTCTTGCCATCTCTCTTTATTTCTTAAGATGCAAAAAAGCTCTTCGAGTTTTTCGGTAAAAAGGGTATTGTTGATAAAGTGTATAGGTATTAAGCATTATACGGTAGAATCTTTAATCATCGTTAGTGATTTTTGTAACCTTATGAATTGTTATTACAGTGAGATAAGCTGGATTTGCGCACGTGGTACAAAAATAAGTTCGTATTTCGTTAAAGTAACGCAACATATCTCTCTTGATATGCGTAAGTTTATATAGGTATGAAATGGTGCGTTATAAAGTTCTTTACTGCATTTGGTTTTATAATACGGTGATGGTGTATGCCTAAAATCGCAGCTTAAGCATCTCACCATCATATCAAAATTAGTAACAACAAGTTACAGGGGAATATTTCAAACTCTGCTAGTTGTTTCCTAGTTTTGTATTGAATCCCCAAAAGTGTAAAAATAGATACTCTATGATCGAATTTTTTCTCCTATCCATATAAGAATACAGGCTCCTATAAAACCTGAAATAAGATAGCCAAGCCAACCAGCAAAACTTACACCTAAAAGACTAAAAAGAAAGCTCGCTAGCGCAGCGCCAATAATCCCTAAGATAATATTTAATAATATTCCTGTTTGGCTTTTCATAATATATTGTGCAGCCCAACCTGCAATCCCGCCGATAATAATAGCTGCAATCCAACCGATGTTTGCATTTTCCATGATACCCTCCTTTGCCTGAATTTAAATTGTAACTAGAGTAAACTTTGTAAAAATCAAGGTTTATTCTTTTTTTACCCAGTGGAAAGGATATTTCTGTTAGAGATTTTACTTATTAATTTCCTTTATATTAAAATAATACTCACATTTATATTATATATAATACTTAATAAGTATAAATTATATAATACATTTTAATTTATAAACAAATTAATTAATTGAGAAATATGAATAAAAGAAGAAAATATTAGTGAAAATGTTTTAAGAATTCATAAAGTGTATTTATAAGCTTTTTAAGCTCTCTCTTACATTTAAAAGACAATTGTGATTAAAGTAATAAGTAAAATGGATATTTAAAAGTTTGGAGCTTGCCAATTGATATCAATGATGTTTAAAATGAAAACTGTTTCGTTGACAGGTTATAGCGTGGCTGTATAGGTTGAACCTCTACCAATCTTGATATAAACATTGCATTTTTGTGAGGTTTTGTATTCCTTATAGAGTATTTCTGTTTCGTTGCTACTGTGAAGCGGTTCCCTTTTTACAAGGTGGGTTTAGATTGCAACTGTCATGCTCTTGACCATCTCTTTATGTTTTGAACAGTTTTGGCTTTGAGATGGTTAGGTATTTTGACGTCTTTCTTCAAGAGTTCTATTCTATATGCTACTTTGTTTGTAATGTGCAAGCAAATGACTTTGAGGAATTCATCATGAGTAGATTTTAAATGGAAGAAATTTACGATGAAGAAAATTCATTTAAAATGTCAAATAGATAAAATATTTTTACTAAATTGATATTTTGATCAAGGTATTTGAATGTTCAAAATTTAATGATAGATGAGATGCATTTCTTATTCAAGTTATTTTAAAATTTTAAGATTTTTCTGTTTGTTCTTCAACAGGGTTGCGTAGACGAGAACTTTGAAGAAGTCCCTGTTCTTCTAAAATGGGGTAGATCATTGAGGTCAAAAGAGAGTTGATTTGTTTGAGGTCGCGCACAGTGTCAAGATGAAGACTGGATGATTCTACATTTTTGAGATCCCCTTCACGCAGACGTTTAAAATGTTTTAAACTCATCTCTTTTTCTAAGTTTCGTAGTTGATCTTTTTTTTGTACCAATAGGTGTGCAGTGTGTGTATCACGTGAGACGAGAACGTTAAATGCTATATGCGCGTTGGCTAGTACAATGGCGTGGAAACGAAGGAGGTCACTCCAGCCCTCGCTGCTGAACTGTAAACCTTTTTGTTGTTTCTTTTTAACCAGCATCAACATATTGTGAATAATGATATCGCCTGCTTGGTCTAATTTTATACAGGCACCTAGAAGTTCTTGCGTTTGAAGAGCTTCTTCGTCAGATAATTTTTGTCCCGCTAATCGTGCAAGATAAAGTTTGATGGCGATATGTTTTTTGTCCAATATGGTGTTGAGTTGGTTGAGTTCACGAATAATATTGGGATCAGGCTTTTCATAAAGTCCCATAATTTTTTCTAGCATGATGTCTACAAGATCACAAATATGAATGACTTCACGCATGACATTCGAGAGGGCGAGAGTTGGGCGTTCAAGAACACTATCATCAAGAGCTGTTTGATCGGATAAATTGAGCGTTTTATCGGTTTGCGTTTTTTTTGCACTTATATTCACGATCTGAGTGGTTAATTTTAAAACCCACTTTGAAAGAGGTATTCCAGCAAGGAGAATGAAAACATTAAAAATGATATGGGCATTAATCACTTGAGTAGGGGCGTTATTGCCAAGCCATGTGATGGGTGGTTGAAAGGAGAGAAATAAGATAAGTATAAGGATTGACCCTGCTCCACGCATGAGTAAATTTCCTAAGGGAACGAGGCGAGTATTAGGAGAGGCGTTGCGCGTTAAAAGTGGTGCTATAAGAGAAGAGCCAAAGTTGACACCAAGAACCATGACAACACAGAGTTGCGTATGGATAAGATCGTAATTGGCAAAATTGACCAGCAAAATGATTCCTGCAATAGATGAATGTAAGAGGTAGGTTAAGCCAGCAGCCAACAAAAAAGTGGAAACAGGATCGGTTGAAAGATAACGAATGATGCTAGGCAAAATTTCGCTTTCACGTAAAGGCTCTGTCGCTGTACTTATCATTTCTAAAGATAAAATCAAAAGACCAATACCGATGATAATACGTCCTATTTGACGCCATTCACGTTTTTCTGTTGTCATGAAGATACAAGTGCCAATTAAAAGACAAAGGGGCACCACAAGTGTGAGATCATAGGTTAGGATTTTTACAACGATTGCTGATCCTAATTCTCCTCCGCGTACAGCCATAAGTCCTGCTACTCCAGAGACAAAACCAGATTCAACGAAAGAGCCAACGAGGAGTGTTATTGCTGTAGAGCTTTGTAAAATCATTGCTGTAAAAAGCCCAAAACTTACGGCAAACAATGGTTTTGAAACGACGTGGCACATTTTATATTTAAGTCTGTCACCATAGGCGCGTTCAACTCCTGTGCGCACCATGCGTGTGGCCCAGAGAAGTAAAGAAATAGCGCCGGCAAGATGAAGGAGTACCAATGAACCATTCATGATACTTTATTCTTTCTTTGTTGTTGTGAATGTGGTTGCCTCAAATTAATAAATTGAAGTTTATTGTTTTTATTTTACTTTTGCTTTTAATACTTGATTAAAATCATAACCGCTTGGATTTTGAAAAACCTTTAGACCGAAACAGGGCAGAATGGAATAAAGGTGATCAAAGATATCGCCTTGAATTTGTTCATAGTCTATCCAAACGGTGGTGTTCGTAAAGCAATAGATTTCTAAAGGTAAACCATTTTCTGTAGGAGGTAATTGTCGTGCCATGAGGGTCATATTAGGATTGATGTTTAGATGCTGTTGTAGATAAGCAAAAACATAAGCACGAAAAGTTCCAATGTTGGTTAAACGGCGTGTATTGGCTAAGACATCATGATTTTTATCTAATTGAGCATTCCATTGATCAATTTCTGCTACTTTTTGCGTGAAATAATTTTCTAATAAATTAAATCGGGAAAGATATTTTTGTTCTTCTTTTGTGAGAAAATGGATACTTGATTGATCAATAAAAAGAGAGCGTTTGATGCGTCTTCCACCCGATTCTTGCATTCCACGCCAATTTTTAAAAGGGTCGGTCACAAGTTTACGGATAGGAACTGAGGTGATGGTGTTGTCGAAATTTTGAACTTTAACAGTATGCAAGGCAATTTCAATAACATCACCATCGGCACCGAGATTGGGGATTTCAATCCAATCCCCAACACGCACCATATCAGTGGATGAAATTTGAATACCGGCAACGAGAGAAAGAAGCGTATCTTGAAAAATTAACATGAGAACCGCGGCCATTGCACCAAGACCGGAGAAGAGAATAAGAGGGGAGCGGTCAATTAATGTAGCGACCATTAAAATTGTTGCAACAGCAAAAAGTGCAATTTTAGCAATTTGAATATAACCTTTTATTGGTTTTAGTCGTGCTGTTGGTCGTTGTTCGTAAAGGATGTTAATGACATTGAGACAGGAAGAAATTGTCAGGACGACAAAGAAGATAATGAAGGCGTTGGCAACATTACCGATGACAGTGCTAAATGCATCGGGCAATGTTGAGATAAAATTAACACCAATTGAAAGAATAAAAGCTGAAATGATATCCGCTATGTATTGAATAGCATTATTAATATCGATCGTTGTATTTTTGGGGAGAAAAGAAGAGAGTTTTTTTGCTCCGTGAATAAGTAATTTTCGTCCTAGAAAGTTCACTAAAAGGGCAGCTATAGTAAGAATAACAAGCCAAGAAATAGCCTCTAACCACGGATATTGAGCAATAAATTCGATCACTTTTTATTCTCCATTTCTAAAAATATATGCAGTTGAGGGTTTAAAATTTTACAACTGCTTTAAGAGGAAGTATTGGAATTATGCTCTAAAGTCGTTAAATATGCAAAAAAGAATTTTTAAACTCTGTGAGAGATAATGCGTTTTCCGCCCGATTTCCTTAATGAACTGCGTACGAGACTCCCAATTTCAACAGTAATTGGTCAACGGGTGGATTTTGATCCTCGAAAAAGTAAGCCTTCACGGGGAGACTTTTGGTGTTGTTGTCCATTTCATGGTGAAAAAACGCCAAGTTTTCATTGTGATGATCATAAAGGGCGCTATTATTGTTTTGGTTGTGGTGTAAGTGGAGATATTTTTACCTTTTTGTGTGAGCTTGATGGACTGCACTTTTCAGAAAGTGTAGAGCGTTTGGCTGATTTTGCGGGAATGAAACTCCCTATTTTGGATTCACAAAGTCATCAGCGTCAACTGGAAAAAACTGACCTTTATGATGTGATGAAAATTGCTACAGATTTTTTTCAATATAATTTACGCGATAAAGGAGGTATGCAAGCACGTCGTTATCTGGATGCACGTGGTGTTACACCAGAGCTTGTAGAGCGTTTCCGCATTGGTTTTGCACCGGTAAGGCGTACAGCTTTGAAAGAAGCTTTGAGTGCACGTGGCATTTCAATCAAGCAAATGGAAGAATGTGGGCTTCTCTCAGTGCATGAGGAGAGCGTGGATTCTTATGACCGATTTAGAAATCGCATTATGTTTCCTATCGAAGATTTGCGCGGACGTGTGGTGGCTTTCGGAGGGCGTGCATTAGAGAAAGATACACGAGCAAAATATCTCAATAGCCCTGAAACAGTGCTGTTTCATAAAGGAAATATACTTTATAACGCGGCAGCAGCTCGCAAAAATAGTCGCTTTGTTGGCGATGAGAAAATTCATTCACTCCTTGTTGTTGAGGGGTATATGGATGTTATTGCATTGACTAAAGCTGGTTTTGAAGGAGTTGTAGCACCCTTAGGGACAGCATTAACGGAAGCGCAAATTGAGCTTTTATGGCAGATGGGGAAGGAGCCTATTTTGTGTTTTGATGGTGATGATGCTGGTTTAAAAGCTGCTTTTCGTGTTGCTGATCGTGTGTTGCCTCTTTTAAAGGCTGGGGTTTGTGTACGCTTTGTTTTGTTGCCACAAGGGAAAGATCCTGATGAAATTGTTTGTGCTGGTGGAGCACAGCTTTTTTCTTCTTTTTTGCAAAAAGCTATTCCTTTGAGTGAGCTTTTATGGTGGCGTGCTACCTATGGAAAGCATTTTGAAATTCCAGAGGCACGAGCAGCGCTAGAAAAACAACTAAAACAACAAATTTTTACGATTAAGGATGAAGATGTCCGTCGTTATTATTTGCAAGATATAAAAAAACGCCTTTTTGATTTTTTTCGTCCCTCTTTTTCAAAACAAAAGGGGGAAGGGCGATATGGTCAATCTTCACCAAATAGGACCTTTAAAGATCAAACCTTTTCTCTGTTAGCAAATTCTGAAATAGTACGAAATTCTTCGCAATCTATCCCTTTGCGTGAAGCAGTGATTTTACTTACTTTAGCTTACTATCCTGAGTTGTGGTATGAAAATTTTGAAATTCTTTCTGAGTTAGAATTAAAAAATACTCAATTGATAATTTTTCATCAAGCCATGTTGGAAATTCTTGGGGACCAACAGCTTCATGATAAAGAGACGATGGTTGCATTCTTAGAAAAAAGAGGACAAAAGGCTCTGTTAGAGCGTATGAAATATCTTGTGCAAAATATTGGTATGCGTATTATTCTTGGTGGATCTCCTATAGAAGATGCACGTGCTATATTAAAACAAGCTGTCTACTTGCATCTTCAAGAACACCACCTACATAAGAGGTTACAGGATATTGAAGAGCAACTTGTAGAAAATCCTAAGAGTGAGGTTTTTGATCTGCTTCGTGAGGTAAAAAATGAGCTGGAGCAGATGCAGGCAACAGAAGCGTTAATTGAAGGATTTGGAAGTTGGTTGGATGAAAAAATAGACGGGAATACACAAGATACGATAAAATGATTCGCTTTTTTAATGCGAATCAGTCACTTAAATTTTAGATGAGGAAGTTTATGTGGAGTGACATTCTTATAAAGATGACAATTAAATTTTAGGAAAAGCGGGCAAATTTTAGGAAAAGCGGGAAATTGGTTCTTACGATAGGGTACAGAGATTATCTCAGAAGGACTGAGAGGTGTCGGGGAAACTTCTGGAGTTTTCCCGCGTTTTTGGCTGAATGACAAGGTGTATACAAAATGTATTCTTTCTAATAGTAATCTCTTAAGAAATATATATAAGAAACTATTGGGTGATTGAAGTGAGAACAAAAAAGCTGGTCACATAGAAACTATGGCGTGATCGAGTGGAGTTATGGTATGGCAACAAAGGTTAAACAGAAAGATAATGCAGAAGTAAAAAGCCAAGCGAGTTTAGATGGCCCTCTTCTTGATTTTTCTGATGATGCCATCAAGAAAATGATTAAACTTGCCAAAAAAAATGGTTACGTAACGATGGATGAACTCAATGCAGTTCTTCCTTCTGACGAGGTTACATCCGAACAAATTGAAGATATCTTGGCGATGTTCTCTGAGATGGGGGTTAATGTTGTGGATGATGAGGATGAAGTTGAGTCTGAAAATTATGAAGAAGAAGTTACGGTAGAGGGGGGGGATTTAGTAGAAGCCTCTAGCCACGCAATTGCAACGACAACGAATAAACGCGAAGTAACAGATCGCACCGATGATCCGGTGCGTATGTATTTGCGTGAGATGGGAGCTGTTGAGCTTCTTTCGCGGGAAGGCGAAATTGCCATTGCTAAGCGTATTGAAGCAGGCCGTGAGACAATGATTGCCGGACTTTGTGAGAGCCCTTTGACTTTTCAGGCTCTTATTATTTGGCGTGACGAGTTAAAAGAACAGCGTATTCTTCTTCGCGAAATTATTGATCTTGAAACGACTTATGCTGGTCCAGAAGCAAAGCAGGCTCCTGTTATTGAGCGAAGTGAAGTTGATAAGACAGTAGAAGAAAAAATGTCTTCTGGTATACGTAATATGGGGGAGAGCGCAGGAGAGAGAAACATTGAAGACGATGATGAAGAAGACGAGGACGATGTTAACTTATCGCTTGCTGCAATGGAAAATGAACTTTGTCCTCAAGTTATGGAAACATTGGATTTTATTGCTCAAACCTATGTAAAATTACGAAAATTACAAGATCAGCATGTTGAAAGCAGTTTGGCAGAGCGTAAAGAGGGGGCCCTTACATCTTCTCAGAAGAAGAAATATATTCAATTAAAGGGTGAGTTGATTCAAGCAGTAAAATCTCTTTCTTTAAACCAAAATCGTATTGAAGCTTTAGTTGAACAGCTTTATGACATTAATAAGAGATTGATTCATAATGAAGGTAAGCTAAAACGGATTGCCAATAGCTATGGCATTGGCCATGAGGATTTTTTAAAAGAATACCAAGGGCGTGAATTGGACGCGGATTGGATGAATTATATTGCTGCTTTGCCTACACCTGGTTGGAAAGAGTTTTCGGTGCGTGAAGCAAAAGAAATCCATAAACTGCGAAGTGAGATACAAAATCTTGCGCAAGAAACGGCTATTTCGATTGGTGAATTTCGTCGGATTGTTATGCAGGTGCAGAAAGGTGAACGCGAATCAACAATTGCGAAAAAAGAGATGGTAGAATCTAATTTGCGTCTTGTCATTTCAATTGCAAAAAAATACACCAATCGTGGTTTGCAGTTTCTTGATCTTATTCAAGAGGGCAATATCGGTTTGATGAAGGCTGTGGATAAGTTTGAATATCGGCGCGGTTACAAGTTTTCAACTTATGCGACATGGTGGATTCGTCAGGCTATTACACGTTCAATTGCTGATCAGGCACGTACAATTCGTATCCCTGTTCATATGATTGAAACAATTAATAAAATCGTTCGTACCTCGCGTCAGATTCTCCATGAAATTGGACGAGAACCAACACCAGAAGAATTGTCTAGCAAGCTTTCTATGCCGTTAGAAAAAGTACGAAAAGTTCTTAAAATTGCAAAAGAGCCTATTTCACTCGAAACGCCTGTTGGTGATGAAGATGATTCCCATTTGGGTGATTTTATTGAGGATAGGAATGCGTTATTACCAATTGATGCTGCTATCCAAGCTAATCTGCGAGATACGACAACACGCGTTCTTGCTTCATTAACACCGCGGGAAGAGCGTGTTTTGCGTATGCGTTTTGGAATAGGGATGAATACAGATCACACGTTGGAAGAAGTAGGACAACAATTTTCAGTTACAAGAGAGCGTATTCGTCAGATCGAAGCAAAGGCACTTCGTAAATTAAAACATCCTAGCCGTTCACGAAAATTGCGCAGTTTTCTCGATTCTTAAATAAAGGAATTCGTGTGCATTTTAATAGCTTCCTTCTTCTTCTTCTTAATGAAGGGGGGGAGGTGCTTTATGTTGTACTTGGATACTTTTTTGAGAAAAACATAGGAAGAATTTGAATAATCTAGAAAGTTTACGATGTTTAATGTTTTTCTTATCTTTGGGGCTTTATACTATCTCAATAGATATAGGGCAAAGGGTGGTTATGGAGTAAAGAGTAGGGGGGCTTTCAAAAAATGAACGATAAAACATTACCTTGCGTATAGCACGGCTCGTTTTTTAAGAAATGAGATCTATTAGGAATAAACTTATATTGCAACATACGGACTTTTTGATGAAAATGTATATTCTTTGCGGAATTTTTCTATCATTTTAGGTGACGCATTTTATTCTTCGTTAAGTTTACAAAAAGATGTTTTAATAGGTTACGTTCATTTATATACGCTATTTTTTGAATATTCTCTTTTTATTCAGATGGATTTTAAGAACATGGTTTAAACTATACATTGAGTTTAATCTTTTTAAGAGACAAAAATAGATGAAATTATAGAAATTAAATGTTTCATTTTTTATAGATCGTCTTAATTTAAAAAGGTGTGTCTGAGTTTATGAGTGAAGAACTTCCCTTTTGGAAAGTAAAAAAATTAGAAGAGATTTCCATTTCTGAGTGGGAGAGCCTTTGTGATGGCTGTGGCCGTTGTTGTCTCCATAAAGTTGAGGACGACGATACGGGTGACCTTTATGCAACCAGTATTGCTTGTCGTCTTTTAGATGGGGAAACCTGCAGGTGTCGAGATTATGCTCATCGTAAATCAATTGTACCAGATTGTATATCGCTAGACATTACAACAGTTAAAACAGCCTGTTGGCTTCCAGAAAGTTGTGCTTATAGATTAATTTACGAGGGAAAAGATCTTCATTGGTGGCATCCATTGGTATCAGGAGATTGTCAGACGGTACATATCGCGCGTATTTCTGCACGCGAACAGATAGAGATTTACGAAGACGAATTATTATCTGAGGAAGATTATCTTTATCACATTACTGGTCTTCTACGTGAAGGCCAGTAATGTGATTTTTTATACAACAGTTGGTGACTTAATCGATCGCAAAGACTACAGTGACACTCACATTATAATTTAATTCACCACCTGCAAAATTTGTATTTGCGTAGCTTGCATCTGCTGCTCTACTCATGAGACGTGGTGCTGGATGGTAGTAATCATCCTTTTCATTGATTTCAATAATTTTTCCTAATTTTAAATCGGCAGCTTGTGCTATCGTTTGCGCTTTTTCAATGGCTTCAGTAATGGCTTTTTTACGTGCTTCTTGATAAAATGGCTTTGTATCTGCGTTGGTAAAAGTAATGCCGTTAACTGAATTAACACCTAGTGTCATCGCTTGATCAAAGATTTTACCAGCATTGGTAAGATCACGAATGCGCACGGTTAAAGAATTTGAAACATGATAGAGTTTTTCATTATTCTTTTTTTCGTGGTGGTTATCAGAGGTCGACTGATAAATGGATAAGCCTGATGTTTGCAAATCATTTGCTTGGATACCATTGTTTTTAAAAGCTTTTATAATATCATTGATGGATTGATTATTAGAAGCTAATGCCTTTTGGGCAGTTTTGTCATAGGTAACAACGGCTAGATTAATAATGGCCATATCCGGTGCTGCTTGACTTTCTCCGGTTGCAGTCACTGTGATTGTTGCATTTTTTATTTTGTTTGCTTCAGCATGCACAGTCAATGAAGTGGTTAAGAGTGTGAATGCTAATATAGCTGTTTTAACCAGAGACCCCTTCAGTGGTTGAATTTTCTTTTTTATCATATCTATTCCTTTAATATTTATCAGTTTATTACTTTCTCATTTTTGAGAGTTTTTGTAAAGAAATTAGAGCACTGGAAAAAAAACCAATAGAAAAGAGAAAAAAAGAGAAAAAGATGGGTTATAATCTTTGTCAGCTCTTGTATCATAGGGCATTTTAGTTTAGAGAGAAACAACCTATGTAGGGCCTGTAGCTCAATTGGTTAGAGCCAGCGGCTCATAACCGCTTGGTTGGGGGTTCGAGTCCCTCCGGGCCCACCAATAGGGAAATGTCCAATAGAAAAATAGATCGCTTAAAAGTTTTGAGATTCTACCTTTTTCGTTTTTTATTTATTTTCCTGTTTTTTTAGAATCTTTTAGTCGTTGTTTGTTGCAGTTTTTTCTCTCAGTCGCTTTAATATGATGGTATGTTTTCTTAGTTTCATCAAAGAAGTTCTCTCACTTGCAACCTTTTAGCATTTGGATTAACTGATATGTGTCCTATTTACTTTTTTAATTCATATACTGTTTTATAATTTTTCTGTATGGTGTTCTTCATAAAATAGAAGGCTAAAAGCTTCATTGGATAAGTTTATTTATACTTGTTCTGCAAATAAATAGACCTCAATAAAAGCAATTTTAAAGATTGTACCTGTTCAGAACAAATGGCTCAAAAAAAATTTAGTGTAAATTTGCTTTTTTCTAAGTGATGTTAATGTCTTTTAGACGTTCGAATAGCATCATCGTGATGAAAGGTTAGTGTATAAGAGAATGTGATCTATGGGCATTCATATGTATCATGGGGGCAACGATGATAACATTTGTTGATATTTTCTTTTTCACAAGAAAGGAATTCTATTTGATATTTTGAGAAATATTGTTCATAGTGACGGTGGCGTGTTCTCTGAAAGAATTTTATTAATTATTCTTTGAAAAATCAATTGAGTGATTGTTTCTATTGCTTTGCATCATCCAGATTCTATTGTAATAAGCATTTTATTATTCTGTAAGAAATGTTTTCTATGATATTGGAAAATTCATTAAAATACCATTTTGGACTTTGTGTATTTTCTGTTTAATGCTCAAAGTATAGCATGTAATTCGAATTGTTATTGAAGAACCAAAGGTCTTTTTTGATTTTATTCTCATCGGGGATTGATCGTATTTTGATAAACCTAGCTCTTTTTTGTATTGCTAAAATCTTCCTTGTATTGATTGTGAGGAGAGTTTGATCTTTGTTATGAGTTTCTTCTCTTATGAAAAATTATTGGCAGGGAGAGTGTTTTTTGGGAAAAGTATACTTCTTCTTCAAAGTCATACTTTGAAAATATAATTCTTCATTTGCATAAGGGAATTTCTCTCTTGTTGTAAATCTGTATCAAATTTACGTAAAAAGATTGTGCGTGGTGATTCGTTTTATTTTTTAATAGTATCATTTTTGCTTATGATAGAGACTTATATTAGTATTTACAAGGTGCGTTTAGAGGGGAGGTTACCTGTAAATGTGTTACAGAGTTTTAGGTAGTGAGGCTCTGTTTATAAGAATTTATTCCTATAACATTGTTATATTCTTGCTTTGCAATATTGTTAAAAAAACATAGATAGTGCTATGTAGAATAAATTGTGATGTATTTTTTTCAAAAAAGCTCTTTCGTGTTCTCTTATATAGAGTTCAGGAGTGTCTTCAGGGATATTTTCACATTAGTTTTTATTGGTCCGAATCGCAAGATCTGCGTAACATTATTCGCGTTTTTGATAGATTATACCAATTTTCATAAGAAGGTCTGGATCGTGTGATGCTTTCTGTTTCACCATGGTACATGACTAATAGAACTTCATCTGATTTTGTAAAATAAGTTTGTACACAATTGCTTCCATACTGCCTATTGCAAATATTTTTTTCTAAGGTATGAGATATATTTTAAACGCTTTAGCGTTATATAGTGTGACTACATGGAGTATGACTATGAAGAATGATAAAAAATTTGAAACAACTTTATCTGATATTATTGTGAAATGGGAGTCTTTATCGACGTCTCAAAAGCAAGCGATATTGGATAAAGTAGAAAATTCTACAGATTCTGCTCATTCAACAGAACATTTAAGGCTTCAATCTTCTTTTTATCTCCAGACGAAATCAAAGTTATGAGTTTTAAATCTTCATCGGAAATGTTGAAACCAGTTATTACATATATGGCACTAGCATTTCCCAGTGTATTCAAAATAGCCATGAGTTTATCTACAGAAGGCCTCTTGCCTCCATTTATCATTTGTTGGACGTAATTTTGTCCACAGCCTGCAGCTCTGCTTATTTCAATCATTGTTCGTCCGTCACTTTTTATCAATTCAACTAAGCGTTGGAACCAATCTTTTTCAGTCTTTGTCATTTTTAGACCTTTACATATTTACGCTATAGCGTTAATATTGCGTTGCGAATCCAGAATATATGATACAAGGAGCGTGAAAATATCCATGTGTAGCTCTTCGCTAAGGAAGCATATAGAGTTGTTTTTAACTAATAACAAAATGTCCCCATACACTTTCAGATTCGAATCAATAAAAATGGTTGCTTAGTTCCACGGTTGTGAAAAAGTAAATGTGTATACCAGAAAGGGCGATACACACTCGTATGTTTATGAGATTTCACTATGATAGTATACGTAGCAGCATTATAAATCAAGATATACCCCAACATCAGAATTTGTAAAAAAAATTCTGCGTTGAGGTAGTGTGTGAATATAACAAAGCTTTAGAGCCTTAAGAGATAGGATAATGGCTGTAGAAAAAATGTAAATTGCATAGACAAAGAATACTGATTTCTTCTTTATTGTAATAAATTAGATCACTATCAGATGGTATATCGTATATATGCGTAAAAAAATGGGAAATATTAAAAAAGTGATCTTGGATATTTTATTAAACAGGAAGGTAATCTGATCCACAAAGGTGGTTGTTTGGTAGAATTGCACATTCGATCAATGCCCTTATGGGGGTGAATGTGTTTTTATGATGCTGCGGTTTATAATGAAGTCTGTGTTTATAATGATATTGTTATTTATAACAATGCATTAACATATGGTTGTTTAGTCGTTCGTACGAGTTCGCATGTTTATGAAAAATAAGAACTTTATCGTTATTTAAATATGAGTGGAGATGCATATGTTTATGCTAATGCGGTCTTTTTTGATCAAGTTTTGAATGCTCAATGTATTGAACTTTGTGGTGATACTCGTGATTGTAGAAAGGCTCGAGTTTATAATGATGCTTTAGTTTGTGGTGATGTAAAGATTTGTGGGAAGGCAAAATTTTACAGAAATGCTGTGCTTTGTGACACTGAAGATTTTTGTAATAATGAAAAACTTTCATATATAGCCGCATTCCACATGGCGTAAAAAAGGAAGATAGGAACGATTTGGGCAAGGCTTGTATGATTGGATTGCGTCGTTAGTTTTATTTGACGTTCCTTATTTTTTGTATTTTGTGTCAATAAATGTGTCGCAAATAATTGGTGTGAGTGTAGATTTAGCCGCTTTCAGAGATTTTTTTGCGTCATTTATCAATGCTTTAATGGAGAAAATAAGAACGCCGAGAGTGACTGTTCACACTTGGAACATGCGGTTTATTGCATTCTTTTTTTGATTGAGGATGAAACAAATTGATCAAGATGATCACTTGAGCGACAATTAAGGGAGATCCAAATGAGTGTAAACGAAATTTTATTGGGAGCAATGGTTGTTGTTTTGTTATGCAGCGGGGTTATATTTCGGTTTTCTTTATATTATCGCAGTCAAGTGAAAATTTTAAAAGAGGAATCTAGAAGAATAAAGCATGAGTTTTTAAGAGATTCTATGAAGATGACTGAAGAACGAGATAGGGCTATTAGAGAGCAAAGTATGGTGATTAAAAGACGTGACCAAGCAATTGAAAAACTGAAAAAACAAATTAAGCAATATGAAAAAAATGAAAAGAAATATAAAAAAATGCTTAAATCTGAAGATGATAAAGAGTGATTGTATTCATATTTTGCATTAAAGGGTTTGGAAATGTGTTAGGAATATTGGAATGACGAGAGAGATAAACTTTAATGAAGCCAATTATGGTGCTGATGGAGAGATTGTATTGGAAGAGATATTCAGGTTTACTCTGATTTTATGACAACATTTAATTTTATAAGACAGAGCGTCGTTGATCATAAAATAAGAATTTATGATGATAAACTAGTTTATAGGTAGGCTGGTTATTAAAAAGCGTGTTTATACAATCCAGAAATTTTATATTATTGCTGGAAACAATTTTGCGCGTTCCTTTTAGATGTAAGGTATAAATGCCACGATAGTTTCAGCTAATAGGTATAAAAAATTGCATGATAATAGAAAGAAAGAGATATTTGCTTTTTATGAAGATGAAATCGGTAAGTCAGTTATGGTTATCAGATACAGAAGAGGAATATGAACGTAAAAGATATTAATATCTTGGAGAGTAAATATATTTCATCATTGATGATTTATCTTCTCTTCATGTTTGTTTATTTTTTATGAAAAATACAAAACTTAAGAGATTTTCTTTTTGATAAAGGCTATAGAGATTTGAGTATGATTAAAAATAAACATATAATCTGTAAGAATATGACTGTTATTTGTGAGTGTTAGAAATAACACAAGAACTTTCTCTCATTGAGGGGAAATCCATCACTTTTCATTTGTCACAAAAGTAACTACCATACCATTATACAAAATAAACGCTTGTTTTAATGGTAAAGAACGTTAGGACTGTAGTTCTCTAATAAGAGCCTTATGTGTAATTTCTTTTATTTGCTCAATATTGATTAGGATATCTTGTTTTGTTGGGTAACCTTTACTAGAAAAAGCAATTTTTTGTGCATCTCCTGAGATTAAACGCCAGTACCATTGATTGTGAACTCCTTGAAACACCTCAAAATACATGCTTCCCACCTCATAAAATAGCTGATAATTTTCAGGATAAATATTTAACTAATCCGCTTGTAAACATTAATCTATGTCTCTCTAGGAAGTCGTCAATATATGCCCCTTAAATTTTCTGACCTTAAAAAATAATTTCTATGAGAGCTATTATTCTTTTAACAAGAAAAAAATTATTGTCAATAAGATATGAATGAGAATTTTATACTATAAAATTATTTTTTTTAATTTAATGACACTATACTTTTATTTACAACGCAAATATTTTTTCTGTCGTTATAGAAACAAAGTTTATAAATTATATAAAATTTCACCAGCACGGATAAAGTAAAAAACACTTTTCTCCATACTGGTAGAGTTTAATCATTTCTTGTTTTTCTTTTTAAATAGACGTTTATTGATTAGCTATAACCTCTTTTTGGGATACGCTTCGAATGAGTAAATCAATGAATAAGCTAAGGGTATAAGAATTGGCCATTTTAGCTTTCATATCAATAAGAGAGGTTGTAGTTTTAGGGTTAAAACCATTTGATAAACCTTGTCTTGACAAATATTGCTGCAATTTTTCATAAGAACTGTCGATTTTTTCTTGATTTAGTTTTTCGTTACGATCACTATCGGAAAGTGTTTCTTCCAGTCCCTCGATTTTTTTAATAAAATAATTCCAGTCAAAATCACCTTTTGTATATTCGGTGTCAAACATTTTTCCTTGTCCAGTTAAAAGCCAATTAATATTGACACCATATAACGTGCGGTATGTTTGTAAGACACTAAGATTGGGTTCTCTCTCTCCACGCTCATAAAAAGCAATGGAATTTTTTGTCATGCTAAAACTTTTAGCTAAGGTTTCACGTGATGGATCGCCTAAAGCAAGACGTACATAACGTAAACGTTTTCCAAATATGGTTTTTGATTCAGTTTCAGGACGTGCCACGAATTATCTCCCTCGGTAAATCATCATGGTATAAATCATTAAATAATAAAAGCACACTATGTATTAATATTCTATGATATAATGTCAATATTATAGCTTTAATTTCTTGTTATTTTTTTATTTTCGTAGATAGAAAGCAATCTTTCATTTATTGTATTGACAATTGATATTTACTTCAAAACAAAATTCCTTGTTGCTACATTTGTCTCTTGCTTTTTTTTTGAGAGAATTTTCATGTAACCTTACCATATATATTCTATACACCCCTGCATTAATAGATGCAACTTTAAAGAGATGCAAGCTTTGGATTTATACTGTGTGTGCTGTAGTTGAATTAGAAAATAAACTTTGAGGAATGATCATGGCCCTATTACGCTATTTTGGGTGTGCTTTTTTTTTCACGATTATTGGTATTTTTTTAGGAGGGGCTATTGGTTGGTTCGAAACGGGAAGCATTACTGGTTTTCTTAAATATTTTTTTATTTGCTGTGTTTTAGGGATTTTGGAAATTTCTTTATCTTTTGATAATTCTATTATCAATGCGCGTATTCTTGGTAGAATGGATCCGTTATGGCGTCGCCGTTTTCTTATATGGGGCATTTTGATAGCTGTATTTGGGATGCGGATTGTTTTTCCGTTATTGGTGGTTGTCGTTGCTGTTGGGATTAATCCCATTGCGGCAGTCAAATTAGCGATATGGGAACCACATCGATATGCCGAAGTTTTAATCGATGCACATATGGGGATTGCCGCTTTTGGAGGAACTTTCCTTATGATGGTTGGCTTAAAATATTTTTTTGATTCTAAAAAAGAAGTGCATTGGCTTAATGTTATAGAGAGACCTGCTCAAAAGTTTGGGGCGCTTGTTGGAATTGATATTGCAATTGTTTTGATTTTGATCTTATTTGTTTCAGGTCAGATTGACGCAGAAAATAAAATAACTTTTTTATTGGCAGCACTTTATGGACTTTTGACCTTTATCGGTGTTGAAGTTGTCGGTCATCTCTTGGATACTCCTCAAAAGACTTTAACAACAGTAGCTCACGGGGGAGTAGGGGCGTTTCTTTATTTAGAAGTTCTTGATGCTAGTTTTTCTTTCGATGGCGTGGTTGGTGCTTTTGCCTTTTCACACAACCTTTTTATTATTGCGATAGGTCTTGGTATCGGAGCATTTTACGTTCGTTCTATGACAATTATGTTGGTTGAATCAGGAACATTATTGCATTATCGTTATTTAGAGCATGGTGCTTTTTATGCAATTCTAGTTCTTGCAGTGATTATGTATCTGCAAACGATTATATCGGTTCCTGAAGTTTTAACAGGACTTGTGGGAGTCTGTATTATTGGAATAGCATTGTATTCTTCGATTCGTTTTAAGCGTTGTCAATTGGATAAACAGGGCGTGTCTAAGTAATGAAAAATTCGTGTTTTCATCACGCTTTTGTTTATCGCATGTCTTTGAATAGAGAGAGGCTTTTTATGCAAAAAATGCCATGTTATTGCTTATTGATGTTTTTGTTTTAAAGTTGACACTCTTGCGCGATTTTCCTCCATGAGGTAAATAATGTATAATCTTTTGGATAACTTTTGACGTATAGAGGCTTTTTGACTTCAATATAAGGTGCAAGTTTACGCTATACTTTTTACCAGCTTTTAGTACCATAACTGCTTTTGCATTTAATGATTCATAAGAAGCATTTTGGCTGTTTTTTTTGCAAGATTTTTATTCATACATCAATCCTATTTATGATGTTTTAAGAGAATGGTATTGAAATAGGGGTGAAATGAGAGAATTTTACGATATTTGGGTTCCTTTCTTAAATAGGTAAAAAAATTTATTCATTATAAATCAGAATGTTATAATGGTAGATGAGAAAAGAATATTTTAGGAGAGCATTAACAGTTCTATACCTGCTTCGTTCATAGTTTTAAGCATAGTGTTTAGTGATCCGTTTACATCAATACCAGCACAAGCATTTAATGAAACACTGACTTTAAAACCGTATTGTATGGCGTGAAGAGCAGAGAATCCGACACAAAAATCAGTTGCTAAGCCGCACATAATGAGCTTGGTAAAACCATGTTCTTTGAGATAAACATGTAAACCTGTTGGTGTTTTTTGATCATTTTCAAGAAAGGCAGAATAACTATCCATTTTTGGATTATAGCCTTTTCTAAGGATAAGTTGTGCCTTTTCCACTCTAAGAGATGTATGAAACTCTGCTCCTTGTGTTCCTTGTATACAATGATCAGGCCAAAGTATTTGAGGACCATAGTCAAGAGTGACTGTATCATAGGTTTTTTTTTCAGGATAGCAGGAAGCAAAGCTGCAATGGTTTTTGGGATGCCAGTCTTGGGTTAAGATAACGTGATCAAAATGATTTATGAGATTATTGATGGCGGGTAAAATAGTATCACCTTGTGGTACTGCAAGTGCTCCACCAAGTAAGAAGTCATTTTGAACATCAATGACGATTAAGGCTTTTTTTTCCATAAATATATTCCTTATAGGAGACGCGCTTTTATCGTATTTTTAAAAAGCTATATTTCGCCTTGAAGTTTTGAAATGAGTTGCTGAATATTGATACTATTTTTACAGTTATCAAGCCAAAAGAGGGGAATGGATAAGTTTTTACAATTTGTTTTATAGTTTTTTACGAATTGTAACCACGTACCAATGGGGAGTGCACTGTAATCATTTGTTGCTACGTGTTGATGCAATGCCTTCATGATCATTGGGCTTGGGACGTCAGATCCCATAAGGCGGCAGTCATTTTGTAAACGTAATTTAAGCCACATCAAGGAAAGGGGTGAAGTCCATTGTTTTCCGTAACAAAAAATCGATGAAAAAAGGGAAGGATTTTTTACGGCGTAATATAAAGCCCATAAGGCAAAAAAAGAAGGCGCGTAGAGAATTGCTTTTCTTTCTGGTATCCTATCACATTGATAAGTTGGTTTAATACGATAAAAATACAAGGTTATATCTGGTATGGAAAAGATGGGCAATGTTTGATAACATGTTTCAGGGACAGCTAAAAAGATTTGCTTTTTGCTTTTTGAGGCGATGTTTTTTTGCATTCAGAACCATACTGGGGCTTGTGAGATTAGAAAAAATGTACCAATATAAAGCGAAAAGCTTTTGATACGGTGTAAGCACTATTTACTGTACAGTTTCAAAAAGCGAAAGCAATTTTTTCAAACCCTAATCTTTAATATCGCACAATATAAAGAGAAATTTATGGCACGTCAATTTATCTATCATATGGCTGGGCTCAACAAGTCTTACGGCAATAAAAAAATCTTAGAAAATATTCATTTGTCTTTCTATCCAGATGCGAAGATCGGTATTTTAGGGCCAAATGGTGCTGGTAAATCAACGATTTTACGTATTATGGCTGGGCTAGATAAGGAATATACAGGGGAAGCATGGCTTTGTGAAGGAGCGCGCTGTGGCTATCTACCACAAGAGCCTTTGCTTGATGCAAGCAAAGATGTGCGCGGCAATGTGATGGAAGGTGTTGCAGATAAACAGGCAATTCTTGAGCGTTATAACGAATTGATGATGAATTATAGCGAAGAAACGGCTGATGAAAGTGCACAGCTTCAGGATATTATTGATAGTCAGAATCTTTGGGATTTAGAAAGTCAAGTGGAAATGGCTATGGCTGCTCTTGGATGTCCGCCAGCCAATGGGGATGTCACAAAGCTTTCTGGTGGTGAGAAGCGGCGTGTTGCGCTTTGTAAATTACTTTTGTCAAAACCTGATTTATTACTTTTGGATGAACCGACAAACCATTTAGATGCTGAAACGACGGCTTGGCTTGAGAGGCATCTACGTGAATATCCTGGGGCTGTGCTTTTGATAACCCATGATCGTTATTTTCTCGACAATGTAACGGGTTGGATTTTAGAATTAGATCGCGGTAGAGGTATTCCTTATGAGGGGAACTATTCTGCTTATTTGGGGGCTAAAGCCAAGCGTTTGGCTCAGGAAGGCCGTGAAGAGGCAGCGCGTCAACGTGCTTTATCACGTGAGCAAGAATGGATCGCTTCTAGTCCAAAAGGGCGACAAGCAAAGTCAAAAGCTCGGATTAAGGCTTATGATGAGTTGGTTCAAGCAGCACGTGAGCGCCGTCCTGGAGAGGCGCAAATCATTATTCCTATTGGAGAAAGGTTAGGACAAGTTGTTATTGAGGTTGATAATCTCTCTAAAGCTTATGGTGAACGTGTATTGATTGATTCTCTTTCTTTTAAACTTCCTGCTGGCGGCATTGTCGGCGTTATCGGTGCCAATGGTATGGGAAAGTCGACCTTGTTTAAAATGTTAACGGGACAGGAAAATCCCGATTCAGGTCAGATACGTATCGGTGAAACAGTTCACATGAGTTATGTGGATCAGAGTCGCGATTCCTTGGTGGGGGATAAAACTGTTTGGGAGGAAATTTCTGGTGGAAATGACATTATTAAATTAGGCAAATATGAGATGAATAGCCGCGCTTATTGCGGGGCTTTTAATTTCAAGGGGGCAGATCAGCAGCAGAAGGTGGCAAATTTATCAGGAGGGCAGCGCAATCGCGTACATTTGGCGAAACTTCTAAAAGAGGGGGGGAATGTGCTTCTTCTTGATGAACCGACAAATGATCTTGACACTGAAACATTGGGTGCATTGGAAGATGCATTGGAAAATTTCGCTGGTTGTGCAGTTATCATATCGCATGATCGTATGTTTCTTGATCGATTGGCAACACATATTTTAGCCTTTGAAGGTGATGGTCATGTAGAATGGTTTGAAGGTAATTTTGCTGAATATGAGGCTGATAAAGTTCGTCGTCTTGGGGCGGAATCTCTTAATCCTAAGCATGCAAATTATAAACCTCTTACACGCTAGAATTTTTATCTTATCGCAACTTTGTTGGAATAATAGTGTATTTTATTGTGTTTGTTATTTCATAAATAAAGTGTGTGTGTGCTCTGTGGAAGTTTTTATTCATTGAAAAAAGTAAGAGACATCTTATGAAATTATGACCTAAATAGGGTTATTCTACTCATGATATATAACCGGTTATTGCTTGTAAAATTGCAATGAAAAGGAGGAGATGAAGAGTATAGTATTACTTCTACAAATGCTCTGGTCATTGAGCATTATCGTCTTTACTTAATAAAGATGCAAGCTGACACTATCATATTATTTATTTTTTCTCAATGGTATGCAGTTCTTGTTTTGAGGTGGGCATAAAAGGTATTTTTATCTATATGTTCCCTCCGTTTATGTGCTGTAAGAGAATGATTTGGATTGATTTATCATAAATAGATTTGAAATGAGAAAAATTTATGGTATTCCGGTTTTTTATTCAAGTTAAAATGAATGAATTATTATTATAAATCAATGTATTATCATTATAACGAGAAACAGATGGATAAGATCTGTTCGTTTTTTACATGAGCCTATTTTTTTCATAGTATGATAAAATAGAGAGCACAAAATAGATGAGAATATGCGTTGTATGCTTGACTTTTTTTCCTATAAACAAATGTTTATAGGAATGTTTAGGGGATAATTATGAAAAAAAGTACAAGTTTAGATGCAATAATTGAGCTGCTGAAAGCGGTTGCAGAAGTAAGCCATTTACGTGTTCTTACGCTCTTGCGTCATGAAGATTTAACAATCCCTGATTTTATTTTTATTCTTGATCAGTCGCAAGCATGTATATCACGATATTTACGTTTATTGTACGAAGCACGATTGATTGAGCGTTATCAGAAGGGGGATAGCCTTTATTTTAAGCTTTGTCATGATTTTGGGGGTAAAGACATTGTGATGGGTATTCTTTCGTCTTTACCAAAGAATGATGTGTTGTTAGCGCATGATTTAGAACGTTTGAAGGATGTTAAAAAGCAGCGTCAAAAAAGGAGGAAGAAGCATTTCTTACAAAATGCGTTGCAACGGGATGTATTACGGTCATCCTATATGGCAGATCATGGTGTAGAAAACTCTTTACTTGAAATCATTGGCGATAAACCATTTCAGATGATGCTGAATATTGGAAGAGGTGGAGACTCTATCTTAAAATTGTTTTCTAATCTTTATACGCATGCGGTTGAAGTTGTGCTTGATAGCGATGTTTTTCACTTGTCTGTTGGAGATACAACTTTTGATTTAGTTATTCTTCATTGGGTTTTACATTCTTTTGAAAATCCTGAAATGTTTCTTCATGAGATATCAAGTGTTTTGCGTCCCTATGGGCGTTTATTGATTGTGGATTTGGGTTATCATAAAGCTGATTCTTCACATTTTGATCAAGCATATATGCGTCTTGGATTTTCGACTTTACAAATAGAAAAGTGGCTAAAAAATGCCGGACTTATGCTAGAGCAAACAGTTTGTCTTACTCCTATACAAAATGAAAATAGTAAGGAGGGCATGGTTACACTTTGGCTTGCTCGTGATCCGCGTTTATTAGTTGACGATATCAAAGATAAACAAGTAGATTTTGCATAAATCGCGTTTGTTAACGCACTTTATTCTCTGATTTTTCTCAAGGAATAGCGTAGAGATAAAACTTTATTCAATCATTGATAAGCTATTGTTTTTTACATTTGTATTATGTTTTTATATGGGAGTATTGGTGTTTTATAGCGGCGTGTAGGCTGTATAATGAAACACCTTCTATAGAGTTAAGCCTATGAGGATCATTATTTAAGGTGTCCTGATATTATATTTTATTAGCCAATATATTGATTTTAAAAGATCATTGATTTTTTTAAACTCAATAAGAGGTTTGAATACAGGAATGTTGTCTCATTTCAAATTTCCTGTTTCAGAATCCGAAAGAGTCTGTTTGTCTGCTACAAAAGAAGGTATTTATCTTAATGATACCGTTTGTAAAAGAAAATACATCTTTCATACATTTTCTAAATGTGAGAGCGGCTGCAATATGATATAATGCCGCACAATATAATATAGTGAAGGCTCATACCTTTATAAATGTCAAAGATGGTGGTGCCCAATAGATCTTAAAATGTCTCTTTAAAACAGGTTTTTAGATAAGGAGTACCTTGGAACTTTTAGTGAGGGGTGCAAAAAGATGCTCTAAAAAGACGAAAAAGTAAAAGGGTAAGACAATGCATTATATTCATAAAATAAGATCTGCGATGATCTAGGGATAGTTTGTGGCTGAAAGTAGGAAAAAAAGCGTGATATTACACTAAAGTTTCGTATCTCATTTATCATGAGAAGTTATGAAGGTTATTAAATAAGTCCATTGTTTTTGCCAAAAGTATTTTCTTTCTTTTTATGTTTGCCGCTCATCTTATGACGCAGTCCGTGGGTATAGCGTAAAATTGATAGGGCACCATCGTCTTTAGTTTAAGTAAAAGTTGTAAGCAGGCATCATCGTTTTATGTTTTTTATCCATATGCTTCTTCTTGTTTGTGATGTGCGATAGTATGGCTATTCATTAATTCAATAGACGAAGATTGAAAATAAGGGAACCTTACGTTCTTGAGATCTCTCATGTAAATTGTAAAATGATGAGTTATGATTGTAAATCAATGAATTGTTTACGTTAGAAGAACAGACTATAAAAATTTTTGAGCATAGAAACTACTGTGTGTATTACTTTACGGGATCATTTAAATGATAGAGATTAAGAGAAAATGTCTGCGTTGATTTCGGTTTGTTATGTTAAAATGAGTTAGAGACTGTTGGTTATTGTAAAATGGTTTATCGTTACTTGGAATGACGATGGGGCGTGATTCGAAACAAATACCTTCAGAGTTCTCATTTTCTCATAAGATTAAGCTGTTTAAGTTCCTCATTGATTGTTACATGAAGGATGTAACAATATTTTAATGATCATTTACAGAAATTTTTTATAAATATAGATAAGATTTTATTTCTCTAATTTATTGTTTTATATGAATAATTCATAGCTTTCTTGCAAGAAGATGTTTTCCATTTTTTACGGTTATTTGTGTAAGATTTTAAAAATCTACGTTTTTCTTTTTGTGGTGATTGCTGTTGGAAAAGCGATTCTACTTTTACATAGTTTAATTTTTATAGGGTGGATACGTAGAAATTACTGTTTTTTAATATGATCATCAGAGTTATGAAAGAAACTATTTAAAAGTTATAATGATCGTAGATTCTAATTGATGCTTCTTGAAATAAAATTGCTTCAAATTGGGTCATTTTGAACTTTTTTTGCCTAAATTTAAACATTTTTAAATAATTTATAATTCTTTTATGTTTTTTTGCGTAGAAGATGATAAGAATTTCTTGTTGTTTAAAGAATTTTATTCCATAGCAAGAATATTGCATCGGCTATCTTAGTGGTTGATGTAAGAGGACAATCGGGGAACCTCCTCCCCCCCCCCCGCGTGGATCCCCTAGATTGTCTGGCCTGACTGAGGATTTCCTCAGTCAGGCTTTTTATAATTGTTTTAGGGGATGTGTAAGGTTTTATAGGGGGGAAGTGTAAGATCTGTTATTGTTTCGCCTATAGTACGTAAATATGTAGAGGGGGATGTCTTGTTAGGCGGATAGTGTTAGCGTATTTATTTTGAATAATTTGATTTTTCTTTATTGAGGCATTGTTGAATGCTATAAGGGAAATCGTAAAGGGAATCTATGTTTGTATTCTGTGATCTTTAGGTAAGAGATAATGGAATCTTTTTCGCATCGTATTATTTTTATTTTATTTGTGTTTTTTATTTTTGGCGCTGTCTTTTTTGCTTTTCAAAGTGGTGTTGTTTATCAGTTTTTTCCCGGTCACTCTTCTTTGTCTTCTCAGCAGCTTGATGTAACAGAGGAGGAGTTATTAGAGAGATTATCCGTATCTTTTCCAGATATCATCAAGCATCTTTCTAAAATGACCCCTCAACAGCAAGAGTTGTTTATTGCGCAGCTGCGTCGTGATGTAATTGCGCTTGCTTCTAAAAGTGGGCAGAGTCGTGAACAGGCTCAAAAATCTGGTGAAACTGTTGCTATGGCTCTCTCGAAAGCGATTTCTCGTCCTTCCATTGCTAATGCTTATTTTTAGCTATTTTTTTAATCGCGCTTTTGGGTTTTATTTTAAGGAGCAAGAGCTTTTCGTGAAGTCTTGAAAAGTGCGAGGAGATAATCAATTTGTAAGGTATTAACAAAATTTATCTCTCAAAAGGTAAGCAATTGGAGTATAAGGGTAATGTTGCAATCATTACAGGAGTGATAGAAAGTCTATCAAGGGTATTGGTCCAAGTTAATTGCATTATCAACCGCTACAATGACAAAAGCAGTATTGACTATAATAAAACACGTTAACCGCATTTTATATGCCGGTTATTTTTTTATTTGATATGAGAAAATAAAAAATTTTAAAGGATTTAAGCTTTTTTATTCTACGGATTTTAGGATATTTATCCACTTGTATGATTTCTGAAAATGAGGTGTAAGGCTGATAAGATGATAGTCTGTGACAAAGAAAAAATATTTGAATGAAGATGAGAGGTCTATTTTTATTTAAAAAGGCTTTAGGGGTATTGAGCTTTCTAACATTTTTCAAAAAAATAGACACAAGTAATTGTTAAGCTTTGTTGTAGGAAAAAACGGATATAACTTTTTTAGTATATTGTTTTATAATGATAATTTATCATTTTATATTGAATGAGAATCTTAAGAATTATAAAATCCTCTCATTTTAAATTTATCCATGGTGAAAAAATCAAAATCAGTTTCTTGTATACCACAAGTGGGAGGCTTGTGTGGATAAAAACTCTTTTAAAAAGGAATTAAAAAGCTTCTTTGAGATATCTTGAGAGCTAAAAGTCTGTTGCAATATTTTGAATTGGTAAATAGCGTATGATGGTTTTTGTATATCTATGGACTCCTTATGCACAGTGATGGAGGTAGGGGTTGATTTTAGTCAATGGTTTATTGGGGCCATAAAGAATGCTGCGCGTGTTTATTGGTTAGAAAGAAGCATCAATAACGGGTTTTATTTTTGTGAAACTTTTGCGATATCGAGGATCTTTGGTAAAGATGATCTCGTCTCTATTGCTTTGTGGGATTGATATCAATAAAAAATTTAATCATCGTATATAAAAAAATATCATATCTTTTTAAAGTGCTATTTTGTAATATAAAAATTGATTGATACAATAGATATAGCAGAACTTGATAGAATATATCATTTTAGTTAATATGATATAAGTTTAATTATAGGCTTTTAATTTTTTTATTTGATGATATAGAGAAGTCTATAATTTTTGTATAAAGAGTTTTTCTTTTTATACAGAACTTTATCTTGAAATTGTCTTAATATTTCCCTTTTCAAGCCGTTCTTTTGCTTTCTTTTTTTGTACAATGCATTCGAAAATTATTTGCGGTTAGAATTTGAGAATTTTTGAGTGAGAGAAAGAAAATGCAATTTTTGAAAATTTTGTTAAATACAGCGTGTGCTGTATTTTTTGTATTTGATATAAGTTGGGCTCATAGTGTTTTAAATGTTGCAGAAGCAAAAGAAGGCTTAGGGAGTGTTGCTTCTCAGATTTCTAATCGTCCTTATGAGTTTCTTATTCAGAAATTTGCAAATAAGTATAATATTCCGGTTAATTTAGCACATGCTGTTGTAAAAGTTGAAAGTAATTATAAGGCAGGTATAAAGGGGGCTGCTGGCGAAATAGGTTTGATGCAAATTAAACCCTCTACGGCACGAGGGTTGGGCTTTAGTGGTTCTGTACAGGATTTGTACGATCCTGCGACCAATCTTGAATATGGTATGCGTTATTTGGCACGGGCCTATAAACTCAGTGGTGGAAGTACGTGTGGTACAATCCTTAAATATAACGCAGGTCATGCTGCAAAAAAAATGAATTCCATTTCAGCGAAATATTGCGCAAAAGTAAAGACTTATCTGGCTTCATTAAAATAAAAACATCTGTTGAGAGAGGTTTGTCATAAAATATTTTAAGATGCTATTTTCACGGAGCAAAAAATGTTTTATAAATCAGTATGTCAGTCGGCTGGGCAGCCGCGCTTGTCCAATGCTGAAAGGCGGCAGGTGAGGAAAGTCCGGGCTCCATGGAAAGACGGTGCCGGGTAACACCCGGCGGGGGTGACCCTAGGGAAAGTGCCACAGAAAGTAAACCGCCTATTTTAATAGGTAAGGGTGAAAGGGTGGAGTAAGAGCCCACCGCGCATTCAGTAATGAATGTGGCAAGGTAAACCCCACCGGGAGCAAGACCAAATAGAAATGACGTGCAAAATTTAATTTGCAGCCGATTTCCGGGCGAGTCATTCGGGTAGGTTGCACGAGGCGGATGGTAACATCCGTCCCAGATGAATGGTTGCCATGTAAAGTGTAAGCTTTACTCTACAGAACCCGGCTTATAGGCCGACTGATATTTCATGATGATACGCGATATTTTATAAGATCAATTATATATGGTCTTTTATGGAGTCTATGTGTTTGAAATGGACACTTGAGCAAAGAGTGTTTTAAAAAATTATAACATTTCTTTAAGTATAATGCGTTAGGATCTGTTTTAGGATAACTTTAGTTTTTTCGTTCATTGTGATTAATGTGATGAAGGCCAGGTTATTCTAAGATCAGTTGCCATGAGAGAGCTGTTGATTTAAGACAGCATAACTTCAAGACGGATTATTTTGATAAAGCAGGATCAAAGAGCTGAACGCCATATTCCAGTGTTGTTACAGCCAGTTTTGGCTGGGCTTATGCCATTGGTTGGAGCAAAAGTGATTGATGGCACCTTTGGTGCTGGTGGTTACACGCGCGCTTTGTTAAAGGCAGGGGCACAGGTGATTGCTCTTGATCGTGATCCTCATGCTATCAGTGCAGGACAATCGCTTGTTGAAGAATTTTTTCCACGCCTTCGTTTGGTCCATATGGCGTTTTCACAGCTTGATCGTGTCGTTGAAGAGAAGGTGGATGCAGTTATTTTGGATATTGGTGTCTCTTCAATGCAGCTTGATGAAGCAGAAAGAGGTTTTTCTTTTCAAAAAGATGGGCCATTGGACATGCGAATGGCTCAGACTGGTTTTACAGCTAGCGATGTTGTCAATCATTTAAAAGCAAGAGATTTGGCACGTATTTTTAAGGTATTAGGAGAAGAGCGTTATGCGGGACGAATTGCACGGATGATTGAAACGCGTCGTGTTGTTCAGCCTTTTTTGCGTACGGGTGATTTGGCGTATGCTATCGAAACGTTGATAGGACGTAAACCGGGAGATCGTATTCATCCTGCAACACGTGTATTTCAGGCTCTTCGTATCTATGTTAATGATGAAATTGGTGAATTGGCGCGTGGTTTATTTGCTGCTGAACGCGTTTTAAAAGCTGGAGGCCGTTTGGGGGTTGTCAGTTTTCATTCTCTTGAAGATCGTATGGTCAAAAGATTTTTTTCGACTCGTTCTGGAGAACGTATGAGATCACGCTATCTGCCAGAAATAAAGGCTGCTCCAGCAACATTTTTTCCTTTGTTTAGAGGTGGGATCACGGCAACTAAAGAGGAGTTACAGAAAAATCCTCGTTCACGTTCTGCGCGGTTGCGTATTGGTGTACGGACTGAAGCAGAGGCTCTTACAGAAGATATGAAATTATTTAGTTTAGCAGAGATTGCCAGTTTTGAAGGCGGCAAGAAATGACAGTTTTTCGTACATTTGATATGATTTTAGTGATGATTATGATTTGTATGGCAGGTCTTACTTATAAGGTAAAATATGATGTTCAAAAACGAATGAATGAAGTTCTTCATCTTGAGCATGAAATTGCTGCAGCAAAAAATACGGTGAGTTTGCTTCATGCTGAGTGGGCTGTGATGATCAAGCCTTCGCGCATGCAAAAACTTGCGAAACGTTATCAAAAAGAACTTGGATTAGAAGTTATACAGCCGCGTCAAATCGTAGAATTTAAAGACATTCCGGTACGGGTACATGATCCAATTGAAGAATTGATTAAACAAAATATCTTGGAAGATAATCAAGATATTTTGGCAAATCGTCGGGATTCTCAGATGAATGGTGTTGTCCAAAAAGGCGTGCAGTGATGAAGTCGACTTTTTTATTCTTACAGAAGAAAAAGCACTTTAAGAATTCGTTGAATAATCATAATGTTTCTGTTCGTCGTCCCTATTCTAGTCGTCCACGTTTGCTTTTTTCGTTGTTCTGCTTTTTAGTTTTATATGGCATCATGGGGGCTTGCCTTATTTCTTATGGGTTGGAAGGTGGACAGATTGAAGAAGCAAAGGGGCCAGGAGTTCTTCAACTGACGGCGCGGCCTGATATTGTTGATCGTAATGGTCGTTTATTGGCAACAGATATTAAAACTTATTCACTTTTTGCTGAGCCACGACGTATTATTGATGTGGATGAAACCATTGAATTGCTCTCAACAGTTTTGCCTGATCTTAATTGGCAGGAAACCTATAAGCGCTTAAAAAGAAAAACTGGTTTTTCTTGGATACAGCGTGGGTTAACACCAATGCAGAAGACACAAATTATGGCCCTTGGTATTCCAGGAATTGGTTTTCGGACTGAAATTCGTCGTTTTTATCCCGATGGACCTGTAACTTCCCATATTCTCGGCATGGTGAATGTTGATAATCAAGGCATTGCAGGTATGGAAAAATATATTGATGATGCGGGTTTGAGTGCTCTGCGTGCTGCTGGTCTTGCCATGGAAGAATCATTAAAACAAGTTCAGCTTTCGATTGATGTGCGACTTCAGGCAATTGTCCATGATGAACTTATTCAGGCTATGAAGCGTTATAAGGCAATTGCTGCAGGAGCTGTTATTTTAAATATACATACGGGGGAAGTTTTGGCGTTGGCATCTCTACCAGATTTTGATCCTGGAAATCCTATTGAAGCTTTAAAAAGTGATCGTCTCAATCGGATGACGGCCGGAACATTTGAAATGGGATCGATTATTAAAAGTTTTACGACTGCCATGGCACTTGATTCCAATATTTTTCATTTAAACAGTATTATTGATGCTTCAAAGCCCATAAAAGCAAGTAGTGGATATATTATTCATGATTTTCACGGAAAAAATCGTCCCTTAACGTTATGGGAGGTTTTTGTTTATTCTTCCAATATTGGTTCTGCTAAAGAAGCATTGGCGATAGGAATTGATAAACATCGTGATTTTTTGCAAAAACTTGGGCTACTGGATCGACTCGCAACAGAGTTGCCTGAAGTTGCTCATCCTATTGTACCACATCATTGGAAGGATATCCAATCTATGACGATTGCTTTTGGGCATGGTATGGCAACAACTCCCTTGCAAACAGCTGTTGGGGCTGCTGCTTTAATGAATGGTGGTTGGTTAATTGCTCCGACATTTTTAAAACGGACAAAAGAACAAACTTTGCACCATGCAAAACGGGTTTTGCATGCTAAAACAAGTCAAAATATGCGTTACCTTTATCAATTAAATAGTGAGATTGGGTCTGGACGTAATGCAAAAGTAGAAGGTTATCGTGTAGGTGGTAAGACAGGAACAGCTGAGAAAGTTGAAAATGGAAAATATTCTAAAACAAAAAATTTCAATAGTTTTCTTGCTGCTTTTCCTATTGATGATCCTGCTTATGTTGTTTTAACAATTATCGATGAACCAAAGCCTGCAGAGGGACAGCGTTCAGCAACAGCGGCGATGAATGCTGGACCAATGCTTGCTAATATTGTTCGTCGCACAGCTAGTTTTCTTGGTGTAAAACCCGATTTTAAAAAAGAATATGAGCCTCTTTTAAGTAAAAAGAGCAATTCAAGTTTCGTTAAACAACGGTAAAATAAATATAAAGGTGCGTTATCATGTTGTTGGGAACAGTTTTTACAGAATGTGTTGAAGATGAAAGCCTTTCTTCAATAGAAATAACAGGAATAAGTGTGGATTCTCGGCAAGTTTTGCCGGGCTATGTTTTTGTTGCTGTTCAAGGGAAAAAAAGTGATGGAAGACACTATATAGATGACGCGATAAAGCGTGGCGCACGAGCAATCGTTACAGACTGTCATGCTGTTCTTGAGGATTTATCTGTTCCCATTTTACGTGTTTCTAATGTTCGTCATAGTTTAGCGTTGGCAGCTGCACGTTTTTACGGTTCTCAGCCGGAAACAGTTGTTGCTGTGACTGGTACAAGTGGTAAAACATCTGTTGTCTCTTTTCTTCGGCAAATTTGGACTCATGTTGGATTTTGTGCAGCGAGTATAGGAACGGTTGGTGTTGTTTCTCCTAAACGGAATGTTTATGGTTCTCTCACAACACCTGATCCGGTCGTCTTGCACCGTCTTCTTTGTGAAATTTCTCATGAAGGTGTGACGCATGCTGCTCTTGAAGCTTCTTCGCATGGGCTTGATCAAGGACGACTTGATGGAGTCCGTTTAACGGCTGGTGCCTTTACTAATTTAGGGCGAGATCACATGGATTATCACACGGGGGTAGAGGATTATTTGCGGGCTAAAATGAGGTTGTTTGATACACTTTTGCCTGTATCTGCTCCTGCTTTGATTTTTGCTGATGATGTTTATTCACAAAAGGTTATTGATGTTGTTACACAAGCGCGCCGCCGTGTCTTGACAATTGGTCGTAAGGGGCAATTTATCACGATTAATCGTGTCGAACATCAACGCTCCAAACAGTGTATTGAGTGTCGTGTGGAAAACAATATTTATACATTTGATTTGCCTTTAGCTGGAGATTTTCAGGTAGCTAATGCGCTTATGGCAGCGGGGTTAGCCATTGCAACGGGCGTTTCACCTCGTAAGGTTTTTCCTGCGCTTGAAACTTTGCAGGGGGCACCTGGGCGGTTAGAGTTTGTGGGAAAGACAGAAAATAATGCGCTTGTTTATATTGATTATGCTCATAAACCAGAAGCTTTGGAGCAGGTTTTGCTTTCTGTTCGTCCCTTTACGCAAGGACGCTTGATCGTTGTTTTTGGTTGTGGAGGAGATCGTGATCAAGGAAAAAGACCTTTGATGGGAAAAATTGCGGCGGATAAAGCGGACATTGTTATTGTAACAGATGATAATCCTCGAACAGAAATGCCAGAAAAAATACGTAAAGATATTTTACAGGCGGTGCCAACAGCAATAGAGATAGAAGATCGTGGTGAAGCTATTTCTTACGCGGTGGAGCTTTTGAAAGCTGGTGATACACTCATCATTGCTGGAAAAGGTCATGAGGATGGCCAAATTATAGGGCAGACAACTTATCCTTTTTCAGATCGTCTGAAAGCGATAGAAGCTTTAGAGGACCGAAAGAAATGACAGCTTTATGGGATAAGCAAGCACTTGTTGCTGCAATTAATGGTGTTGTAATGGGAAGCTTGCCAGAAACTTTTTCTGGGGTTTCCATTGATAGTCGTACTCTTGCGGAAGGGGATGTTTTTTTCTGCATTAAAGGGCACCATCTTGATGGTCATGATTTTGCTGCGCAAGCTTATGAACGAGGTGCAGGCGTTCTTATCGTTGCGGAACACCGTTTGAGGGATATGAAAAAGATATTGGCTCCACTCATTGTCGTTCCTGATGTTTTGCAAGCCTTAGAACAACTTGCACAAGCTGCACGCAAACGTTCAAGAGCTAAGATTATCGCGATAACAGGATCGGTGGGAAAAACGACGACAAAAGAAGCTTTGAAACAAGCACTTGCAACGGCTGGGAATGTTCATGCGAATCTCGCTTCTTTAAACAATTGCTGGGGGGTTCCACTCACTTTAGCGCGGATGCCTATGGAGAGTGATTATGGTATCTTTGAAATTGGCATGAATCATAGAGATGAAATTCGCCCTCTGGTCAAACTGGTTTGTCCGCATATTGCTCTCATTACGCATATTTGTGCAGGACATATGGGATTTTTCAAAGATCTTGAAGAAATAGCAAAGGCAAAAGCTGAAATTTTTGAAGGATTGGATGAAGAAGGCATTGCCATTTTAAATGCGGATAGTGATTTTTTTTCTTATCTCGTTCAAAAAGCAAAGAAATGCGGTGTAAAGAAGATCTTAAGCTTTGGTGGGACTAAAGATGCTGATTATCAAGCGCGAGATATACGTCTTCTAACCGATAGTTCTTCTATGATTGTGCGTATTGGGGGGCGGGATAAGGAGGTTCAAATTGGGGCTCCGGGACGCCATATTGTGCAAAATAGTTTAGGGGTTATTGCTGCTTGTGATGCTATGGGGGTTGAGTTAGAGCCTGTTTTTCTTTCTTTTCGCCATTTTTCTTCTCAAAAGGGGCGAGGTGTTCGTTATCGACTGTCTTTATCAAATGGGGGTGAATTTTATCTCATTGATGAAAGCTATAATGCAAATCCTGCTTCTATGCGTGCTGCACTTGAGCTTCTTGCTACAGGACCTGTAGGAAAAGGGGGGCGGCGAATTGCTATTTTAGGGGATATGCTAGAGTTAGGGGAGCATAGTGAAAAGCTTCATCGTGATTTAATAAAACCAATACGTCTTTCCGGTGCTAATCCGGTTTTTCTATTTGGTGAGGCGATGAAATCTTTAGTCAGTGATTTGTCTGCTGGTGTTAAGGTTCATTATGCTGAAAATATTGAGAAAATTTTACCGCTTCTTTTAGCAGAAATTTCTCCTGGCGACCTACTTATGATTAAATCATCCAATAGCCTTTGTTCATCAAATATTGTGACTGCATTGCTTGATCGCTATAAAGCAGTTTCTTCATAGTTTTAAGAGGTTTTTTTGTTCCATGATGCTGTTTTTTTCTTCGTTTAGTGATTGGCTTCCGGGTGTAAATGTTTTTCGTTATATTACTTTTCGCACGATAGCAGCTATGCTTACTTCGGGGCTTATCGTCTTTTTGTTTGGACCTAGCATCATTGCTTCTCTTAAATTGCGGCAAGGTAAGGGGCAACCGATTCGTGCTAATGGACCTCAAACACATTTTAAAAAGGCTGGAACACCTACAATGGGTGGATTAATGATTTTAATCGGCATTGTGGTATCGGCATTTTTATGGGGTAATTTATCGAATATTTACTTTTGGGTATCGCTATTGGTTATGCTTTCTTTTGGGGTAATTGGGTTTTATGATGATTATCTTAAGGTCACAAAACAAACAGACAAAGGATTTTCTGGGAAAGCACGGTTAAGCTTGGAATTTTGTGTTGCGGCGATTGCTGCTTTTGCCATTCTGCAAATTGGCTCATCTGGATTAGCTTTGCCTTTTTTGAAAGATTATCTTATCAATTTGGGCTGGTTTTTTATTCCTTTTTCTGCTTTCGTCATTGTCGCGACGGGTAATGCGGTTAATTTGACGGATGGACTCGATGGGCTTGCTATTGTTCCTGTGATGGTTGCAGCCTTATCTTTTGCTCTGATTGCTTATCTTTCTGGTAATATGAATTTTGCTGATTATCTCCAAATCCATTATGTATCGGGAACAGGTGAATTGGCTGTTTTATTGGGAGCTGTTGTTGGGGCAGGGCTTGGATTTTTATGGTTTAATGCACCACCTGCAGCTATTTTTATGGGAGATACTGGATCGTTGGCTCTTGGAGGACTCTTAGGGACTGTTGCGGTTGCTACGAAGCACGAAATTGTTTTGGTTCTTATTGGTGGACTTTTTGTTGTGGAAGCTTTTTCGGTCGTTATTCAGGTTGGTTATTTCAAATTAACAAGAAAACGCGTGTTTCTTATGGCACCGATACATCATCATTTTGAGAAAAAAGGTTGGACTGAAAGCCAAGTGGTGATACGCTTTTGGATTATTTCGATTGTTCTCGCTCTCATAGGTCTTTCAACACTTAAATTGCGGTGAGAATGTGATTTCTGTTACGTGTTATAAAGGTCAAAAAGTTGCTCTGTTTGGATTGGGGCAGTCTGGACTAGCAACGGCACAAGCATTAATGTGTGGTGGTGCAGAAGTGGTGGCGTGGGATGATAGTCCTTCAAGCGTGCAGATGGCTTGTCGGCAAAATATTCCAACAAGAGATCTCCACGATGAGGACTGGTCAGAATTTGTTGCATTGATTCTCGCTCCTGGAGTTCCTTTAAATTATCCTCAACCGCATTGGGTTGTTGAAAAGGCACGAAAAAAAAATATAGAAATTATTGGTGATATTGAATTGTTTGTTCGTGCACGCCATGATTTTTTACAGCATTATGGTTTTTGTGACCAAGATGTTCCGTTTATTGCGATTACGGGGACGAATGGAAAGTCGACAACAACGGCTTTGCTTACGCATTTATTGGAAAAAATGGGCTATGATGTGCAGATGGGGGGAAATATTGGAAAGGCAATATTGACGCTTAAGCCATTTGTTAAAAAACGTATTTATGTGATTGAATGTTCATCATTTCAAATTGATCTTACTCCCTCTCTTCAGCCAACCATTGGACTTTTATTGAATTTGACATCTGATCATATTGATCGACATGGAAGTTTTGCCTGTTATGTGCAAACCAAAAGGCATCTGATTGCTCAGGCTTCTCAGGCTTTTATTTCAGTTGATGATGCAGCTTGTCAGGTTTTATATCAACAGTTACTTCATGATGGGAAGCAAATTGAGGCAATTTCCAAGAATCATTTTGTTGAAAATGGTTTTTATGCAGATGGAACCAAGCTTTTTTCTGTTCGTCAAGGACAGCGTCATATGCTTGCAGATCTTGCTCCTATGGCGGTGTTACGTGGGAGTCATAATGCGCAAAATGCTCTTATGGCATTGGCAACATTGCAGGCTTTAAAAATAACAGATCCCTCTATAAAAAAGCATTTAGCAAGTTATAAAGGGTTGGATCATCGTATGCAGCAGGTGCGTAAAATGGGGGCGGTTTTGTTTATCAATGATAGCAAGGCGACTAATGCAGATGCAACAGCTCCTGCTCTTTCCACCTTTAATGATATTTTTTGGATTGTTGGGGGACAGGCGAAAAAGGGAGGAATAGAGTCTCTTAGAGAATTTTTTCCTAAAATTCGTAAAGCCTATTTGATTGGGAGTGCGGCGGAAGAATTTGCTCGCATTATTGGATCTGCTTTTCCCTTTTCTATGAGCTTAACTTTGAAAAATGCGGTGCGTGAAGCAGCTGTTGACGCAATAGGTTGTAAGGCAAAAGAGGTGACGGTTCTTTTGTCACCTGCTTGTGCAAGTTATGACCAATTTAAAAATTATGAAGAACGGGGCGAAGCATTTGTCTCTTTTGTGATGCAGTTACAATAAAAAGCATCAGTTATAAAAAAATATTTTTGCGTTAAGACTCCAGAATCTTTTTTTGTGTAATTTAGTTTTTAAAGTGTTTGTTAAACAGGCGGGGAACCATATCACTTTGAAACAATTTATAAAACGGATAAGGCGGATATCATGGTTACGCGTGCAGATAGAGACCCAATTGCTAATTGGTGGTGGACGATTGACCGCTCTGTCTTTGCAGCTTGTTTAATTTTAATGGGGATTGGCATTATGTTGTCTTTTGCTGCCAGCCCCACGATTGCAAAAAAAATCGGAATTGCTGATAGTTTTTATTTTGTTCGGTGGCATATCATTTTCAGCATTTCAGCATTTTTTACGATGGTGACCATTTCTTTTTTTTCAATTCCTAATATTCGTCGTTTATGTGCTCTTTTGCTTATTGTAACGCTTGCTCTTATGGTTGCAACCTTATTTTGGGGTCCAGAATTAAAGGGAGCACGGCGGTGGATTGTGCTCTTTGGTTTTTCTGTACAGGCTTCAGAGTTTATGAAGCCAGCTTTTGTGGTTATGTCCGCTTGGCTTTTTTCGGAACAGATACGCAGGAGGGGAATTCTAGGTTATACGTTAGCGATTGTACTTTATGGCATTTGTTGTGTGCTTCTGGTTTTGCAGCCTGATATTGGACAAACACTTTTAATAAGTGCAACATGGGGTGGTTTGTTTTTTATTGCTGGTGTGCCTCTAGCCGTTATTTTTCTCTTTCTCATTTTAGGTGCTGGAGGAATTGTTTTAGCTTATCTTTTTCTGTATCATGTGCGTGAGCGTATCAATGGTTTTTTGACAGGTGAAGGAGATACCTTTCAAGTAGATGTTGGACGTGAGGCTATTTTGAATGGTGGTTGGTTTGGGCAAGGTCCTGGGGAGGGAACAGTAAAACGTATTATTCCTGATAGCCATACAGATTTTGTATTTTCCGTTGCTGCTGAAGAATATGGTATTATTCTTTGTTTATTAATTATGATGCTTTTTGGTTTTATCGTTATGCGTTCATTGTATATAGCAATGAATACACGTGATTGCTTTATACGTCTTGGTATTACTGGCATAGCAATGATGATTGGCTTTCAATCAGCTATTAATATGGCCGTTAATCTTCACTTAATTCCTCCAAAAGGCATGACATTGCCTTTTATTTCTTATGGTGGTTCTTCGATGGTGGCGATTGCGTTTTCAATGGGCATTTTGCTCAGTTTAACACGTCGTTGGCCAGAAGCACGCCTTTCAGCTTTTTCTTCCTCTTCTGTCTTGGATACGCCTTATGAATGATAAAAAAGTTATTGTTTTGGTGGCTGGTGGTACAGGTGGACATCTTTTTCCTGCTGAATCCCTTGGTGTTGAATTAAGGGAGCGTGGATATGATGTTCATTTAATAACAGATGAAAGAGCACGCCCTTTTGTTCGGTGCTTTGATGAAGAGCATACACATATCGTTTCATCGGCAACATTTATACGCCGCCATCCTTTTGCTCTGATAAAGACGTTTTGGTCTTTACTAAGGGGAATGGGGCAATCGTTGGCGTTGTTTTATAAATTACGTCCTGTTCTTGTTGGAGGATTTGGGGGATATCCGAGCTTTCCTCCTCTTTTTATTGCGGCTTTAACAAGGCGTGTGACATTTATTCATGAACAAAATGCTGTTATGGGGCGTGCCAATCGGATGTTGGCAATTTTTGTGCGTGCAATCGCTGGTGGTTTGTTGTCGTCAAATGGCGCTTATGCCCATAAAATGCTTTTAACGGGGAATCCTGTCCGTGAGGCTGTGCTGAAGGCGGCCGAAATTCCTTATCATTCTTCAGAGGGGGAAACGCCATTTAATTTTTTGATTTTTGGTGGTAGCCAAGGGGCTTCTGCTTTTTCACATATTGTTCCAGAAGCCATTGCGTTACTCGATGATAAGAACCGTAAACGCTTGCGAATTGTACAGCAAGTTCGCGGTGAAGCAGGAGGGTTGATCAAAATCTATCGTGATATGGGCGTACAAGCAGAGGTTGCTCCTTTCTTTGATGATATGGCTGAACGTATGGCACATGCTCATTTTATTTTGTCGCGCGCTGGGGCTTCATCCGTTTGTGAGATAGCGGTGATTGGTAGACCTGCTTTGCTTGTTCCCTATCCCCATGCTTTAGATCATGATCAGGCTGCCAATGCAGCTCTGCTTGCTCGTGTAGGTGGTGCGCAAATTGTATCAGAAAAAGATTTAAATGCACAAAAGCTTTCTTCTCTTTTAATGCACGCTTGTTGTGCGCCCCATTTATTAGAAAAACAAGCGCTTGCTGCAAAAAAAGTTGGGCAACCTCATGCAACCCGTTGCCTTGCTGATATGGCTGAATCCTTAATTGCAGGGCGATTGTTGTCAGATATAAAAGAGGAGCTTTTTAATGAAAATGCCACTTGATATAGGCGTTATCCATTTTATCGGAATCGGGGGGATCGGTATGAGTGGAATTGCGGAGGTTTTTTATAATCTTGGCTATAAAGTTCAAGGGTCAGATCAAGTTGAAAGTGCAAATGTTGAACGTTTACGGAAAAAAGGAATTAACGTTCATATAGGTCATTGTGCTGAAAACTTAGGGAATGCAGAGGTTGTTGTTTTTTCTACTGCCGTTAAAAAAACAAATCCTGAGTATATTGCTGCAAAGGAAAGACATTTGCCGCTTGTCAGACGTGCAGAAATGCTGGCGGAGCTGATGCGGTTTCGGCGTGCAATTGCAGTGGGTGGTACACATGGTAAAACAACAACCACATCAATGGTCGCAGCCCTTCTTGATGCTGGTCATTTTGATCCAGTGGTGATTAATGGCGGTATTATTAATGCTTATGGTACGAATTCTCGTACAGGAGATGGCGATTGGATGATTGTTGAAGCTGATGAAAGTGATGGTACATTTTTAAAGCTGCCTGCTGATATTGCTGTTATTACTAATATTGACGCTGAGCATTTGGATCATTATGGAAGTTTTGATGCTGTGCGTGAGGCTTTTCGGCAATTCGTAGAAAATGTTCCTTTTTATGGTTTTGCTGTTTTGTGTCTTGATCATCCAGAGGTTCAGTCATTGGCGGGCCGTATTGATGATCGTTGGGTGATCACTTATGGTAAAAATCCACAAGCGGATGTTCGTTTTCTTAATCTTTCGATGGATGGTCAAAAAACGCATTTTGATGTTCTTGTTCGCTCACGCAAAACAGGAAGAAAGATTGAGTTAAAAAATTTGCTTTTGCCCATGGCAGGGCAGCATAATGTTGCCAATGCAACGGCGGCGATTGCTATTGCGCATGAACTTGGCATTTCAAATGAAGCTATAAAAAGGGGCTTAGCAGAATTTGGCGGAGTAAAACGGCGTTTTACGCGAATAGGAAGTTGGCGTGGCATTGAAATATTTGATGATTATGGACATCATCCTGTTGAAATAAAGGCAGTTTTGCGTGCTGCACGTGAGAGTGCAAAAGGGCGTGTTATTGCGATTGCACAACCCCATCGGTATTCGCGTTTGTATCATTTATTTGATGATTTTGCTGCTTGTTTTAATGATGCAGATACAGTGTTGATTACGCCCGTTTATGCGGCTGGTGAAGAACCTATTGTAGGATTTGGTTCTCAAGAATTGGTAGAGCATATTAAAATGGCTGGTCATCGTGATGTGCGCTTAATACATGGTCTGGAAGATGTTGTGTCTCTTGTCTCAACATTTGCTCAGGCAGAGGATTATGTGGTTTTTCTTGGTGCTGGCAATATCACACAATGGGCGTGTGCATTGCCTCATCAGTTGTCGGTATTTGATGGTCATGATAAATTTTCAGCACATTGATGGTGAGGCGTTATTGGCGCAATTGCAACCACTGTTGGGGGGTATAAGAGGCAAGCTTACACCTAACGTTGAGATGCGTAAGGTGACGTGGTTTCGCACTGGTGGGTTAGCAGAACTTTTTTATCAGCCTGTTGATGAGGAAGATTTAGCTCTTTTCCTTCAAAATTTGCCTGAATTTATTCCTGTAACAATTGTAGGAATAGGTTCTAATCTGCTGGTGCGTGATGGGGGTGTTCCTGGTGTTGTGATTCGTCTTTCGCCAAAAGGTTTTGGGCAAGTGCAACAAGTTTCTCCAAAACGTTTTTTAGTTGGTGCAGGTACGGCCGATAAACATTTAGCTACCGCTGCTTTAAAGGCAGAAATCGCGGGTTTTCATTTTTATCACGGTATTCCTGGTGGTCTTGGAGGGGCACTCAAAATGAATGCGGGTGCAAATGGTGTTGAAACCGCAGCACGTGTTGTTGAGGTTTATGCGCTGGATCGTAAAGGAAAACGTCATATTTTGAGTTTGAAAGATATGCATTATTCCTATCGCCATTGTGATATTCCTGAAGGGTTTATTTTTACTGCTGCTTTATTAGAAGGACAAACCGGTAATAAAGATGATATTCGTGCTGCTATGGATGAAGTTGCCCTCCATAGGGAAACAGTGCAACCTATTCGTGAAAAGACCGGTGGATCAACTTTTAGAAATCCTGAGAATATATCTGCGTGGCGCGTGATTGATGAGGCAGGGTGTCGTGGTTTACGGATTGGTGGTGCTCAGATGAGCGAAATGCACTGTAATTTTATGATCAATACAGGGCAAGCAACAGGATATGATCTTGAAGCATTGGGAGAAACAGTGCGTGCACGTGTTTTTGCACATTCAGCCCACCTTTTACAATGGGAAATAGAGCGTATTGGTCAATTTGAGCGTGGTCGAAGTGTTCCTCCTTTTGATCCATTTCATTGATTTATTGTTCACTAAAAAAGTGAAAATAAAAAATTGAGTCATTTCAAAGAGATAATAAAAAATTTCTATTAAGAATCAATAAATTAACAAAGAATCTCTTGCATCAAGCTTTTGAGTCTGATTCATTATGCAAAATGCTAGGTTATTGATTCGCAAGGATAAACTTTGTTTTTTCCTGTATGTGGTGCTGATGTATTCTATATAGACTACATATAGTATGCGAAAGAGGGTGATTTATTATGAAAGATAAACATATAGCTGTATTAATGGGAGGTTTTTCTTCTGAACGGTCTGTAAGTTTATCTTCAGGGGCGGCTTGTGCTGATGTTCTAGAGGTGCAGGGGTATCGCGTGAGCCGCGTGGATGTTGACGCTCATATTGCTTCTGTTCTTGAACAGTTGCAGCCTGATATTGCCTTCAATGCATTGCATGGTCCATTTGGTGAAGATGGCCGGATTCAAGGGATTCTTGAATATTTAAAAATTCCTTATACTCATTCTGGCGTGATGGCATCTGCTTTGGCAATGGATAAGGGACGTGCAAAAATTATCGTTGCAAATGTTGGGGTTTGTGTTGCTCCTTCTCGTATCATGAGCCGCTTTGCTTTGGGTCGAACACATCCCATGGAGCCTCCTTATGTAATTAAACCTGTGTGTGAAGGATCAAGTTTTGGTGTTGTCATTGTTCAAGGAAATGAAGCTGCACCGCCGCATAATATTGGGGGAGCTGAGTGGGGATATGCGGATGAGGTAATGATTGAAAAATATATTCCTGGTCGTGAATTGACTTGTGCTGTTTTGGGGAACGAAGTGCTGGATGTGTGTGAAATTCTTCCCGATAAACACTTTCCATTCTACGATTATGACTCAAAATATAAAACGGGTGGTTCTCTTCACATTTGTCCTGCACAACTTTCACTAAATATTTACCAAAGTGTGCAAAGAATGTCTTTAGCAGCCCATCAGGCGATAGGGTGTCGAGGTGTTAGCCGTTCTGATTTTCGTTTTGATGAGAAAACAGGAGAATTGGTTTGGCTTGAAATTAATACGCAACCCGGTATGACATCGACGTCTCTTCTTCCTGATATTGCAAAAGCGAGCGGTCGTACTTATGGCGATATTGTTCAATGGATAGTGGAGGACGCATCATGCATGCGTTGAGTATTAATAAAACGAATATTCCGATGGAGGTGCTTTCAGTGCCGGCTTTGCCACGTCTTTATCGTCGTTTTCTTCGGTTTATGTTTGAGTTTGTTTTTGTCAATATTCATATTCCACGCCATTTTGGCTCTTTTGCTGTTGTGTGGTTTTTCTTTGTTACGGCTTTTTATGGGCTTTCATCAAGTGGTCAGATGGCTGTGATCGTAAACACGATCATATTGGATAGTAGTTTTGTGGTCACTCATGTTGATATAAGCGGTAATAAGCGCTTGGCAAAGCAGGATATTTTTAAAATTTTAAAACTTGATGTTGCGCCTTCTATATTCACTTTTGATGTTGAAAGAGCGCGTTCTCTGTTGGAAAAGCAGCCTTGGGTGCAATCGGCTAATGTTCAGAAAATTTATCCCAATAGAATGCGCATTTCCATCGTGGAGCGTGAACCCTATGCCATTTGGCAACATGATGGCATAATGGATATTGTTGATAATACAGGTCGTGTCATTGTGCCTTTTAAAGGGGAAATTGTTCGGGATTTACCTCTTGTGGTTGGGCAGGGTGCACAAAATGCTGCTAAAGTGTTTATTCAAGCGCTGTCAGTCTATCCGGAAGTATATGATCGTATTCGTGCTTTTGTGTGGGTAGGTGATCGGCGTTGGGATCTTGTTTTGAATAATGGAATGCGTGTTATGTTGCCTGAAAATGGTGCTCTTGAAAGGCTTTTTTCTCTTTTTTCGTCCGGTACAATGCAAGATCTTTTATCTCGCGATATTCTCAGTGTTGATTTACGTCTTGCTGATCGAATTACTGTTTCTTTATCAGATGAAACGTTGGAGCGTTATCATACTACTGTAGCAGAAGAAGAACGTATTTTAAAAGCGCGAAAGGCAGGAAGCCTATGATGCTACTCAGATCACATCATTTGAAGGGGCGTAAAACACGTTTTTTAACGGTACTTGATGTCGGTTCAAGTAAGATTGTTTGTCTTATTGCTTGTTTGCGTCCTTTGAAGCATGCGCACTATTTACATGGTCGTACACATTCTACGGAAATTCTGGGCTTTGGAGTGCAGCGTTCACGCGGTATTAAATCTGGTGTTGTGATGGATATGTTTGCAGCAGAGCAATCAATACGCTTGGCTGTTGATGCGGCAGAAAAAATGGCTGGTTTGGTGGTGGATTCAGTGATTGTGAATTTTTCCTCAAGTCGGTTACAAAGCGCTTTGATTAATGGAATGGTCCATTTGAATGGTCGTGAAGTCACCAAGCGTGATATGCGTATGGCCTTTTCAGATGTTTCGCGCAAAGCCTTTGATGCTGAACGTCATGTTATGCACTCAGTTCCAGTTTCTTATGTATTGGATGGGGAAAAAGGAATTTCTGATCCTATTGGCATGGCAGGGGAAACATTTGGTGTTGATGTGCATGTGGTAACAGCAGAAACAGCATCTTTGCGTAATTTAGAAACTTGTATTAATCGTGCACATTTGAGTGTTGAAGCAATGGTTGCTACTCCCTTTGCAAGTGGTCTTGCTGTTTTGATGAATGATGAGGCGCGTTTAGGGGCTGCATGTATTGATTTTGGTGGTGGAACAACAACATTTTCAGTGTTTTTTGAGGGGAAATTTATTCATGCAGATGCTCTTGCTGTTGGGGGGCATCATGTCACTCTTGATGTTGCGCGCGGATTTTCTATGTCTTTAACAGAGGCGGAACGTTTAAAAGTTGTTTATGGTTCAGCACTTTTAACAAGTGCTGATGAGCGGCAAATGATTAATGTAGCAGAAATTGGGAGTGAACAGCGTGAAACTCAATATCCTCGCGCAGTTCTTGGGCGTATCATTCGTGCGCGTGTTGAAGAAATTTTAGAAATGGTCCGTGATTGTTTAAATCGTTCTGGTTTTGGTCACATCATTGGTAAACGTGTTATTTTGACTGGGGGAGCAAGCCAGTTAACAGGATTGCCAGAAATGGCACGTACTATATTAGGAAGAAATGTTCGTATCGGGCGGCCTTTAGGTATTTCGAGGCTTCCTTCTCTTGCAAAAGGGGCGGCGTTTACATCTGCTGTTGGGTTGTTAATTTATCCGCAATTGGTGGGTTTTGAAGAAAAAACAATGCAGGCGGCAGGAAATCATTTATCGATGGGCACGCGTGGGTATTTTCAGCGTGTTGGTCAGTGGTTGCGTGAGAGTTTTTAGTTAAGTCTAGTTGGATAAATTTCATCGCTTTGGCTTGCGGTGTCTTATGAGAAGGAAAAGAAAATGACGATTAATCTGCATCGGCCAGATATCGCGGAATTGAAGCCACGCATTACCGTTTTTGGTGTTGGAGGTGGTGGCGGGAATGCCGTGAATAATATGATAAATGCTGGTCTTCAGGGAGTTGACTTTGTTGTTGCAAATACGGATGCACAGGCTTTGGCTATGTCAAAGGCTGAACGTGTTATCCAACTTGGGGCAGCTGTGACAGAAGGTTTGGGTGCTGGTGCTTTACCGGAAGTTGGGCAAGCGGCGGCGGAGGAATGTATTGATGAAATTATTGATCATCTTGCAGACTCTCATATGGTTTTCATTACTGCTGGTATGGGGGGAGGAACTGGAACAGGAGCTGCTCCCGTTGTTGCTCGCGCAGCGCGTGAAAAAGGTATTTTGACTGTTGGTGTTGTGACAAAGCCTTTTCAGTTTGAAGGGGCACGTCGTATGAAAACGGCAGAGGCTGGTATTGAAGAATTACAAAAGTCTGTCGATACATTGATTGTTATTCCCAATCAAAATCTTTTCCGTATTGCAAATGATAAGACAACATTTGCTGATGCTTTTGCTATGGCTGACCAAGTGCTTTATTCTGGTGTTGCTTCCATTACGGATTTGATGATTAAAGAGGGTTTGATTAACCTTGATTTTGCTGATGTTCGTTCTGTTATGCACGAAATGGGTCGAGCCATGATGGGAACCGGTGAGGCATCTGGTGATGGGCGTGCTTTGGCTGCTGCTGAAGCTGCTATTGCGAACCCATTGTTAGATGATACTTCTATGCGTGGGGCGCGTGGTTTACTGATTTCTATTACGGGTGGTCGTGATATGACTCTCTTTGAGGTTGATGAAGCTGCTAATCGTATTCGTGAAGAAGTGGACGCTGATGCAAATGTGATTTTTGGCGCTATTGATGATGAGTCATTGGAAGGTGTTATTCGTGTTTCTGTGGTTGCGACCGGTATCGATCGTGAAGTTAGTGATGTGGTTCAGTCCTCTCATCCTCAGATTCAAAGGCCTGCTTCTTCAATACGCAAGAGCGATCCTGGAACGTCACACAGTTCTTTTCATGTTCAATCATCGCCTCTGCGTTCTGAGTCAATGGTAGAAGTGATCGAATCACTTGAAATAGAGAAGGGTAAATCAACCGGAGAACAGTTCCGTCCCAAAAGTCAAATTTTTGCACATCCTGTAGAAGCAATGACGACACGAAGTGCGACGAGTGCTGTTGCGTATGGCTCAAATGCTGTTCAGGAACAGAAATTAAATGTGCCTCGTATGCAAGTAAGCCGCGGTTCTCAACAAGCGATGGCGGCTCCCGTGAGTATGGAGGCAACAGCGCATGTTCTTGATGAGATGACAGGGGTTGTGAAGCAAACAGAAAAGCCAGTGCAACCAAAACAAATGCAAGCGCGCGCTCCAATGCGTATGCCTGAGTTAAAGGATTTTCCTCCTGTTGCTCATGGACAAAGCCAAAGAACATTTGTGACTGATCAAGGTCCTCGTAATCTTTGGCAGCGTTTGAAACAGAGCTTGACACATCGTGAAGAAGCTGAGCCAGAAGCGAGGTTGGAGCCTGCTGTTAGATCGTCTCAGCAGAAAGAGTCTCATGTTTACAATAAAAACTCTCAGGTGCTTTCTCAAGATGCTTCTGTTTATGTTCCACGTCGTTCTGGTGAGCTGCATCCTCAGGTACCACAAGATCAGCGTACTTTTATAAGTGAAGAAGATCAGTTGGAAATACCAGCATTTTTACGTCGTCAGGCAAATTAATTGATGAAAAATGAGGTAAAGTAAGAAATTTTATTATTTCTTTAATGCTCAGTCAAAAATTATACATTAAAATATATTACTGTTTTTTGAATAAAATACTTTGTTTAAAAAAAACCGCTTACAATAAGCGGTTTTTTTTTATTATTTACTATGAATATTTTTTATAGTTTTATAAATTTTGTTAAAAGATGTACAAGCAATTTAATAAAATGATATGATGAGTTTAGTACCAAAATATCAGTCTACTCTTAAAAAAGCAGTAACATTTAAGGGGATTGGCGTTCATAGTGGCTGTTTGTCAGTGGTAAAGGTTTGTCCAGCGGATGTTGGGTGCGGTATTGTTTTTAAGCGTTGTGGATTAGACGGAACAGAGAAAATATTTCAAGCCCATGCATCGCAAACAGGAAAAACTGAATTATCAACAGTACTTGGAGATGGAGATGTAAGGGTTGAAACAATTGAACATTTGATGGCAGCAATTGCTGCTTATAATTTGGATAATCTTATTATTGAAGTGTCACATAATGAGATTCCTATTTTGGATGGTTCAGCATGGCTATATTGCCAAGCTTTTGAAGATGTTGGTATTGTACAGCAAAATGCCTTGCGTTCTTATTTCATTATAAAAAAGCCGTTGCGGGTTGAAGGAGCTCATGGTGTTGCAGAGCTTTTGCCATTTAATGGACGTCGTTTTGATATAACGATCTCTTTTCCTTCTTCTGCTATTGGTAAGCAACATTTCAGTTTTGATCTTACCACACGAGGGTTTAGGGATGATTTGTCACGTGCGCGCACTTTTGGTTTTATCAAAGACGTGGAAGAATTAAGGCTTTCTGGAAAGGCGAGAGGTGCTTCTTTGGAAAATTCTCTTGTTATCGACCTTAATGATAAAATTTTAAATCCCGATGGTCCTTATTGGGAGAATGAATGTGTTCGGCACAAGATGCTTGATGCGATTGGTGATACTGCTTTGCTTGGTGCACCTTTTATTGGATTATTTCGTTCTTATTGTAGTGGGCATAGAATTAATGCGCAATTGGTGAAGGCTGTTTTGGCAGACGAATCATATTACGAAAAAAGCTTTTTAGAGAAAGAGTAAAAAAATTGACAAGATTTTTTTATTATTTATTTGATTTTTAAGGGGATGATTGACCTGAACTGCTAAATTGGTTATGTGGATTTTATAGTGATATGGTATAAAACCTTTGATAAATTGTTTTTGCTACAAGGTGATATTCTGTGGAGGCCGGAAAAAATATGAAAAAATCTCATGTGTGCATTGGAAATATGACATATAGAAAATCTAACATTGTACGCAAGATATTGGGGGTGGTGCTTTTGGGAAGCACTTGTATGTTAGCGGGATGCCTCTTTAAAGAGAAAAAGACCCTTGATCCATCTGCTTATGTTTTGAAAATAGAGCCGCCAGATGTTCTCTATAATCAAGCGCTTGCTAGCCTTGAAAGTGGGCGGCTTGGGGACGCATCGAAAAAGTTTTTGAAGATTGAAAAACAGTACGCTTATACAGATTGGGGGCGCAAATCTCTTGTGATGGGTGCTTTTACTAATTATCGACTCGGAAAGTATGATGATTCAATTAGTATGGCTCAACGCTATATTACGCTTTATCCAGGGTCGACTGACTCGGCTTATGCGTACTATATTATTGGTCTTTCTTCTTTCCGTCGGATTCCTGATGTTACGCGTGATCAACGTGACACGAAACGTGCTATTGCTGCTATGCAGCTTCTTATAGAGCGTTATCCTAATTCTGAGTATGTCAAGGATGCTAAGGATAAAATCCGTTTTGGTCGCGAACAGCTAGCTGGTAAAGAAATGCAGATTGGCCGCTATTATGAAGAGGGGCGGCGCTATCTTGCGGCAAGTAGACGGTTTCGTACCGTGGTTGAAGAGTATTCTGATACAAATCAAATTGAAGAAGCACTTTTCCGCTTAACGGAAGTTAACTTAGCTCTCGGCTTAACGGCAGAAGCACAGACGGCAGCAGCTATTTTAGGACGTAATTATCCCAAAAGTGAGTGGTATAAATTTTCTTATAATCTCTTGCAGAAGAATAAAATATCGCCACGTGAGCATAAATCTTCTTGGATCTCAAATGCTTTAGGTGGTGATAAGAAGAGGGTACGTTGATTCTCTATGTTGGTACAGCTTTCGATTCATAATATTGTTTTGATCGAAACGCTCGATATTCATTTTACAGCGGGGTTGACGGTTTTAACTGGAGAAACGGGTGCGGGGAAGTCTATTCTCCTTGATGCTTTATCACTTGCTCTAGGGGGGCGGGGTGATGCTTCGCTTGTGCGTCATGGGGTTGACCGCGGGCAGGTTACAGCTGTTTTTGATGTGTCTGTTTCACATCCTGCACGTCAACTTATTCGTGAGAATGGTCTTGATGATGAGGGTGATATTATTTTACGACGTGTGCAATCAAGTGATGGACGTAGCCGTGTTTTTATCAATGATCAGGTGTCTAGTGTTGCATTGATGCGGAGTGTTGGCCGTTTGTTGGTTGAAATCCATGGACAACATGATGATCGTGCGCTTGTTGATGTTGCTACACATCGCCAATTATTAGATGCCTTTGGTGGTCTTGAAGATGAAGTGGAAAATTTGCGTCAGTGTTATCACACATGGCGTGAATTTGAGGAGCGTTTGCAACGGCAGCGTCTTAAAGTAGAGAGTGCTGTACGGGAGGTTGATTATCTTCGTGCGTGTGTAGAAGAGCTTGAAAAGCTTGATTTTAAAGTTGGTGAAGAGGAAGCTCTTTCTCTTCGTCGTGCTGATATGCTTAAATTAGAAAAAATAGCAACAGATATTAAAGAAGCGGATGATCTTTTAACGGGTCAAAAATCACCAATCCCAGTGCTTTCTAATTTGGTGAGGCGTTTGGAGCGGAAAATTCCTGAGGCGCAAGAACTTATTGCACCAGTGGTGAAATCTATTGATGAGGCATTGCATGCACTTGCAACAGCACAAGAAGGTATTGAGACGGCAATACGAGCATTAGATTTTGAACCTGATGAATTGGAACGGATAGAAGAGCGTCTTTTTTCTCTTCGGGGTTTTGCTCGTAAATATCAAGTTTCTGCGGATGAATTGATTCAGTTACGCGATAAAATGGACGCAGAACTCGCTGATTTTGAAGAGGCTCAGACTATATTGACACGTTTTGAAGATGAGGCAAAGCAGGCAAAGAAAAATTATGATACATTGGCGCAAGCCTTAACAATAAAGCGTCGGGAGACAGCAAAGCATTTATCTGAAAGTGTTATGGCTGAGTTGCCGGCATTGAAGTTAGAGAGGGCCGAGTTTATTGTTGAAATGCAAAGTGATGTGGAAAAGCGGAGTGCTGAGGGATGTGATCGTATTGAATATTGGGTGCGAACAAATCCTGGAACACGAGCTGGACCGATGCTTAGTGTGGCTTCTGGCGGTGAATTGTCTCGTTTTTTGTTGGCATTAAAAGTTGTTTTGTCTGATCGAGGATCAGCACCGACGCTGATCTTTGATGAAATTGATACAGGTGTTGGGGGGGCTGTTGCAGCGGCTATTGGACAACGGTTGCAACGCTTATCAGAACGTGTTCAGGTTTTTGCTATTACGCATGCACCACAGGTTGCATCGAAAGCGCATGGTCATTTTCTTATTTCGAAAATTGAGAGTCATGATAAAGGACGCTTTGTTACTGCTATTCATAAAATGGAAGAGCATGAACGTGCAGAAGAAATTGCTCGTATGTTGGCAGGAGAACAGATTACTGAAGAAGCGCGTGCAGCGGCTCAAAAGCTTCTCGCATAAAGGTAATTAGCCAGTGATAAAAATACTGGAAAGCTTATTTTTATTTGCGATTCACTTTATGAGGAAGCGTGGAAGTCCTTATGGCAGTAACTCGTAATTTGGAATAGATTTTATGAACAAAGATGCAGTTAAAAATCTCTCAGCTGTTGAAGCAGAAAGTGAATTAGAGTGGTTGGCAAAAGAAATTGCACGTCATGATGTGCTTTATAATCGTGATGATCAGCCTGAAATTTCTGATGCAGAATACGATGCGTTGCGCCGCCGTAATGCAGAAATTGAAGCTCTTTTTCCAGAGCTTATTCGTGTTGATTCTCCTTCACATAAAATTGGGGCACCAATTTCTGAAAAGTTTGAAAAGTCTGTTCATGTACAGCCTATGCTTTCACTTGATAATGCGTTTAGCTCTGAAGATGTTACTGAATTTATTGAGCGTATTCGTCGTTTTTTACGTCTTCCAGAAACACAAGTGTTGGAAATAACAGCGGAGCCAAAAATTGATGGTTTATCTTTGTCTTTGCGCTACGAAAAGGGGCGGCTTGTGCGTGCGGCAACGCGTGGGGATGGAACTGTCGGTGAAAATGTGACGGCAAATGCTCGAACAATTGCTGATATTCCACAAGTTTTGCAAGGTGATTTTCCTGAGGTAATCGAGGTTCGCGGCGAAGTTTATATGGGACGGGAAGATTTCCAAGCTCTTAATATAAGCCAACAAGAGAAGGGAAAGTTAACCTTCGCCAATCCTCGAAATGCAGCGGCTGGTTCGCTCCGTCAGCTTGATTCACGGATAACCGCCAGCAGAAAGCTTCAATTTTTTGCTTATGCTTGTGGTGAAGTGAGTGAAGTATTTGCAGAAAGTCAAATAGAGATGATGAAAAAGCTAAAAGAATATGGCTTTGTTATCAATCCATTAATAAAAGTCTTTAAGAGAGTAGAAGAAATTATTTTCTATTATCGTGATATAGAAGAACGCCGTCATTCTTTAAGCTATGACATTGATGGCATTGTTTATAAGGTTAATGATTTGATGCTCCAAAAGCGTTTGGGGTTTGTTTCTCGTTCGCCGCGTTGGGCAATAGCCCATAAATTTCCAGCAGAAAAAGCAATGGCGCTTTTGGAAGATATTGATATTCAGGTCGGTCGTACGGGAGCTTTGACGCCTGTTGCACGCCTTACACCTATTACTGTTGGTGGGGTGGTGGTGACCAATGCCAGTTTGCATAATGAGGATTATATTAAGGGAATTGGCCATAAAGGAGAGCCCATTCGTGAAGGGCGTGATATCCGTGTAGGCGATACCGTGATTGTACAACGCGCTGGTGATGTAATCCCTCAAATTGTTGATATTATTGCTGAAAAACGTCCAAAAGATGCTTCTGCTTTTGTTTTTCCTCATCTGTGTCCCGCTTGTGGGAGTCATGCTGTTCGTGAAGAAGGAGAAGCGGTGCGTCGGTGTACCGGTGGGCTTATTTGTCCTGCACAAGCGATTGAACGTATTCGTCATTTTGTTTCACGCAATGCGTTTGATATTGAAGGCTTGGGTAAAAAGCAGGTAGAATTTTTTTTCCATGCTCAAGATGAGGCGCTTTGTATTCATACACCAGTTGATATCTTTACTTTAGAACGGCGCCAAGAAAAGTCTTTGATCCGTTTAGAAAATATGGAAGGTTTTGGTACTGTTTCAGTGCGGAAACTGTATGATGCCATTAATGCACGCCGCGAAATTCCTTTAAGCCGTTTTTTGTTTGCATTGGGGATTCGTCATGTTGGAGAGGTGAATGCACGCCGCCTTGCACGAGCATATCAAAATTATACAGCTTTTGAAACGGCGGCTATGGAAGCATTTATGCCATGTGAGCAGGAAAACAAAGAAGGCAATGAAGCTTGGATGGAACTTACCAATATTGAAGGAATTGGACCACAGGTAGGGGGCGCAATTGTTGATTTTTATAGAGAAGCGCATAACCGTGAAGTTTTGTCTGTTTTGCTTGAAGAAGTAACACCTCTTGATGAGGCACCTATCATGATAGCTTCTTCACCAATAGCGGAGAAGATCATTGTTTTTACGGGAACTTTAGCACATATGTCACGTGATGAAGCAAAAGCATTGGCAGAGCGATTAGGGGCCAAAACATCTGGTTCACTTTCTAAAAAAACAGATCTTCTTGTTGCAGGACCTGGAGCGGGCTCCAAATTGGCTAAAGCTGAAGAATTAGGTGTTGAGGTTATCGATGAAGAGGCTTGGCTACAGTTGATTGAGAAACATAATGTTTAGAGGATGTTTTCTAGAAGATCGTATGCTATTTGTATGATTATCGCTCTTACATTTTTGGGGGGGATGAAATCAAAAAGGGGGATAATAGGGGCTGTTTATTTTGCAAAAACAGAGCGCCATATATTTTGATATTTATTACGTTATTTAAAATAATTAACATTGAACTTAAATATTAAACTTAAACTATTATGATGAAGAATATGCAAGGTTATTATTAGTAAAAGATATAAATTATTACTGTGAAGCAAGGTAAAAATTGTAAATAAATATGCAGAATTTTTGAATCTAAACGGCGTAATAAGTTGGTTATAATGGGCGTTTTAGAAATGCGACGCGGAGGATTACAAAATATAATGAAAATTTCTGTATAGCAGAATAAGGCTATAACTCATGTGGAGATGGTGGAGGATAATTGATAAGCATTATCTTTTGAGAGTGTATCCCGTTCTGTTTCAATTTTGGAAGGCTTTTGTCGTATCGGCAAAAAAACTTGAAGTATTTCATAGAAGCATTTTTTGTGTTTGCTGATGGTAAATTCGCACTTCTCTCTTTAAAAGAGAAGGGTGTAATGTTTTGTAGAAAGAGTAAAAGTTATACGTTGCTTCATTTAAAGGGGCATTGTTGCTTCTTTTGCCCATTTTTTATCTTCTTCATTTAAGTAAGGTGCATTCATCTGATAAACCCGCGCATGGTAATCATTGAGCCATTGTCGTTCTTCTTGTGTCAAAAGCTCTGGAAGGATTAACCGTCGATCAATGGGGCAATGTGTGAGTGTTTCGAACGAGAGCATTTCTATATCTCCACCATCAATTTTTTGTGCTGGCTTCACAATCATCAAATTTTCAAGACGGATACCAAAAGCGCCTTCGCGGTAATAGCCTGGCTCGTTTGAAAGAATCATACCGGAGATGAGTTCTTGGCACCCTTTGCGAGAAATATTTTGCGGTCCTTCATGGACAGAAAGATAAGATCCAACACCATGACCGGTGCCATGGGCATAATCAAAACCAGCTTTCCACAATGCAATGCGTGCAAGAGCATCAATGTCTTGTCCGCGTGTGCTTTTTGGAAATCTTGCAGTTGAAAGAGCAATCATGCCTTTGAGGACAAGCGTAAAACAGCGTTTTTCTTCTTCTCCAATATTCCCAATTGCTACTGTGCGTGTGACATCAGTCGTGCCATCACGATATTGTCCACCTGAATCAACGAGGTAAAGTTCACCAGCATTGAGTGGTTTATTTGTTTGCGTTGTTACACGATAATGAATAATGGCACCATTTGCCCCTGCGGCTGAGATTGTATCAAAAGAAAGATCTTTAAGTTTTTCTCCCATTTCGTTTGCTGTATTTATGCGAAATTCTTCTAATTTTTGAGCAGCAGAAATTTCACTTATTGACCCTGGTATTTGTTTATCTAACCAAGAAAAAAAACGGGTTAGGGCAACACCATCGCGTAGGTGTGCTTTGCGTGTGCCATTGAGTTCTGTGTCATTTTTAATGGCACGTGGTAGAGCCGCAGGATCGGTAAGTGTGATAAAAGAGCTATTTTTTTCTTCAATAACAGTTCGTAATTTTTCGCATGTTAGCTGTGGATCTAAGGCAAACACTGTCCCTTTTTGAATATACTCTTTGATCTTGGGAATAAGCTGTTCTGGTTCATATAATTTTGCATAACGTTCTAGATATTGTTTCTGTTCTCCACCAAGTTTTTTGCGGTCAATGAATAAAGCTGGTGTTTCGTTAAGTGGAATGAGAGCAAAACAAAGGGAAAAAGGCGTGTTGGAAACATCATTGCCCCGTATATTGAATGTCCATGCAATGGAAGAGGGGTCTGTAAAAATAAAAGCATCTGCATTTGCTTTTTGTATATATCTGCAAATCAATGCCAACTTTTCATCTGTATCGCACCCAGCATATTTGAGAGGGTGAATTGATAAGGCAGATTGTGGTAATTTTGGTTGATTATGCCAGAGCAGATCAATGGGATTATGTTGAACTTCTACAAGTTTTCCACCTGCTTTCATTTCTAATGCGTTTCTCAATGCATCGGTGGCAGCAATCGTGTGGAGCCATGGATCAAAACCAATAGAAAGTTTTTGACCATTTTTTTCAAGCCATTGTGAGGGAGGACAAGTTATGAGATCTCCATAATTAAAAATATCAGGATCAGTTTGTTGGCGAACTTGGAGCTTATATCGCCCATCTGTAAATATGATGGCTTTGTTTTTTAAAATCAGTGCAATCCCAGCTGATCCAGTAAAGCCGGTTAACCAGCTAAGGCGTTGAGCATGAGGAGGGACGTACTCTCCTTGATGTTCATCGCACCGTGGAACAAGAAAACCATCGAGCCCAAGGCGATCAAGTTCTTTACGAAGGGAGGCAATGCGTTTTGCAGCATGCGTGGGATTTGTTGTTGCCTCAAAAGATTGATACATAACAACGTCCTTTTATTTTATTTCAGATGTATCGTTACCCATCCTTGACGGTGGTATGTTTCGATATGCTTGAGTCCTTGTTTTATATAAGTATCTAAAACGTAGGCGTGTTGCTCTTCAAGAATTCCAGAGAGTATAAGTGATCCCCCTTTTTTAAGGGCTTTTACCATTTCTTGCGCAAGTTCAATGAGAGGATTGGCAAGAATATTGGCAACAATGAGATCAAAAGGCGCACGTGTTGTAATGTGTTCATGGGTAAAACTTGTTGCTGTAACAGCTGTAATATACTCTTTTACGCCATTAAGCTCGATATTATGTTGTGCAACTTGAATAGCAATAGGATCAATATCGGAGGCGAGAATACTAATGGGCTTGAGCATTGCTATGCCAATGGCTAAGACTCCACTACCAGTTCCAAGATCAAGGGCATTTTGTGGATTTTCGTGTTTCATTACTTTGGCAATCATTTCCAAACAACCAGCTGTTGTCCCATGATGTCCTGTTCCAAAGGCTTGATTTGCTTCAATTTCAATAGGGAGAACATTAGCTGGAATGGCGTTTCTGTTGTGACTTCCATGAAGGAAAAAAGGACCAGCATGTACAGGTTTTAGTCCTTCTAGACTTTTTTGTACCCAATCAATATTGGGTAAAACTTCCATATTAATTTTATCAGAATCTATAGAAAGAACGCTTGCAAAACGTTTCAATGCGTCTTCTTGATTGTCTTGATCAACATATAGAGAAAGCTCATATATAGCATTTTGTTCATCTATCTCTATAAGAGCAAGAGGATATCCTTCTTCATCAAAAGCTCTTTCTATAAGGGTATAAAATTGCTCTGCTTCACTTTTAAAAGCAGTATAATAGAAGCGAATTTGTTGCGACATGCTGTTCTTTCTTTTGATTGGCTTTTTTAGTTTGATATGAGTTTTTTTAGCCGTTCAATGGCGATTTCATCTTTTAATTCGCTATCGCTTTCTTTCGTGTCATAACGGATAACGCCAGCTAATTTTCCACCTTTTTTGAGTAAAAAAATTGCTGCTGTATGGTTATAAGTATAGTTTTCATCTGTTTCAGGGACTTTTTCAGCAACGATGTTGAAAGAATTGACCATTTTATGAACTTTATCAGGATCTCCACTGATACCAACGATTTTATTGTTAAAATTGCTGAGATAATTATGGAGTACTTCTGGTGTATCACGTTCGGGGTCAACAGTCACAAACCATACTCCTAACTTATCAGCTTCAGGTCCAAGTGCTGTAAGCCATCGATCAAGATTCATCAGTGTGGTAGGGCAGATTTCAGGACACATAGTGAAGCCGAAAAAAATTATTGAAGGCTGGCTTCGAATATCCGCTTCGGTAATCGTTTTTCCATTTGAATCAGTGAGCGTAAAGTTATCACCTAAAGGCTTATTTATAAATGCATCATAAATAAAAATCCCCGTAAGAAATATAACTGTTAGCCCTAAAATGCGGAGTACATTTTTCATAGTTTGACTCTCTTAGATAGATCAAGAAATTGTAACATCGGCAGGTTTGTTTTGCAATGTTTGTTTCATGGTTGATTTTATTGGTTTGGTTGGTATGTCTTTCCATATTTATTGATGAAGCAATTGATGGAAGGTAAGAATGAATATTGAAAACGATCTTCGATTTCATGAAAGTAAACCTCGTATCCATACGACAGCACAGCTGCATGGTTGTAAATTAGGGCGCTATGTGGAAATTAATGAGCGGGTAGTTTTGCGTGATGTAACCATTGGAGATTTTTCTTATTTAGAACGTAACAGTGAGGCTATTTATAGCGATATTGGGCGTTTTTGTTCTATTGCATCTCATGTACGAATGAATGCGTTGGAGCATCCTATGGAGCGCGTTTCAACGCATAAAATAACCTATCGTCCAAACGAATATTTTCGTTATATGGCATTAGATAGTGGTTTTCGTGAAAGGCGTTGTGCAAAACGTGTTATTATTGGGCATGATGTGTGGATTGGACATGGTGCGGTTATTATGCCTGGGGTGACAATTGGTCATGGCGCTATCATTGGCGCGAACGCTGTTATAACGAAAGATGTTTTGCCTTATACGATTGTCGTTGGGGTGCCTGCTAAACGGTTGCGAATGCGTTTTCCCAATCATGTGATAGAATGCCTTTTAGATATGGCTTGGTGGGATTGGCCGCTTGATAAAATTCACAACGCATTGCCTGATATGCAAAATTTGCCCATTGAAGCCTTTGTTCGCAAATGGAAATGACATTCAGAATAAAATAAAGTGGTTTCTTGAAAAAACTGATCGTGGTTTGCTTGTAATTAAGCTTTGTTTACAAAATTATCTAGTACACGCTTTTCTCCGGCTTTTTCGAACATTATTGTCAATTTATGATCGTCTATTGCTGTAATATGACCATAACCAAATTTTATGTGAAAAATCCGATCATTGACAGAAAAATCTGATGGTGCATGAGAGAGTGATTGAGAGATAACTTTCCCTTCAATATTTTTGTTTTTTTGTGCACGCTTTTGTCTTGGTGTTGCATAGTCATTATAAAAGGAATCGTGATGTTGAAAGGAAGATTTTCCATAACCACCATAGGATGTTTCCATTTCTACAACTTCTATATGTTCTGCTGGTAATTCATCTAAAAAACGGGAGGGGAGAGCAGGTTGCCAAAGTCCATGAATTCTTCGATTCGATACAAACCATATATGCAAATGTTTTTTTGCTCTTGTTAGACCTACGTAAGCAAGACGCCGTTCTTCTTCTAATCCTGAACGTCCACCTTCATCTAATGAGCGCTGGTGGGGAAAGAGTCCTTCTTCCCAACCTGGAAGAAAAACTGTTTCAAATTCAAGTCCTTTGGCTGAATGAAGGGTCATGATGTTGACTGCATCCATATTTTCATTATTTTCCGTTTCCATAACGAGTGCAACATGTTCCAAAAAACTTTGAAGATTTTCAAATTGTTCCATGGAACGAATCATTTCTTTAAGATTTTCTAGTCTTGTAGGAGCCTCTGGTGAGCGATCTTCTAACCACATGTTTGTATAACCAGAATCATCAAGGATGATCTCGGCAAGTTCTCTATGAGGAGTGTCTTGAAGCATATTTTGCCAGCGGCGGAAGTTTTCAATAAGGATTCGTAACGCACTGCGTGCCTTAGGCTTTAATTCATCTGTTTCAATGATGTCTGCGGCAGCAGAAAAGAGAGGAACAGCACGTGCACGTGCACTCTCATAAAGAATGCGCAGGGTTGCATCTCCTATGCCGCGTTTTGGTGTATTAATAACACGCTCAAAAGCTAAATCATCAGTAGGTTGGACAACAACGCGTAAATAAGCCATGGCATCACGTATTTCCATTCGCTCATAAAAACGAGGACCACCAATGACGCGATAATTAAGGCCAAGTGTTACAAAGCGATCTTCAAATTCACGCATTTGAAATGATGCGCGTACCAATATAGCCATATGATTTAATGCATGACCGGTTTGTTGTGCGCGTTCGATCTCTTCTCCGATTGCTCGTGCTTCTTCTGCCGAATCCCATGCTGAATGAATTTTTACCTTTTCTTCCTCACTCTTTATTTGAGCAGAAAAAAGGACTTTTCCCAGTCTTTCTTCGTTATGAGCAATGAGATGGGAGGCGGTTTTAAGAATATGGGATGTTGAGCGATAATTGCGTTCTAGACGAATAATTTTAGCAGAAGGAAAATCTTTTTCAAAACGTAATATGTTTTCGACTTTTGCACCACGCCATCCATAAATGGATTGATCATCATCGCCAACACAACAAAGATTAACATGTTGACCTTTAGGATGTTGGGCCAAAAGGCGAAGCCAAAGATATTGTGCTGTATTTGTATCCTGATATTCATCGACAAGAATATAACGAAATTGAGAATGATATTCGCGAAGAATATCTGGATTATGTTGGAAGATAGAGATAGAATGAAGTAGAAGGTCACCAAAATCACAAGCATTAAGATCTTTTAATCGATTTTGATAACTGTGATAAAGTTCACGTCCCATGCCGTTACCAAAGGAATGAGCATCACTTTTTGAGATATGTGTTGGTGAAAGTCCTTGATTTTTCCAAGAATCAATCATCATGGCAAGGTTTCGTGCGGGCCAACGCTTATCGTCTAATCCTTCAGCTTGAATAAGTTGTTTTAAAAGTCGAAGAACATCATCGCTATCGAGAATTGTAAAGTTTCTTTTTAAATCAACAAGCTCTGCGTGACGGCGTAAAATTTTAGCTCCAGTGGAATGAAAGGTTCCAAGCCAAGGCATACCTTCAACAACTTCTCCAATAAGTTCACCAATACGTGTTTTCATTTCACGGGCTGCTTTGTTAGTGAAAGTGACAGCAAGTATTTGTTGAGGTGAGGCGAGTCCAGAGCGCAGAATGTGAGAAATACGGGTTGTTAAAACGCGTGTTTTTCCAGTACCAGCACCTGCAAGAACTAAAAGAGGCCCCTCAGTATTCATAACAGCTTGTTGCTGTTCTGGATTGAGCTGTTCTAAATAGTTTGTATTATATGATTTTTTTTCTTTTAGGACAGGGGAAGAAAACCCAGAATTTTCCTTATCATGGTCTGGAGGGGAATCTTCTTCAAAGAAAGGTATGGTGTGATCAGAAAAATTACTCATTGTATCTCTTTTGTAGTCTTTTTTTCATTGAAGTTCTAGATTAAAAAAACTTCTCTTAAAAAGTCACAACAGTTTCAGTTGAACAGACAGAAAGAGAACGTAAAAAAATAAGCACAAACATTAAAGGCGTTGGGTGAGAACGCTTTGAAGGGCATAAACGCGTAACGAGGCCGAAAGATTTACTTGTTGTGGTCTTTTGCTATCAATATCGGTAATAATAAAGGCTAAAGATTGTCCTTTTTTGCGGGCTATATCTTTTAGAATATCTAAAAATGGTGGTTCTAAAGAAACGCTTGTTGCGTGTCCATCAACGCGAACAGATATCTTTCGTGGAATGACTTTTGACCAATCGATAGAATTATTTTCGTGCATTTTTCCACCTTTATTCGTCGTTTCGTAAACGATTTTGATCAAGAAATTTTTGCGTTTTTAAAGATTTTTGTTGCTCAAAAAGTTTTTCAGTTTTTGTTCGTCCAAAACGATAACGATTTTGCTCAGCACAAAGAGATTTTTCTGTACGTTTTTTTTGTTTTCGAAATTGGCGAAGATTAATCAATTCAGTCATGAGAAAAATTATTTTTTCCGAAAGGAATCTAAAGAGACAACATCAGCACTTTGATTTTGTTTTGCATCGTTATTTGAAGGTTCTATATTTGTACTGAGATTTTGTTCTTTTGTAAGCGTATTTTCTTTTTTTTGTTTGTTTGATAAGGTAATGGGTGTAGTTGAGGTATTTTCTGAATGTTCACTTTCTCCAGAGGTCAGATTTGAGGGCAGATCAAATGCTGCTTCAAATGCTGCTACAGGATCATAAAAGACTTGAATGGAAGTAAAAGGAATCACGAGCTTTTCGGTTATTTCCCTGAAAGAGAGGGTTACTTCGAAAGCTGTTTCTGAAACACTGAGATCTCTAAATTGATGTTGTAAGACGATTGTCATTTGCTCGGGATAGCGATTTTTTAGCCGAGGAGAAATTTTAACGCCTGGGGCATTTGTCAAAAAAGTTATAAAAAAATGATGATTTCCCGGAAGACCTGCTTTGGCAACTTCCGATAAAACTTTACGGATAACTCCACGAAGTGCATCCTGAACGAGAATATCGTAACGGATTTGATCTTTAACCATCGAAGTTTATTCCTTTTATTTCACGTAGCAGAATGGGGCGTATTGATATTGTGTGATAGAATATATTTTAAATTAGCAGATTTTTTCTACGATGCACCTCAATAAATCGAATAAATACGAAACTCTATGGTAAATAATGTCTGATAATGTCTGAAAGATCAATCAACAACATTTAAAAAGTGAAGGCTTCTGTTGCCAGGTGCCTCCGAACCCCGCTTAAACCTGCGACGGTTTAAGACTCAATTTGAAACATTCACACCACCTTAAGCGGCGAGACGTGCTTCCGCATAGTTGTCATTTGCAACTACTCATTTAGCCCGATAACGGTGGTACAATGCCGAGTAAAAGAGCGATCTTTACACCCTTGTCGATCCTATTTCGCCCCCACCAAAATATAACTTTGCTTTCTTATATTTTGGTGGAGGCGCCGGGTACCGCCCCCGGGTCCAATAGGTTTATTTCACCGTCCATTTATTACCATAGCTGGTAAACCAGCCTTTTAAATATAGATGAAGAACAGTCTTAGGAAAAGGGGGGTTGTTAATATTTTTAATCCTCTAATTATTTATAGAGCTATATGATGCGGCTGTAAATTATAGTCCGCTCATTTTTGGAGAGGAGATGATGCAAAATGACAAATAATTTAGCAGATATTAAACTATATGATTCAAATCCCGATGAAGCAGCAGTAGAACGACTTAGCCGTCGTTTAGCTTTAGTGATGAAAAAGCAGGATGCAGCGCTTGTTGCTACATCGGATCCAAAAGAGTTAGAACGTGTTGAAAAATGGGTTCAAGATGTTTTAGAAGCTGATGAACAGAGTGCTAAAATGGCCGTTTCAAAAGTGGCTGAGATGATGTCTGGAGAGCGTAGAAAAAGTCGACTGACTTTTTATTATCTAGTTGCTAAGCACCTTAATGCACTTCATAAAATTTAAACAATATTAAATTTGCGATAATGATAAAAAAGCCCAATCTCTTGGGCTTTTTTCGTTTATAAAAAGGGTTAATGTTTTTCATCTTCTTGGAGGTATCCCCCTTTACGCATACTCGGGACAAAGAGAAGAGCAATGAATGCCATGATCATCACGACGGTTATATAAAAATAAAAGAGTGATTCATGACCGTACTTTTTTAATCCAAGCGCAACGTATTCAGCAGAACCACCAAATAAAGCGTTACCAATGGCATGAGAGATACTAACGCCTAATCCACGTATTGAAGAGGGAAACATTGCTGATTTTACGACACCAGAGATGGATGTATACATGCTCATAATGAAGAGCAAGCCAATAATGACCGATAAGGCAACCCATAGACTATGCGTATTACCGATTATCCAGAGTCCAGGAAATGTAAAGATGACAGAGAGTATACTCCAAATGATAAGTAAAGTTTTTGTTCCAATTTTATCGGCTATGATACCAGCTATGGGTTGGAATAGGATGAAAATAAATAGTACAGCTGTCATAATCGTTGTTGCGGTATGTTTATCAAAGCCGGTGGTTGTGATCAGATATTTTTGCATATAAGTCGTAAAGGTGTAAAATGTGAGTGATCCTCCTGATGCAAAGCATGCAATTACGACAACGGCTTTTGTATGCTTGGTGAGAAGTTCCTTAAGACTGCCAGAGTGTTTGTGAGAGCGGCTTTCTTTCGTGGTTGTTTCGTGGAGAGAACGACGCAGATAAATCGCAATCACTGCCCCGAAACCACCAATCACAAAAGGAATGCGCCATCCCCATGCTTTTAACTGATCTTCAGAGAGATAAGATGCTAGAATAAATATAATGAAGCTGGCAAGAAGTTGACCTGTAATAAGGGTGGCTGATTGGAAAGAAGCAAAAAGCCCTCGATGTTTTTTGAGAGCAACTTCGCTCATATAAGTGGCTGCTGTACCATATTCACCACCCGCTGAAAGTCCTTGCATCATCCGAGCTAAAAGTAAAAGGATTGCTGATGTTATTCCTAAGGTTTCATAGGTGGGAAGTATGGCGATGAAAAAAGAGCCACCACACATCATAAAAATGGATATAAGCATCGAGCGTTTACGTCCATAACGATCGGCGATAAATCCTAAAAACCAAGCTCCAATAGGGCGCATAAGAAAGCCAATAAAAAACACACCCGCGGTTTTTAACAGTGGCGTAATCGTATCACCATCGGAGGGAAAGAATTGTGATGCAAAATAAATTGATGCAAATGAGTAAACGTAAAAATCATACCACTCTACGAGATTTCCTGATGCGCTTGCTATAATAGCAAAAACACGTTTTCTTGCATCCTGTGATGCTGAAATTGTTTCATTTTCCATGAATTGTTCCCCTTTTGGATTTATAGTCCATATATTTATTTCTAAATATAATTTCTAAACATAATTTTTTATGATTTCCAGAAAAATCCAATTGTATCATGATAATTTCTTAGAGAAATTCTTTAAGATGATTTATTGGAGTTATATTGTTATTATTTTTAAGACTTTTACTTTTTTATTAGAAAAAATTATCATATTAATTTTAATTGTGTTTATATGACAAATATACATTGAAAAGTATATAAGTATATCTTCAAATTTTATTATAATAATACTATATTAATTACTTTAATGATAATTTGATGTTATAAAATATATGGATTTTACAAGAAGTAATAGCAAAAATTAAGTTATTTCATAAGGGTTAAATAGTATAAAATGGGACTTTTAAGTCCTTACTTATCGTTTTGCGCCATAATACATTATTTTTTAGGGGGGGAGGATTCAGATAAGGTTTTCCGTATGAGGTGTTTTTCAGATATCATGATAAGTATTTAGGGGAGGGCTTGCCCATAGAATCTTATCAAGTAAATTACATAAAGAGGGTAGTAACTATAGATAATTTAAGAGAAACTGAGTTGTTTGTAAGACGAATGCGGGGCGGGTTTTCGTTCTTTACTAGGGTGGAGAGGAGATCAAAAAAAAGCCCAATTTCTTGGGCTTTTTTTATCCAGAAAATAAGTTTAATGAAGTCTATCGTCTTTATCGAGATATCCTCCTTTATCTATATCAGGCATAAGAAGAATAGAGATGAGTGCAATGACCATCATACCAACGATGTAAAAAAAGAAAACAGATTCGTATCCCATATTTTTTAATCCAAGCGCTACATATTCAGCAGAACCGCCAAACAGTGCGTTGCCAATGGCAAAAGCAAAGCCAACACCAATTGCTCGGATTGAAGCAGGGAACAATTCTGCTTTTATGATACCAGCAATGGACGTATAAAAACTCATAACACAGAGTATTCCAATAATGATTAAGAGTGCTGTCCATGGATTATGGGCATTCCCGATCATTTTAAGTACAGGAATGGTGCAGATAATGGATAATACACCCCAACTGATGAGTGAAGCTCTTGCTCCAATTTTATCGGCTAGCGAACCAAAAAGCGGTTGGAGTAACACAAAAACAAAGAGGGCGGCAGTCATTATTGTTGTTGCGGTTTGTTTATCAAAGCCAGTGGTTGTGATCAGATATTTTTGCATATAAGTGGTGTATGTATAAAATGTGAGTGATCCGCCAGCTGTAAAGCCAACAACCAAAAAGAACGCTTTTTTATGATTACGAAAAAGTTCTTTAAGACTACCAGCGTGTTGTTCAGAGCGGCTTTTGAGGGTTGTTGTTTCATGAAGCAAGCTACGCAGATAAATTGCAACGATTGCTCCAAAGCCACCAATGACAAAGGGAATACGCCATCCCCATGCTTTTAACTGATCCTCGTTAAGGTAAATGGCTAAAATAAATATTATAAAACTTGCCAGAAGTTGACCTGAGATCGTTGTTGCATATTGAAAAGAAGCAAAGAGACCACGACGATTTTTGGGCGCAACTTCACTCATATACGTTGCGGCTGTACCATATTCACCGCCAACGGAAAGCCCTTGAAACATACGGACAAAAAGGAGAAGGAATGCTGCTGTTATTCCCAAAGTTTTGTAAGTGGGAAGTATGGCAATGAGAAAAGAGCCCCCACACATCATAAAAACAGAAATAAGCATTGAGCGTTTACGTCCATAACGATCAGCAATAAACCCAAAGAGCCATGCTCCAATTGGACGCATAAGAAAGCCAATAAAAAAGATTCCTGCCGTTTTTAACAATTGTGTAACGATATCTTCATCTTCAGGAAAGAATTGCGAAGCGAAATAAACCGATGCAAAGGAGTAAGCGTAAAAGTCGTACCATTCTACCAGATTACCGGATGCACTGGATATAATAGCAAAAATACGTTTCCTTGTATCATGTGGATCTAAAGTTGTTTGATTATTCATGAAGTATTCCCCTTTTAGATTTATAACTTTTCTTCTTTTTAAAGCTATTTACGATGTGCATTATAAAAACGCCATTGTATCATGATAAATTTTTAGGGAAACATAAAGATTTTTTCTAGATCTATCAGTGCTGTTTTGGGCTCATGGTGTTGTTATATTGCGTAAATCTATCCTTAAGGAAATATTGTTTTTTGTTTGATTGTGAATTATTTGCATATGCAGAGTATTTATGAAGATATGATACTCTTTAGTTTATATGCTTGATGTTGTTTCGTAAAATGATGTTATTGACTATTGCATGCGAGGTTGGTGTATCAGTTAAAATACTTTTTAGAAATGATCTTAAGTGTTAAGGGGGAGTACAATATTAAGAGTTCGTCAATAGTATAATAATAGCGGCTTGCACTTTTATTAAGTGTAAAGAGAGTGATGACCATGTTTATATTTTACGGGGCTTTTACGTTATGTCATTCACGGGTGCCGTTGTGAAATGGAGTTGGGTATATTGAGAAATGTTTCTCAAAAAAGTGTGCGAATTCATAATATAATTGTATTTTCTACTTTTCATGAAAGGATTTGTGTTTCATGAGGGGTACCATTAAGAACGTATTAAACAAAATCATGAGTGGAATCTTTATTATTGATAAAATTTCTTGAAAGATAATCACTTTTCTTCGATTTTGAGTGGGAATGGGGGGTATTAAAATAAATCAAAAATTTTTTATCTTCAGCAAAAGAAGCATTTATTCATAATAATATGCAGCTGTTTATTTTTATAAGCAGTATATGCAGGAGAGAAAATTTCTTCTTTAGGTGTTTGAAGAGATAAAAAATCGTGCGCTTTAAGCTTCTATGGGAAAGAATTACAAAAAGCCCAGAATACTGGGCTTTTTTGTTAACATCAAAAGTTAATGAATATCGTCTCCTTGTAAATATCCTTTTTTGCGCGCATCGGGCATCAAGAGAACCGCAATGAATGCAATAATCATCATGCCGGTTATATAAAAATAGAAGACAGATTCGTATCCAAGGTCTTTTAATTCAAGCGCTACGTATTCAGCAGAGCCGCCAAACACTGCATTGGCAATAGCATAAGAGAATCCAACACCTGTTGCTCGCACTGAAGCGGGAAACATTTCTGACTTTACAATACCAGAGATGGATGTATAAAAGCTCATAATGCATAGCATTCCAATAATGACTGATAGAGCAATCCATGTTTCATTAGTGTTACCAATTACATGAAGTCCAGGAATCGTAAAGATAATAGATAAAACACTCCAAATAAGCAGTGAAGTTCTTGTTCCAATTTTATCAGCCATAAAACCAAATGCAGGTTGAAGTAACATGAAAACAAAGAGCGCAGCAGTCATGATTGTTGTTGCAGTATGTTTATCAAAGCCGGTGGTTGTGATCAGATATTTTTGCATATAAGTTGTATAGGTATAAAATGTGAGCGATCCCCCAGCTGTAAAGCCAACAACTAGAAAAAAAGCTTTCCTGTGATTGCGTAGAAGCTCTAAAAGACTACCAGCTTGCTTTTTAGAACGATTTTCTTCTGTGGTTGTTTCATGAAGTGTACGACGGAGGTAAATTGCAACAACTGCTCCTAGGCCCCCAATGGCAAATGGAATACGCCATCCCCATGCTTTTAGTTGATCCTCTGTGAGATAAAGTGCTAGAATGAATATAACCAGGCTGGCTAGAAGTTGTCCACCAATCAGTGTGGTATATTGAAAAGAGCTAAAAAATCCACGGCGGTTTTTGAGTGCCACTTCACTCATATAAGTGGCTGTCGTACCATATTCACCCCCGACAGAAAGTCCTTGAAGCATTCGGAGTAAAAGTAAAAGAATTGCTGCTGCCATTCCAATAGTTTCATAAGTAGGAAGTATGGCGATTAAGAAAGAACCACCACACATCATACCAACAGAAATAAGCATTGAGCGTTTACGTCCATAGCGGTCAGCAATGAAGCCAAAGAGCCATCCGCCGATTGGGCGCATAAGAAAACCAATAGCAAAGACACCAGCGGCCTTTAAAAGTTGTGCAACGACATCGCCATCTGAGGGAAAAAATTGTGATGCAAAGTAAATGGATGTAAAAGAATAAACATAAAAATCATACCATTCTACTAGATTACCTGATGCACTGGATACAATAGCCCAGATACGTTTTTGCGTATCATGTGATGCTAAAGATTCTTGTTTTTCCATAGTCAATCCCTTCATTTCACGTTCACCATTTTTGTTCATTATCACTCTATGTTCTTTTCTTCAGAAGCTGTCTATAGTATTTTATCTTTTGCATAAAAATTTTAGTCAGATCACGATAATTTCTTGTGTAAGATGTTTTCGGATAAAGATTTGAATTATGTTTGTACGAATTTTACAGTTTTTATTTTCTATAATGAGGAGAATCGGACATAATAACCCTCATGAAATTATATCTGGCTCTTTTATCCCACGTTTTAAATCAGGGTATTGATCGTACAGATCGGACGGGCGTTGGAACGCGATCTATCTTTGGGTATCAGATGCGCTTTGATTTACAAGCAGGATTTCCATTGTTGACAACAAAAAAACTACATTTACGTTCAATTATTTACGAGCTTTTGTGGTTTCTTAAAGGTGATACAAATATTGCATGGTTGAAAGAGCATGGTGTATCAATTTGGGACGAGTGGGCTGATGAAAAAGGAGATCTTGGTCCTGTTTATGGTTATCAGTGGCGTTCTTGGCCTGCTCCTGATGGGCGCCATATTGATCAAATTAGTAATCTTTTAACAATGATTAAGGAAATGCCAGATTCTCGTCGCTTGATTGTATCAGCTTGGAATCCTGCATTAATAGAAGAAATGGCTTTACCTCCGTGCCATTGTCTTTTTCAATTTTACATTGCGGAGGGAAAATTGTCCTGTCAGCTTTATCAGCGTTCGGCGGATATTTTCTTAGGTGTTCCATTTAATATTGCATCCTACGCACTGTTAACGATGATGATTGCGCAAGTAAGCGGTCTTAAAGTAGGCGACTTTATTCATACTCTGGGGGATGCTCATCTTTATTCTAATCATTTTGAACAGGCAAAATATCAATTGTCTCGTAGACCAAATGCTTTGCCATGTATGCGCATAAATCCAGCGGTAACAGATCTTTTTTCTTTTCAATTTGAGGATTTTGAATTGCTTAATTATGAAGCACAATCCCATATTAAGGCGCCGGTAGCAATATGATGATTTCCATTTGTTTCATTGCTGCGGTTGCAGAAAATGGTGTTATCGGTCGTGAAGGTGCCATGCCTTGGCATTTATCAACGGATTTGCAACGCTTTAAAGCTTTGACATTGGGTAAGCCCATTATTATGGGAAGAAAAACTTGGGATTCTCTTGGGCGCCCTTTACCAGGGCGTACAAATATCGTCATTACGCGTGATTGTACCTTCAACGCTGAAGGGGCTGTTGTTGCTCACTCTTTATCGCAAGCTTGCTCTCTTGCAACAAGCGTTGCTTCTCAAAATAATGTAAAGGAAATTTTTATTATTGGGGGAGGGGAAATTTTTCAACAAGGATTGCCTATGGCTGATAAAATATTCCTTACAGAAGTTTTAGCCTCTATAGAAGGTGATAGTTTTTTTCCTGTTTTTGATAAAGAAAAGTGGACTATTGTGCAAACACAAGATATTCCAAAAGGGGATAAAGATAGTCATCCGACACGTTTTGTTGTTTATGAGCGGAAATAATTTTTGTAATATGAAGTGGAAGGGGTTATCAGTTGTATTATAATGAGGTAATAGGCACCCTATAAGATCAAGCAAATGGTTGGTGTTCGAGTAGTGGTAATCAGTTAAAGAGGTGATAATGCCCTGGACAAATCAAAATGGTGGTGGCCCGTGGAGTGGCGATAAAAACAGTGGTGAAAAAAAAACACCAGCTAAGAATATCTTTGGTTCTGGTGGCAATCATGGTAGCGAAAATGGTCCTAATCTTAATGATATTTTGCGCAAAGGGCAGGATCAGTTTAAACAATTTGGGAGAAGTAGTCTTTCTGTTTTGTTCCTTCTGCTTATTGCGTTTTTTTGGTTATACCAGTCAATTTATATTGTTCAGCAAAATGAACAAGCGGTAGAGCTGCGCTTTGGCATCCCTAAAGAAGGCATTATTGGTGATGGCTTGCATTTTCATTTTTGGCCAATTGAGACCTATATGAAAGTACCTTTAACGGAAAAAACAATCGCGATTGGTGGAAAGCCTGGTCAAGCGCAACAAAGTGATGGTTTAATGCTTTCGAGTGATCAGAATATCGTTAATGTTAATTTTTCTGTTTACTATCGGATTTCATATCCTAGTCAGTTTTTATTCAATGTGAATGATCAAGAGGGAACTGTCCGCCAAGTTGCTGAGAGTGCAATGCGTGAGGTCATTGGTTCGCGGCCGGTTGATGATGTTTTACGTGACAAGAAAGAAGAAGTTGCTAATGACGTTAGAAAGATTATCCAGTTGACTGTCGATAAATATCAACTTGGTGTCGAAATAAGCCGTGTGTCTATCAGTGAAGCTGCTCCTCCAACAAAGGTTGCTGCTGCGTTTAATTCTGTTCAGCAGGCGGAGCAGGAACGTGGAAGAATGATTGAAGAGGGGAATCGTGTGCGTTTTACGAAAATTGGTTTAGCAAATGGTGAAGCTTCACGCACACGGGAAATCGCAAAAGGTGAAAAGGCACAAATGGTTGAAGAGGCAACAGGGCGTGCTGAACGTTTTCAGGCAATAGCTCGAGAGGCTGCGATTTCACCAGAAGCTGCGCGCTACCGTCTCTATATGGAGACGATGGGGCGGATTCTTTCTTCACCAAATAAGCTGGTTCTTGATCAGGCAAATTCTCCAGCGGTGCCTTATTTACCTTTGAATGAATTGTTGCGTAGCAAGTCATCAGAAAAAGTAAAGGCAACATCAGCGCGTCCTGCGTTACTCTTAGATTCTCGTATTGCTGGAGGAGATTAATTATGCAGCAATCTCGCTTTTTGTTTGTTTTTAGTGCTATAGTGTTTGTTTTGATGATTTTGTGGATGTCCGTTTTTATCGTCTATCCTCGTCAACAAGTAGCAATTAAGCGTTTTGGACAAATTGTTCAGGTAGAATCTAATCCTGGAATCTATTTCAAGGCGCCCTTTATCGATAAGATGATCATTGTTGATAATCGGTTATTGCGTTACGATGTTCCTACACAATCTGTACAGGTTCGTGGTGGTGCGTATTATGAGGTGGATGCGTTCTTTATTTACCGTATTACAGATCCTAAGTTGTTTTTACAGCGCATTGCTTCTGGGCGTCCACAAATTGCGGCACGTGAAAACCTTGCACCACGGTTTATTGACGCTTTGCGTGCTGTTTATGGTAAGCGAGAATTTAAAGCAGCCTTATCGGATGAACGAGGCGCGATGATGGCTGAAGTACAGAAGCAATTTTCTGTAGATGCAGGTTCGTTGGGTATTACCATTGTTGATGTGCGTATTCGTAAAACCGATTTGACTGATGCTGTTTCAGAAGATGTCTATCGGCAAATGGCAGCTGAACGTGAAGCTGCTGCGGAAAATATCCGAGCTCGTGGTCAGCAGGAGCGAGATCGTATTGTGGCAGAAGCTAATCGTGAATATGAAGAAATTGTAGCAGCTGCGAAGCGTGATGCTGAAATTACCCGTGGTGAAGGTCAAGCTGAAAGTATTCGTCTTTTATTGAATGCGAGGGAGGCTAATCCGTCTTTTTACGATTTTTGGTTGGCGATGGAACAATACAAGAATTTAGAGAAAACACCGATGGTGATTTCTCCAAATGAGGATTTCTTTTTCTATTTTCGTAATCCGCCGCAGGCAAATAAAGCATTCTTACCGACAATGAATACGGGCCTCAGTAAAACTGATCCAAAATCGGGAGAGAATAGATAAAATAATGGATTGCAGATACGAGATTTTGCATGAAAAGAATGATCTGTGAGCATTTTCTTTTATGGTAAAAGTGGTAGAGAGTATCGAGCTGTGCTGGTTTTACGTAGATAAATTTAGTAGGGCTCTTTGCATCTTTGATTAAAGGCATGTCATGGATAGAAGTGTCATGAGTAAAAATACGTTTTTAAAGTTTTTTATCACAAGAGTTGTTTTTTGTGTGACTTTGTTTCTATCTGGATCAGTGAGTTTGTCTTGGGGAGCCGAGACAAGCAAGGCATTGCTTTCTATTCCTGATTTAGCTTCTGAGCTTTTGGAAACAGTTGTGAATATTTCCACGGCGCAGACTGTTGAAGGAACAGAACAGGATGAAAATACTGCGGTACCCATTATCCCAAAAGATTCATTGTTGGAGGAATATTTTAGTGATTTCTTTACACCTAAAGATGGTCAAAAAGATAGTCAATTTCAAAAGGTGCGTTCTTTAGGGTCTGGTTTTGTGATTGATGCGCAAAAAGGGATTATTGTTACAAATTATCACGTTATCGTTGATGCTGATGATATTGAAGTTAATTTTACGGATGGTACAAAACTAAAGGCAAAGCTTCTTGGAAAGGATAGCAAAACTGATTTGGCGTTGCTTCAAGTCGATGCAGGAAGTAAAAAATTAAAAGCTGTGCGTTTTGGTGATTCAGAAAAGGCACGTATTGGTGATTGGGTTATGGCTATTGGAAATCCTTATGGTTTTGGTGGAAGTGTAACAGTTGGCATTATTTCTGCACGTAACCGTGATCTTAATGCTGGTCCCTATGATAATTTTATTCAAACAGATGCAGCAATTAATCGTGGCAATTCTGGTGGTCCGTTATTTGATAGAAATGGTGAAGTCATTGGCATTAATACAGCAATTGTTTCACCTTCGGGAGGATCTATCGGTATTGGATTTGCTATTCCATCGGATATGGCTCTTTCTGTTATTAATCAATTGCGTGATTTTGGAGAAATAAGGCGTGGTTGGTTGGCTATTCGTATTCAGCCGGTAACAGAGGATATTGCAAAAAGTTTAAAATTGGACAATGCTGTGGGAGCATTGGTGGCTGGTAAAATAGAACAGACGAAAGAAAATAATGTAGATAATAGCCAGTTACAAACTGGAGATATTATTCTTTCCTTTGGTAATTCCAAAATTAAGCATGCACGTGATTTGCCGCGTTTAGTTGCAGAAAGTTCAGAAGGAAAAGTGGTGGACGTTACTGTTTTACGCAATGGGCAAGAAGAAACAGTAAAAGTTAAGCTTGGACGTTTGATTGAAACAGATCCAAATGAAGATACAGAAGAAGTTGATGATAAAAAAAATCAAGATCTGTCGAAAAACGTGACAATGCAATTTATGGGCATGACGTTATCTGAACTGACAGAGGATTTGCGTCATCGTTATTCAATTTCAGATAAACTTCGAGGACTAGTGGTGACAGCTGTTGCACAAAATAGTGCAGCGGATAAAAAGCGTATTCGCGTTGGTGAAGTGATAGTTGATATCAATCAGAGTTCTATCACAACAATTGATGAGGCTAAGAGACGTATTCATAAATTACGTGAAGCTGGACGAAAAAATGCTCTCTTTATTGTTGCGCGTCCAGATGGAGAGTTACGGTTCGTAACGATTTTAATGGATTGATGTTTGAAAAATTATTTTTTGTTTTTTAGCAGCTTTAGTATATGGGGTCTTTTGCAAGTCAGGCATGTGATGTCCAATGTTTCTCAAGCTCATTTCACGATAGAGAGCATGGGCTGTGCAATATAAAATCTATAGGAAATCATTATATCTTTATGCTGGATATAAAGTATAAATTGGTGCCATCATAGTATTTTTCAGTTATCAATATTGTAACAGCCTAGACTTTGAAATGCTGCATAAGAGATATTGGTACACCTTTCTTAAGTCCATTTTTATCTCTGCTTGTGATGCGCAAGTAAATGGTATTGATATGATGCTTTATAAGGCTCTGATTATAAACCGGCGTAGCATGCTATTTTTATAGGAAAAAATAAAGCTATTTGATTGTATAGATTAAACTCAGTATTATTTTCATAAATGATGACAAAGAGTATGTTTTTAATGGCATTAACGGACAGAATTATTATAGCTGTGGTTTGTTATTGAATTATGATAGCAAAAAATGCTTGGAAATTCCTTTGGTGTTGTTATTAAGTCCATTTTTTCTTTTTTATAAGTTTCATAGGATTTTCTTTGTATTAAAGAGAATTTGTGTTCGTATTTTTGTTTGAAGTATTTACTCTATGATCATGGAGAGAAAATACAGTGGCTTTGGGGGTGTCTGCATGTTGCAATAAGTTATTGATTGGGAGAAATTGCTATTCATGACACAGAGAACAGTTACATTAATAGCGGGGCCAACGGCAAGTGGGAAGTCAGAACTTGCCTTGCAAATGGCTAAAGAAAAAAATGCTCTCATTATTAATACTGATTCAATGCAGGTTTATGATGTTTTAAATATTTTAACAGCACGGCCGAGAGAGGCTGATACTGCGATTGTTCCCCATTATCTTTATGGTCATGTGAGTCCTACGTTGAATTACTCAGTAGGGCAATGGTTGTGTGATGTTGAGAAGCTATTGGCTACTTTTTCTTTGAGATCAGTTATTTTTGTTGGCGGAACAGGACTTTATTTTCGTGCTCTTTTGGAAGGGATTGCGGAAATTCCTCATGTTCCAGATGTTGTGCGGCAGAAATGGCGTCTGCTGCTTGATCAAGAAGGACCTGAAAGTCTTTATGGCCAGTTGTTACAGATTGATGCTGATGTTGCTGAAAAAATTTCTTCGCACGATAGACAGCGTATTGTCCGTGCTTTGGAAGTTTATGATGCAACCGGTAAGACGCTCAGTTGGTGGCAGAAACAAAAAACAACACCTATCATTGCGCCGAATTTGACCGAAAAAATTCTTCTCATGCCACCACGTCCTCTGCTTTATGAACGTATTCATAAACGCTTGGATTCTATGATTGAAAGAGGAGCTTTAGAAGAAGTGGTGGCTATGAAAAAACTTAAACTTTCCCCTTCATTACCAGCAATGAAGGCTATTGGTGTACCTGAATTTATGGCTTATTTGGATGGATATAGAAGCTTTGAGAATGCTCTTGAAGCGGTAAAAATACAAACGAGGAGATATGCAAAAAGACAAATGACATGGTTTCGTAATCAATTTGATGAAGAATGGATGCTTACTTTTTGATAAAAGAGTTATAGCTTTGCAAAAAAACTTATCGAAAGATAAAAGATAATTCGTGAAAAAGAAATTTTTTAGAAAATATAATTTTTTATTGACGAATGGTATCAATGGAATTAAAAATCTTTCTACAAGGAATTTTTTATATATTTTATACGTTGGAATAATGGGGGTAATCATACAGTATGTGTTGTGTAATAGGCTCCTTTGGGGGCTTTTTTTATGGGCTCCGTTAGGGGCTTTTTTATTGTCCTATAAAGTAGGTGAGTGGGAAAAATGAGAAATGATCCAAGAAAGCAAGAGAGTGCAGATGGAAAAATAATGTCGGGCGCTGAAATAGTGGTTCAAGCTCTTATAGATCAAGGCGTTGAACATATTTTTGGTTATCCTGGTGGGGCTGTTTTGCCTATTTTTGATGTTCTTTATCACCAAGATACACTCCAGCATATTTTGGTGCGTCATGAACAAGCTGCAGGGCATGCGGCTGAAGGCTATGCACGTAGCACAGGGAAGGTAGGGGTTATGCTTGTGACTTCTGGTCCAGGGGCAACGAATGCTGTTACACCTTTGCAAGATGCTCTTATGGATTCGATACCTCTTATTTGTTTTTCTGGGCAGGTGTCAACAACGGTGATTGGAACAAATGCTTTTCAAGAGGCAGATACAGTTGGAATTACAAAGCCTTGTACGAAGCATAATTGGCTGGTTAAAAATGTCAATGATCTTGCAGCTATTATTCATGAAGCTTTTTCTCTTGCTCAATCAGGTCGTCCTGGGCCGGTTTTGATTGATATTCCTAAGGATGTTCAATTTGCTTCAGGATTTTATAGAGCACCTCAAGTTCAGGAGTCTTTACATTCTTTTCCATCGTTGAAAGGGAATACTAAGGCTATTGAATCTGCCGTTTCTCTTTTAGTTGAGGCAAAACGTCCTATTATTTATTCTGGTGGTGGTGTTATTTCATCAGGGATGAAAGCTATACAGCTTTTACGTAATTTGGTTCAATTGGGGGATTTTCCGATTACTTCAACATTAATGGGACTTGGTGCTTATCCTGCTTCCGGTAAAAATTGGCTTGGAATGCTTGGAATGCATGGAACCTATGAGGCTAATATGGCCATGCATGATTGTGATGTCATGTTAGCTGTTGGAGCACGATTTGATGATCGTATCACGGGGCGCCTTGATGCATTTGCACCTCATGCGCGTATTATTCATATTGATATTGACCCTTCTTCTATCAATAAAATTGTAAAAGCAGAAGTTCCAATTATTGGTGATGTGGCTTGTGTTTTAGGAGATATGACGCAACTCTTAAAGATACAACAACCAGCGTTTAACAGTGAAGTCCGTGAGGCGTGGTGGACGCAAATTAACCGTTGGAAAGCTCGTAATTCATTGGCATATGCGGAGAAAAAAGATGTCATTATGCCGCAATATGCTCTTGAACGACTTTATGCTCTTACCAAAGATGCGAATGCTTATATTACAACGGATGTCGGGCAGCATCAGATGTGGGCAGCGCAGTATTATCATTTTGATGAACCAAAACACTGGATGACTTCTGGTGGTCTTGGAACGATGGGGTATGGTTTACCTGCTGCTATAGGTGTTCAAATAGCGCATCCTAATGCGCTTGTTGTATGTATTTCTGGTGATGCCTCCATTCAGATGAATATTCAAGAGCTTGCAACAGCTATTCAGCATGACACACCGGTGAAAATTTTCATTTTAAATAATCAGTATATGGGAATGGTCCGCCAGTGGCAGCAATTGCTGCATGGTAATCGTCTTTCTCATTCTTATACGGAATCTATGCCTGACTTTGTGAAATTGGCACAAGCTTATGGAGCGGTAGGGATTCATTGTTCAAAACCCGATGAACTTGATGATAAAATTCAGCAGATGATTGATTGTGATAAGCCTGTTCTTTTTGATTGTCGTGTTTATCATTTAGAAAACTGTTTTCCTATGATCCCATCGGGATGTGCCCATAATGAGATGTTATTACCCGATGAAGCAAGCGAAGAAGCTATTGCAAATGCTATTTCTTCCGAGGGAAAGATTCTTGTATAAAATGAATATGTTAACAAAATGGTGAAGGATGGTGATGATGAAGTCTTTGGAGGCTTCATCTCTGTCTCTTCTTTGTGGAGAGTTTCTATTATTCTTAGAACTCATTTTATTATTTTCATTCTGTGTTTAAAGACATAGGGTGTATTATTATTTGTTTATCTAAAAAATGTTATAAGTCGTGTGCCAAATTATGTTTGAATTTATTTGTACGCGATGTTTGTTTTTTTTAAATTCATATGTTCACATTAATAGCTATATCGTTGCATTTTTTAGATAATACATTGAATTATCTGTTATAAATTAATTATGTTGTCTCATATATGAAAGATTTCATCGTGCAAGAAAAAAAGCCACCATGCTTGAAGGGTGCAACCATGCAAACCGTCATACTTGTGAAAACAATAGAAAAGTTTGTCACTATGTTTTGGTTTTGCATTATGAAACTACTCCAAATAGCTCTTTCAAGGGCTTGATAGGAAAATCCCCCTAGAGGCTTGAAAGGAATGGCGAAAATAACAAAAAGCGAATGCAGCCATAGAAAATCAATTGGCCACCATAGCTTATAATTAGCTAGTAACCTCACCTGATTATGCGGGAAAAATCTATACATATGAGATGTATCGTCAATATATATAAACCAGAATAATACTCACCATTATATCATTATCAGGACATTAACATTGAAAATTAAATACTCTTTCTTTTATTTGTTCTACATATCTATGATTCCATAAATCTGCAGACCAAACACTCTTTGAATCTATCGCATTGGATTTTCATAACTATCAAATGATCCAAAAAATTTATCTCTAGAGTGTAGAGCTATTCTATTATCAATGTATAATAATCTTCCTTGTTGTACATCAATTCCAAAAGATACAGCCTTAAAATGATCTGAAGCTTCCTTGGCTTTTTTTGACTGTGGCTCTAACATGCCTGGATAAAAAACAGCGCTGATATCTGGGAATTCACCGTCCCCTTGAACGATGGGTACTTTACCTGTAGAGGTTACTCCATTTCTTCTCCATCTATAGGGAACATTAATTATATATAAATTATCCCTTAAGTTCCTCAAATCCTCCTCACTTAAAAGTTTTAGAGCGAGACGTGCATCAGATATTCTCGTTAACGGACCATCAACATCATTGTGAACACCAGATAAAAGGATCCCTTTAGGAGATAAATTTAAACCCGTTATAAATTTTAGTGCAGCATTTTCTATATGAAAATCTAACTCAACTTCAGATCCTAATCCTGTATAATCTTTTTTATTATCCTCTAAAGGAACTAGGTTATTTACTATATGTTCGCCTTTAAACTTAATTGCATAAGGCTCTCCAATCAATAAAGAAAACATCATAATTAAATTTTCGCTAATATAGCCACTTTTACAAGACGCATCTAAATTATAAGGATTAGGTGACGTATTAATTTGTCTATCAATTGGAAGATTTTCAAAGATTAAATATGGTTTAGGGGTAATAGATACCTTTTGATTCATCAGAATTGCCAATATTCTATGGGGTAACAGCGAAAATGCTATTTTTTAGCTCAACTCAAAAGTATTTTCATTGATCATTATAATTTCCTCCCCAATTATCTTTCCCTACTTTCTTATTAAGAAAAGTGAAAAAACAATAATTAAAATCAGCCATGTTAGTAAATAAGTGTCTGTAAAATCTTGGATTAATCCAAATAATGGTGGAGCAGTAATAATTGCGATTTGATTTATAGACATTGCTAAATCCATAGAAAAGCCAATGCTTTCTTTCGGCGAAGAGTCTAAAATATAGGCGACCCAAGGGCCATACCATCCCATTCCAAAAAACTAACCAAGCAGATAAAATAGTTAAATAAATTATCGATCCACTTATGCCCAAAATTAATATTAAAAATCCAAAAACGACTGCAATCATGCAAAACAAGACAAGAAAAAATCGTCCTTTTCTACAATGATCACTCCACGCTGCTAAAATAATTCTTCCTAAGGCACCAGAAGCCTGTGAAACAAAAAACAAATAAGCGCTTTTAGCTAAAGACAGGTGATAGATTCTATAAAAATAAATCGTTATAAAAATGGTTAAAACATATGGAACGATCACAAGTGAAACGCCTGAGAAAATAATATTCTTCATATGCGGTGCCGTTAACATCGCAAGATGAGACTTTACATTTGCATAGAACGAAACTTTTGCTTTGCTTTCTGGAGCGATAGCTACAACTTTTGTTGGTGAGTGATAAAAAATAATAAATATACATCCCCCCCTAAAAAAGAAACGATGGCACCGACCAAAAACGCACCTTGTATGCCATAGATAAGCGCACTAGTAGGAAGAACTATCCCAGCTAATACCCCCCACACTTAATGGTAGCTTCGCCTGCTTTATTTCCATTGCAAATCCGCGCTGCGATTGTGGAAACCATGACGAAACAGATTTAGCGCCACCAGGTTGAGCAGAACTATAAAATCCCCCTACAATTAGCAAACAAACCAAAAGGGAAATAGAGTTATCTGCGATTGCTCCCAATAAAAGAGCGATAGAAACGCCGACCGCGCCAACTCCAACAATATAGCGCTTGTTAAACTTGTCTAGTAATTAGCTTGCTACAAGTAACCCAATAGGTAGGAACTGCGCTGATGAAGACAGTAAACCTATCTGAGAGTCGCTAAGCGAGAAATCCTTCTTAAAAAATTCAGCTAAAGGATCAATCCCTTGAACAAAGAAGCAGGCTGATGCTTGAGCGATCGTGGCAACAAGCAATACAATCCATCTATAATAATTTTTTTCTATAAATTTATTATTGCTCACTCAGCCCCCCTCCAATTAAATTGTATTCCAATAAAGTAGCCTTTTTAATAATGCTTGCAACAATAAATTAGGTATTTTATGTTGATTACATAAAAATCTGTCAATATGATTGGCATTAATATGAAAGCTAAGGAATATGCTTAATTTAAGGAAATAAGCTATTATATGTCGTGCAAATTTGATACGCTAGCGATACTAAGATAAATTTTACAAACATTGGCTCAGCCGGCATTAAGTGCTCTTCATAAAAGAAGCTATATTTTGGCAAGCTTTTTCAAAATAATTCTCAAAGCTTTCTTCAGTCACATAGCCCAGATGCGGTGTGCAAAGAACTCTATCTGATTGCAATAATTTGCTCTCATATACTGGCTCGCTGTCATAAACATCCAGTGCAAAGTAAGTTGAATTTTCCAAACTGAGTATTTTTTCTATCGCCCCTTTTTCAACCAAAGCTGAACGCGCTGTGTTGACAAAAATAGCATGAGGTTTCATGCTCAATAGATCATCTAATTTTATGATTTCTCTGGTTTTATCACTTAAACGTAAATGGATGGATATAATGTCAGGACGTGTAAAAAATTCTTCTTTTGAATGCGTAAAATGATAACCTAAATTTTTTGCTTCTTGCGTTGAACGCTCGCTCCCATAAACCAAAATGGACATGCCAAAAGCTTGAGCATATTGAGCAACCATTTTACCAATACGCCCAAACCCGAATATTCCAAGAGTAGCTCCTTTCATTTGGTTGCCAAATGTTGTTTGCCATCGTCCTTTTTTTATATCAGATACAGATTTACAGAGTTTTCTACGCGCAGACATAATTAAGAGCCACGCAAATTCAGCAGCAGAAGTTGGATCTCCACTACCTCTAATATTTCAATTCCCAAGTCTCTACAAGCTTCTATATCAATATGTGAACCTATAGGGCCTGTTTGGCAGATCAATTTTAAATTTGGCAGTTTTAGGAGAAGATTTCTATCAACTATAGTCCGTTCTCTGATTAAGATCAGAATATCGATCCCTTTGAGCTTATCTTCTAAATCACATTCTTTAGCTAAATTATTTATAACTAGCACTTCATGTGATTTCATTAATTTTGTAATAGACTGTAATGTTAGGGTGGCTTTTTGATAGTCGTCTGGAATTAATATTTTCAATTTAAACCTCCTGTTTCATTCATCAATATTTGAGTTCATTATTTCATTTCTAAAACAAACAAAAAGCAATATTACCGCTGATATTTTGGCACAACGCCAAGCCTATTAACAAATTATCCCCCTTGATTTCATTGTTATTTTATAGCAATAAGAATAGCATTAATCAGTTAGTTTTTATAAACTTTAAAACATTGCGACAAAAAGAAAAAGTTTGACTCAGTAGATGGAAAATTGCGCTTTTCTCATATTCTAGAGGACAAACCTGAAGTGCTACGCTGGACTGAAACCATGTTCCAGTTTTCTTATAATAGACTATCAAGAAGGACATATTTACGAACCATATTTTATTGTTGAAACAGAAAAAGCTCCATATTTGTGCAAGATAAAGCGTGCTTCATATAAGCGTTATTTGTAGCATGAAGAGTAAATTTATTAAAATCATGATAAGAGGGAAATAGGAACTTTAGAGGTGTATCATCATAGGATTAAGTAGTTTTGTTGAGAGCTATTTTTATTTCTGCCAAAATGTTTTTAATATATTTAATTATTATTTCAGAATAGTAGATATACTTTATTTTTATGTGCAAGAAAGCTGATTTTTTGTGTAAAATAGTATTCATAAAATTACATTATTTTTATCCTGTTAAGGACATTTTTTCTAGCTAGGGTTTTGCAAAGGCAATACTCTTTTTCTCATTCTAAATTTTGGTTATAAAAAGCGTATACTAGGTGTTATTTTAACTTTAAGATATGCATATTCCATTGTTGGTGTTACTGTTGTAAAAAATGATATTTTATTCGATAAGTATAAGGTATTACCAAGAAGATCGATGTATAGATAAAATTTAGATTGTTACACTATCTTGAAAAAGTAATGGGTAAATAATTGATAATTGTGCTACGAAAGTTGTTAGATGGGCGTGTATCAGCAATTCTTAATAAAAAAGTTTTTTTTTATAGTCGGTTTTTTTCAAAATACTGCTCTTTTTATGCAAAACTTATATTGGTAAACTATGCAGTTTTCACGGGAACAGGATAATGCATTGAAGGCTGTTGCCGCGTGGTTGAGGGAAGGGCGTTCTCCTCTTTTTCGCCTTTTTGGCTATGCGGGAACGGGTAAGACGACGCTTGCGCGCTATTTTGCAGAAACAGTTGATGGTTCTGTTCAATTTGCTGCTTTTACAGGGAAGGCGGCGCAGGTTTTGCGTTCTAAAGGTGCAAGCAATGCTTGTACTATTCATTCGCTAATTTATTGTCCGCGTGGAGAAGAGGAAGTTTCCGATGAAATAACAGGAAAAAAGTCTATTGCTCCAACATTTACATTAAATCGAAGAAGTGCTGCCGCACAAGCTAAACTCATTATCGTTGATGAATGCTCGATGGTCGATGAACAATTGGCACGTGATTTAATGAGCTTTCGGACGCCAATTCTTGTTCTTGGTGATCCAGGTCAATTGCCTCCTATATCTGGTGGAGGCTTTTTTTCTAATGGAGAACCAGATTTTCTTCTTTCAGAAATTCATCGGCAAGCGCGAGATAATCCGATTATACGTCTTGCTATGGACGTGCGCGAAGGACGCGATATTGCTTATGGTGACTATGGAGAAGCGCGCGTTGTTACACGTAAAGAGGTCAATCAACAATTGGTTTTGGATGCTGATCAGGTCTTGGTAGGGGTTAATCGTACACGCCACCTTTATAATCAGCGTTTGCGTGTGTTAAAGGGATTTACAGCAGATTATCCGCAAGCGGGAGATAAGCTGGTGTGTTTGCGAAATGATCCCATTAAAGGTTTGTTGAATGGCTCTTTATGGAAGGTGATGACTTCACAGAAGGAGACCGTTAAACCAAGTATTAATCTTCTTGTGAAACCAGAAGAAAGTGAGCGTGGGGTAGCAAAGATTAAACTTTTAAAAGCAGCGTTTGAAAACCCTGATCAAGAAATTTCATGGCAATTAAAAAAGCGATATGATGATTTTGATTATGGGTATGCATTAACGGTTCATAAGGCGCAAGGTTCTCAATGGAATAACGTCGTTTTGTTTGATGAAAGTTTTGCATTTCGTGATATGTATGCACGCTGGCTTTATACGGGAATTACCCGCGCAGCAGAGCATTTAACGATTGTTCGATAGAGAAAATGTGTGTATCATCCCAGTTTCAGATAGAAAATGCCTTTTTTCTATCTTGTTACACACTATAAAAAAATGGAAATGGGCATGGCGGTAAAACTTTCGGTTAATCTTAATGCTGTTGCTGTTTTGCGTAATCGACGTAATCTTCCGTGGCCAAGTATAACAAATATTGGGCATATAGCGCTTGCTGCTGGAGCAGCAGGTTTGACGGTTCATCCACGCCCTGATGAAAGGCATATTCGTTTTGCGGATTTGTCAGATATATACTGTTTAATAAAGAACAATTTTCCTACGGCTGAGTTTAATATTGAAGGTTATCCAAGTGATCAATTTTTGGATATCGCTGAAAATTATGCGGACCAGATTACCCTTGTTCCTGATGATCCAGATCAGTCAACGTCTGATCATGGGTGGAATTTTGCTCATGATGCAGAATTTTTAGCACCTATTATTCAGAATTTAAAAAAAAGAAAGATTCGTGTATCCCTTTTTGCTAATCCTGCTGTCGATGGTCTTGATATTGCTAAAGCAATGGGTGCTGATCGTGTGGAATTTTACACGGGACCTTATGGTGGTGAATTTCAGGATAAAACAAAACAAGATCAAGAGCTCAATAAACTTGTTTTAGCAGCAAGAAGAGCTAAAGAGTTGCAGTTAGGTATGAATGCTGGGCATGATCTGACACTTATGAACCTTCCTGCTCTGGTCAAAAGTATTCCTTGGCTTGATGAGGTTTCTATTGGCCATGGGCTTATTGCTGATGCATTAGAGTATGGAATGCATGATACTGTTCAGCGTTTTATCCGGTTATTATCGTAATCTTTGTTTCTCTATAAAATTGGGAAAAAATTTTTATAAAGCTTTATCAATTTATCTAAAAAAACAATTTTATATATGTTGAGATAAATAGCACTATTAGCGTACATTATAAAATATTCTATTTTCCTCTGTTTATTAGTAGCTTTCTATTTTTTGTGTTTTTTAGGGTATGAAATGCTTTTTTATATACCATCCATTATGAGGAAATTTTACCAAATCTACTTACTATAATTTTTTCGAAGGAATATAGTTTTTTAGAGTATTTTTCTTATAAGGGATTGGCGAAGAAATTTAAATGGATCAGTGCACAAAATTTATTGAGCGTCATAAGGTGTTTGAGAGATATCTTTTAATATGTTTGAGCTTATTTCACAGTGTTACTTGTGAAAAGTGTAACGTAAAACCTCTTATGCATCACCATTTTACGTCATAAAGATATAAGTTATCGTCTTCATTTTTGGGCTCGTTTAATGTTGCGGCAGCTTTTGCCATGCGATGGTTCATAAGACATATTCACATGCAATTCTGCTTGTGACGCGCAAGGGGGATGATTTCATCGAACAGATTTAAAGTCACAAAATGCTTTTTATGAATAGGCTCAATGTAATATGAGCTATTGCAATATTGGGAGCGAGAAAATAGAATGATGATATCAACTTGTAACTTTATAAAGTAAAGGGGGGCGTGTACGATAAATCTTAGATTATTATAGAGGACTATTGAAAAGAGTTCGAGCGCATTAAGAATTTTTTAATAAGCGCATGAATGAATAACACAATGGCATTCTGTTTTGCGTGAGAGGCGTGGTTATTAAAGAATGTAACAAGTAAAAGCGTCTTCTCTATTATTCTAAAGATATTGCTGTGTATGCTTTTGAAGGTTGTACTAAAACAATACTTGTTATTTTGTAATTTTTCTTGCTATCTATATTGATTTGGTTCATGTTAAAAATTGTGTGTTGTATCTTAATTTTTAGAATATAGCGTTTTGTTGCACGATAAAAGAGTAGAATATTAGCTAAATTTTCTTTAGAAATCTTATTTTGTGTAATTATTGTTTTTGTAGAATAGCAGTTGAAGTTTATTTGGGGATCCGTATATGTTTTAGGAATGTTTGGAGACTACAGTTTTTTCTATGCAATATGTAAACTTTAAAATTATTCAATTGCTGTGTTCTTATAAGCGGTGTTTTTTGTCTTTATAAGTGTGTGATGCACTGTAGATAATGTTTCTTATTGAATAAAAGTAATCTGAAATCCAGTTTAAATAGAGAAAGAAGGAATTTTTTTATGCGTGTTTATTATGATCGTGATGCGGATGTTAATCTCATTAAAGGGAAAAAAGTAGCCATTGTTGGTTATGGTTCTCAAGGGCGTGCGCATGCTTTAAATTTGAAAGATTCCGGTGTCCAAAATGTGCAAATAGCTTTGCGTCCAGGGTCGGAAACAGTTAAAAAAGCCATGGCTGATGGTTTTAAAGTGGTGAGTGTTGCTGAAGCAGCAAAATGGGCAGATCTCATCATGATGGCAACGCCAGATGAATTGCAAGCTGATATTTATAAGGAGCATATTCATGATCATTTACACGATGGGGCAGCGATTGCTTTTGCGCATGGTTTGAGCATTCATTTTGGCTTGATTGAACCTAAAAAAAACGTTGATATTGTGATGATTGCTCCTAAAGGTCCAGGGCATACGGTTCGTCATGAATACCAACGGGGTTGTGGTGTTCCTTGCTTAATAGCGGTGGCGCAAGATGCTTCAGGGCATGCTCATAATTTAGCATTATCTTATGCATGTGGTCTTGGTGGTGGACGTGCTGGGGTGATTGAAACAACTTTTAAAGAAGAGTGCGAAACTGATCTTTTTGGTGAACAAGCGGTTCTCTGTGGAGGTCTTGTTGAATTGATTCGAGCTGGTTATGAAACATTAACGGAAGCAGGTTATGCACCAGAAATGGCTTATTTTGAGTGTTTACATGAAGTGAAACTGATTGTTGATCTCATGTATGAAGGGGGCATTGCAAATATGAATTATTCGATCTCTAATACAGCTGAATGGGGTGAATATATCTCTGGTCCACGTGTGATTACGGATAAAACCAGAGCAGAAATGAAACGTATATTGAAAGATATTCAAACGGGTAAATTTACATCGAATTGGATTCAAGAATATAAGGCTGGTGCTGCTCATTTTAAAAGTATGCGGCGTTTAAATGATAATCATCCTATTGAAGAAGTTGGTAAAAAACTTCGTTCTATGATGCCTTGGATAAAATCTAACGCTTTGGTTGATAAAGAGCGTAATTGAAGCTTCTACAGAGATATTTGATCAATAGCTTTTATAATTTTATAGATAAATATCAAAAAAAAGGGTAACTTTAGTTACCCTTTTTTATATGTTTTTGGCAACATAAGCTTTATTTTTTAATTTTTTGCATAATTCTTTCTTCCAAAAAGAAAGTATACAATCCCTAAAAATATAAACCACGCTGGAGTATATTTTAAAGCTATGGCAGTGTCAGCTTCTAATGACAATAAATAAATAATGAATGCAAAGAAAATAAGAAGCGCCCAACACATAACAACACCTCCTGGCATTTTATAAGGAGAGACAGTATGTTGGAGAGGACGATTGCGACGATAGACGATATAGCTGATCAAAATGATAGACCATACAAATATAAACAAAGTTGCGGCAATTGTCGTAACAATTGTAAAAGCAGCTATGAGTGTTTGAGATAACGATACAACGGCATAACCAAATAAGATGCATAAACATGAAAAGAATAATGCATTGGCTGGAACGTGGTTACGAGAAAGTTTTCCTAAAAACTTAGGAGCACCTTTTTGTGTTGCTAGCCCATATATCATACGGCTGGTAGAAAAAATTCCACTATTTGCTGAAGATGCGGCTGCTGTGAGGACAACAAAGTTCATCAAACCTGCAGCAGTTGGAATACCAATAAGTGCATACATTGTTACAAATGGGCTTTTTTCTGGACTGATTTGATCCCACGGCGTCACAGACATAATCACAAGAAGAGAGAATATATAAAAGAATACAATGCGGATTGGTATTGAATTAACAGCCTGTGGTAAAGCTTTTTGAGGCTCTTTTACTTCAGCAGCAGCTGTTCCAGCGAGTTCAATGCCAACAAAAGCAAAAATAACAATTTGAAATCCAGCAAAAAAGCCTGTAATTCCTCGCGGAAAAATATTCCCACCGTTCCATATATGGCTAAGAGAAGCAACCGTACCGTTTGGAGAGACAAAACCGGTAAAGATCATATAAAATCCTACAACGATTAGGACTAGAATTGCTACGATTTTGATAAAACCAAACCAAAACTCAAGTTCGCCAAATAGTTTTACTGCGACGAGGTTAAGAATTAAAAAGGACATAAGACCAATTATAACAGGAATCCACGGATTGAGTTCAGGCCACCAAAAGTGTGTATAAGTGACAATAGCAATAATTTCAGCAGTTCCAGTGACAATCCAACACAACCAATATGTCCAGCCGATAAAGAATCCGGCACATGGCCCTAGAAGATCGGTTGAGAAATCAATAAAAGATCGGTATTGTGTATTAGAAAGCAATAACTCTCCCATAGCACGCATGACAAAGTATAGAGCACAACCAATAATTGCATAAACGAGTAGAATCGAAGGCCCTGCTACACTGATTGTTTTTCCTGATCCCATGAAGAGACCTGTTCCAATCGCTCCACCAAGGGCTATAAGTTGTATGTGTCGGTTATGTAGTCCACGTTGCAATTTCTTCTTAGGTTTTTTTTCTAAATTTTGTTTATTCATTTTTGGGAGGTTCCCTTTAGTTATTTTAAGATAAAATTACCCTAAAAAAGGTAATCCCTTCTATCGAAACATGATATAGCTAGGGAGTAAAGGAATTTTTTTCTATGACTATATGAGAATAAAGCAAAAACATTATTAATTAATGGAATAATTATTTTATATATAAGAAACAAAAGATAAATTTTATTACATTTTTTTGATTTTTTATATTTTATACATATGTAATATAATTTATATATAATATAAATTATATTACATATAATTATTATTTATATTTATATAAATATTTATATTTAATATATTTATTTATAGTAAATTATTGTATAAATAACTTTTATATTTAAAATTTATTTATTAATTTAGATTTCTAAATATATTAAATATAAATAAAATTGCAAATTTATTAAATATAAAACTTTATATATAAATAAAATAAGTTTAAATAGTTAGACTATTATTTAAAATATTAAAAAATATATTTAAAAATTTACCTTTAATTATTTATATTTAAAATTTATTACAAATAGAAAAATATTTTCATAGAATCTTTTTTTATTGCAGATAGCTATTAAGATATATTCTGTTTAAAGCTATATTTTTAATTTTGATAAAAAATTGAATATAAACTTTTGGAGGGGAAAAAGTTTTAGATAAATCTCATGTTTTATTAGTAAACAATGTCAGTGAAGTTTATAGAGAATTTTTTACAGAATAGCTCGTTTCTTATCTTATTGTGCAGTAAAATACTGTTGTGTAGAGTAGTGATATAAAGCATATAACATTTTTACGCATTAAGTATTTTTATAATGTGTGGTGAGTATTCAGGGCAGGGCTAGCCCATAGAGCCTTATGTAGGTGAACCATATAAATGATCAGCAGCATTCCCTCTTAATAAGCTGGATTGTTCACAAACCGGCGCTGGTAGGAATCGTCGTTTTTTGATGTTTGGGGAGGAGGTTAAGTAGAAAAAGGGTAACTAAAATTACCCTTTTTTGAGATGTTTTATGTATAGACTTTATTTGTTACCTTGAGTTATTTTTTTCTTTACAAATGTAAAATAGGTTATGCCTAAGCAAATAAACCAGAATATACCGTATTTTAAAGCTGTTAGGGTGTCTTCTTCTAACGTTAACAAATAGAGCATGAAAGCAAAGAAAACTAAAATTATCCCGCACACGATAATTCCTCCTGGCATTTTGTAGACGGATTCAGCATGCAAATGAGGGTGATTGCGACGATATACAATATAGCTAACCAAAATTACAGACCATACGAATAAAAATGCAATAGCTGAGATGCTCGTCACAATTGTGAAAGCACTTATGAGGCTTGGAGAGAGTGAGGCAATTGTATACCCTATTAAAATACATAAGCAGGAAAAGAATAGAGCATTGGCTGGAACATGATATTTGGAAAGCTTACCTAAAATTGGAGGAGCACCTTTTTGTGTTGCAAGCCCATATATCATACGGCTAGTAGAAAAAATACCACTATTTGCCGAAGAAGCAGCCGAGGTGAGAACGACAAAGTTTACCAAACCAGCAGCTATCGGAATACCAGCAAGCCAAAACATCGAAACAAAGGGGCTTTTATCTGGAACAATTTGATCCCAAGGTGTGACTGACATAATCACGATGAGAGAGAAGATGTAAAAGAGTACAATACGTACTGGTATTGCATTAATTGCTTTTGGTAGAACTTTTTTAGGATTTTTGACTTCAGCTGCAGTTGTTCCTGCAATTTCTATACCAACAAAAGAAAAAATGGCAATTTGAAATCCCGCAAAAAAACCTGTCATTCCTCGCGGAAAGATATTTCCATCGTTCCATACGTGATTGAGAGAAGCAACAGTACCATTGGGAGAAGTAAAGCTCGTAGCGATCATATAAAAACCAACAACAATTAATGCTAAAATTGCTACGACTTTGATAAGACCAAACCAAAATTCAAGTTCACCGAATAGTTTTACGGCAAAGAGATTAAAAATTAAAAAGAAACCAATGCAAGAAAAAACGGCAATCCATGGATTAAGCGTTGGCCACCAAAAGTGCATATAAGTGATGATGGCAATAATATCTGCAGCTCCAGTTACAACCCAGCTCAACCAATAGCTCCAGCCTACAAAGAAAGCGATTCCCGGTCCTAGCATATCGGTTGAAAAATCAATAAGGGACCGGTACTGTGAATTAGAAAGCAATAATTCTCCCATAGCACGCATGACAAAGTATAGGGCACATCCAATAATAGCATAAACGAGTACGATGGAAGGGCCTGCTACACTAATTGTTTTTCCTGATCCCATGAAGAGTCCTGTTCCAATAGCTCCACCGAGGGCTATAAGTTGTACGTGACGGTTATCTAGGCCACGTTGTAGTTTCATCTGAGGACCATCTTTTAAATTTTGTTTATAGCTCATTTTTTGGGGGTTCCCTTTAATTATTTTGAGATTAAATTACACTAAAAATGCATTATTCTGTATCGAAGCATGATATAAATGAGGTGTAAAGGAAAAAAACGTTTTTTATGATTTTGTGTGGATAAAGACAAGAATATGTTTTAGGAATATGGTTTTGAAAAAAGAGAATGTTTTCCTCTTAAATAACGTAACGGATATCTGAATAGGGAACTTTTTATTGTTATTAATAACAAATAAATTGTTCATTAAAAGACGTGGAGCTTTTAAAATTATTTCAGAAAGTTGTCAGGAGTTTTTATAATTTTTTGAAACTTATTATTTGTAATCAGTACATTATTTATTATTATTCATAATGGTGAGAGTTTTAATTTTTACTGCAAATAGCACTCGAGAGTTCTCATCTTAGTTTAAGAACAATTTTTAATGGAAAATTTAAATGATTTCTAAAATCATTTTTTTATTTTTATGATGCTATCATAAGTGAGAAGGAATTACTTTTGTTTCACAAAGGAAAAGAACAATATCATAGTTCTTTCTTTTAAAGTGATGAATAAGGATTTTGTTTAGACATTGGTAACATTTTATAAAATGTTACGAGAGACTCACATTGTTTACACAAGCGTCCTTGAGAGTATGATAAAGAAATGCAACGTAATTCAGTTATACAAAGAAAAAAAGAACTGGGGATTGTATAAGCTCTGTTAGAGATTTAGCTATTCATAGTGAGAGACAGAATCAGGAAAAGATTGCTCTATTAACTTTAAAATTTGTTATCGAAATAACATTATCCAAAGAAAATGAAAAAAGAAAATAGAGATAAAACTGTTCCTGTCGCAATATTAATGTATCCTTTTATTTTTTTCTTTTTTAAAGTGGCGCTTGCGAATGATATAAAAATGGTCATTAAAGTAAACCATGTAAAGATGTTGAAGGAATGTATCGTTACAAGTTCAAAGCCTTTTTTAATGCTACCGCCAGAAGCTAAGAATTTTGGAAAGGCTGCTATGTAAAATATTGATACTTTGGGATTTAGTATTTGTGTCAAAAAACCATCCATATAGCTGGTAAAAAGCTTTGTTGTACCGACAATGCTTTTTTCATTCGTTGATATTTTTTCTTTTGAATTTAAGCTGTGTATTCCAGATTTAATCGATTTAAAGCCCATATATAATAAATAGCAGCTTCCCATGAGTTTTACTAAAAGAAAGAGCGTTTTGTTGTTGAGAATGAGTGCTGATACCCCTAATATGGAAAATGCTCCATGCGCATATGTTGCTGTACATAACCCTAAAACGTTCATAAATGCGTTCTTTTTCCCCAATCTCGTTGCATTATCGATGATAAGGGCCATGTTTGGTCCCGGTGAGATGACTAAAAAAAATGAAACAATGAAAAAGGTTAGTATTTGATGACTCATTCTACTTTTAGCTCTGAGATTAATTGAGCTTCAAGATATAATTCTATTCTGTCAAATTTAGAGAGTTTTCCTACGCCCTGTGGAGTGCCTGTGTATATGATATCACCACGCCTTAGCTGAATGTAGTGACTTAAAAATGATATTATTTTCTCAAAGCTAAAGATCATATTTTTCGTATTGCCAACTTGCCTCGTTTCGCCATTTAACTTCATTGTAAAGGTTATTGGGTTGTTTATTTTTTCTTTGTTTATGAAGTCAGAGACGTATGCCGCTCCTTTAAATCCTTTAGATAAAAGCCAAGGAAGCTTTTTTTCTTTCAGTTTTGTTTGCAAGTCTCTTGCGGTAATATCAAGACCTATTGCTATGGCATCATAGCATTCTTCTGCTTCTTTCTCTGTGACCATGAAAGTGTCCTTTGAGATTCTGAGCACAATTTCAGTTTCAAAATGGATTTCTTTAGAAAAGTTAGGAAGATAAATTTCATTGCCTAAAACGAGTGAACTTTTTGGCTTGCTAAAGATAACGGGTTCATCTTCAACAATATTGCCTAGTTCATGAACATGTTCAACATAATTGTATCCAACACAGTAGATGTCATTTATCATGGGAGCCCTCCAAATTTTTTATTTTCTCTTTGTATAGGCAAGAGAAAATTTTGCAAACAACATTTTTTCTTATATCGCGTTTTGCGTTTTCTGGAAAAGAAGCATTGTGTGGGGTGATGACTAACCACGATGACAGCCCTTCGCATTATCCTCTTTTGAAGAGTGCCCAATCTTATAGTCTTTGAGATTACTTTAATTTTGATTGCCAATTTCCTGAAATTACTTTATTACTTAAAGAGTGATTTTACTCATCTACGCAGCGATCAGTAGAGTCTGAAAGCCCTAAAGTTTGATCATAAAAATGGCCTACTCTGTTGGTGTCTCGGAATTATGGGATATTTTTCTATATCTAGGTGCTATGAGCACTAAAAGAAAAGATCTGTTTCGTGTTCAATACTTTCAGGCTCTCGGAATACTAATGCGAGGGTGCTCGCACCCAGCGGGGGGAGCTTAAGAGTGAAAAGAAAAAGCTACATTTTAACGGCATTTCTATAGGCAAAAAATTCGCTTTTAAAGAAAAATGCTGGGAATGTCGTAAAAGCAATTAGGGCACCAATTAGGGATAACTTTTCAACAAATCCAAAAGTATGAGAAAGTCTATGAGGGTTTAAAAGAAGCAGACCGTGGCAAACTTATTATGGTATGTGGAACGGAGAAGATTTTTACCAGCTTTAAGATAGCACAACAAATAGCCGAAACTGGAGAGCGTGTTTTGTTTTTCGTGCCTTTTCTGGCTTTGATGTCACAAACAATAAGAGAATGGACACGCTATACAGAAGTACCGTTTCATTCCTTTGTGGTGTATTCTGATACATAAGTTGGCAAGTGTCGTAAAACAAAGATGCTGCTGCCGAACTCGATGTCTCAGATCTCGCTCTATCAGCTACCAACTGATGCTTAAAAGCTTTGAAAAAAGAAAATAAAGTATTAGTAAATGCAATGACTGTGGTGTTTGCTACTTACCAATCAATCCAAGTGATTTCGGATGCTTAAAAGAAATACGGTTTATCAGAATTTGATCTGATCATTTGTGAAGTAGCGCAGGTTAAGGCGGATAAGGTAGAACCTTTGGTTGTAGAAGCCAAGGAAGTAGCTGAGACTGCGAAGACAACAGCGGAAGAAGCGAAGAGTGTTGCGGAGCAAGCAAAAGAAAAAGCTGATACGACGAAGCAAGGGCTTGGAGAGGTCAGGAGTTCATTAGACACGGTGACAGCAACGACAAATTCTGCGAATACAGCCGCCTCTGAGGCAAAAGTGTTAGCGGAAGAAGCGAAGAGTGCATTGACAGAAGTTCAAGAGAAGGCTCAGAGGAACAGTGACAGTCTTTCTGAACTTCAAGGTAATGTAGGTTCTCTTTCCACTAATTTTTTAGAGGATGTGCGTTTTCATCAACCTGACAGAATTCTGGAAGCCGATCCGAAAAATAGAAAAGGTCTTGTGATCAATGAAGGGGCATGTTTTCGCTTTTATCATGGTGGTGAGAATGTGGGGGGTAGGTACCTCTTTTACGGCATTCCAGAGCATGGAAGGATGACTTTTGACCAAGATCTTGAAGCAGGAAAGAATTATTATATATATCTTATCTTAAAAGATCAGACGAATGAGCTATCCTTTGACCTTTCGCAAAATCTGACGGCTCCTGATGGCTATACAGAGGATAATTCTAAAAAGATTAGTGGATTTCATACGCTATGTGCGAATGTTGGTGAGATCGAAGGTCATCTCTTATCAAGCATATAAGATATAATAATAAAAAATACAATAAAGTCAATAGTTTGAGTGTAATTATTTTATATGAATCCCCTTAAGAATCCACACTTTTATGCATGATTCATTTGACTATTTTTTATATAAGATTGCCATGTATGAATAGACCATAAAAAGCAAATCATCATGTAAATGTTATAACGCATGTGTCATTCAAATGAAAAGCAGATATCATTCATAACAGTTTATAAATTTTATGACACGTTTTTATCACAGCACAAATCACATTGTTTTAAAATTTAATTGTTTGGAATTATCGATAACACACGTTTAAAGATCATATCTTGTTTTAATGATTGGATTGTTAATCACATGATAAAAACATAAAATTACAGTTCTCAAAATTGAGAAGCATAAAATAGAGAGCTGTTATAACAGCATCATCATAACACCGAACATTTTAAAGATTGCATAAAAGGATTTAAAGAAAAGATCGCTTTTAAAAAAGCTTTCTAAAAATTTAGAAACGATAAGTAAGAAGCATAAATATAGTATCATCACAACAGCTATACTAATTTTTAAAAACGAAACTGTATTCGTTTCCACAAAAAAATGGAAACGAACAATGCCATAGCAGTAGAATACTATCTACTTAGATATGGTACTAAAAAACGTTTTAAAAGTTACCGTTTAAAAGCACAGAGCAAAATATGAACTTAGTGATTTACTCACCCCAAAATTGGGGGCTGCTATTGAGGCAAAGATAAGCAAGCAAAATTCAAAAATATTTTAACATCATAAGGCATGGGATTTTACTTAATTTTGCTAGCCAAATATAGAGCGATTAATTTGCAAAGAAGTTACATTTGAGTGCAAAATGAAAATACGCTTATGAAAGCTTTTCTAAATGCATGTTTAAATGTTTGAAACTGATGTTTATAACAGTTTTTAAAGCCTTGCGTTTGATAAAATCTGTTGTTTATTGTCTTATGAGAGATTGTTTTGAAAACCAACGCTCGTAAATGTAAAAAGCGGGTTTTGATAAAGCTACCAAGCGTTTTGATTTGTTTGATACGTTTGATAGCCATAACAAGCGTTTATAGGCTCTCTTGTTAAAATGAGTGAGTAAAAATCGTATGCAACATTTACATTCCTTTTGATAAGTTTTCATAAAGATAATGATAATAGAGCGCTTGCAATATGATACGTTTTGTATATATGCACTCATTACTCCATATGGATGATTCATTTTGAAAGCCGCGTCATATCATTTGGCACGGATTTCTTTTATTTTACTCTCTCTTTTATGATATGTTTATAGCAATGCATTTTATATGCGTTTATAACCATAAAGAAGGCGCCGTCCATGCCTGTCATTTATTTATCTGTATCTGTAATCTTGATAATATTATCGTTTTCATAAACCTCACATTTTTTGGGAACGACACTTACTTTACTTTGACTGTTTAATTTTGCATTGCCATAGGCTTTACCCCAGACCTTGGCATTTCCATAAACAGAGCCATAGACCTCGGCATTGCCATAGACATGACCACAGACCTGAGAAAAATGGCGTATTTTTGCATTTTCATACACTCTTACATGACCATAGACACAAGCCTCATCATAGACCCAGCAATTGCCCTCATGAGAGAGGTTATCTTCCTTTTCAATAAAGCCGCCTAAGGTACCTTCTTTGATATCAGCAAAATCTTTTAATGCTTTAATACGGTAGAGAATATGTTTACCAAATACACGCGTTTCATTTGTGAGTGCAAACTTCTTTTGCATGAGCACAATTCCTTTATAAAGAGATTTAAATTTTTAAATGAGATGTTTAAAGGAGGGTGCCCCCGCCGCGCCCACGCGTTATTTAAGCAGCGTCTTTTAGTGACTGATTATCATCACAGATATCATCACGGATTGTAGCGACCAGATCAATGCCGATATCACGTCCATCTTCATCATGCTCCTTAGCCCATTCCAAATAAG
>NZ_JBHIQK010000007.1:0-103504 GCF_042196545.1 Bartonella sp. AC70YNML
TGGTTGCCCATTTATTTGGATAATCAGGATGTTGAGGTCATCAGTTCCAACCTTGCAAGAGATATTTTGAAGCATAATAAGCAGGGAGCCCATTTATGTGGTTGGAAAGATGGCTAGAAAAAACACAAAACGATACAGAACTTATAGAAGCAGAAAAGTGATGTCACGTTATACCAAACAGATTGTATTCATTATACTCTTATTAGCGCTTGATTTTTTGCATCTCATAGAGGCATTGGAAAATATTTTTACACAAAAATCAAATATCCAACTCTAAATACACTCTGGACGCGCAAAATTTTTTAGCAAATGGATTATTAATTTTGCTTGTTTTATGGATGCGACAGATAACATCCTCTCACACTTAAAAAAGCGGATAATCAAAAGCCGAATAATAGAATGCTTCACTGGTTTTCTATGATCGATGGCATAACAAATCCTGTTTAATAATATTCATAAAAGTGCTATTTCGTGATTTTGCGTTACTTAAAATAGTGTGTAGAGAGATAACGTGTACACAAGCATTTAATGTAGGCCAATAACGTCGATAATATTTTCCTTCTGGAGAAAAAATTTTAGTGAAATTATTTGTAACAAGTAATACCTTTTCGTAAGCATCATCTACTTCAGCAATGAGATAGAGATACATTTCTTTAACACCGGCGCTTTGAAGTGTTTCGGCATAATACATTAATTGAGAAACACCTGAATTTTTGTAATCTGCTGTAGGACCTTTAAACTCTATTAAGACAGCACGGTTCCCATTCTCAGAGTCAAAATACACAGCTATATCAGGTCGACTGCGTAATTTTTTATTACTTTTCTCAGAAGTCGATAAAAGCAAATTAACCTTAGTAATAAAGGACTTTATTTCCTTTTCACTTTGTAAATAGCTGTAGCTCATTAAGTTGTCATCAAGTATCCACAAATTATTCTCTTTTAATGGTAAAGATAAGGTTTTATCAGCAGTGCATTGTTGTGGAATAAATAAATTATGAATTTCTTTCTCTAAGGTATTAGGTTTTAATAATTTAGAGAGCTCATTCAAAATATCATCTCGGAATTGAATATATTGAGTTAACTCCAGACTAGCAAAATTTCGTGCTTTTTGTAAATTCTTTTTCGGTGTTCCTTTACCTTCACGAAGAATCTTTCTAAATGTCAACTTCCTTTTTGAATATTCTCTTTCTGCTTTTTCAATAAATGAATCTTCTTTTGAGAAACCACCAATTACATACTTTGTGTCTAGAAAATCTACTAAATAAGGATATTCTTCAGAAATTTTTTTGAGAAGAGCGCTCTTTTTTTCTTTAATTTCTGGAAATCTTATATTAATTGTTTCATCCAAAATACTCTCTAGTTTTTGATTAATATCATACCAAGATAGTTGCGTTTCTAAGTCAGGATTTGTTTCATTAATCTCAAACTCATTTCGTTCATCGTTAACATATTTGTCAAAAACAGGAGATTCCAATAAAAATATCATAATCATATCGTTTATTGGATTGATATTTATAAACTTTGAAAAAGGCATGACAGTACGATTATTAGCACAATAGAAAGCTTCTATTTTAGCTTTAGAGTTTACGTTCTGTTCGAAATAATAAGAAAGGGTGAAGGGAATCTTTAAAGGACCAACTTCAAAAATTTTATTTTCTAAGTAAGGTAAATCTTGCGTATTTATTGTTCTTTTCTCTAAGTTTTCTATAGCTTCTAAATTTTCTATGTCCTTTAAGTTATTTAAATCTTCTAAATTTTTTACATCATGTACATAAAAGTTAATTTGAATATTTTTTTCTTTCAGTAAAAAAAGTAAAGGAAGGAGATGATAATAAATTTCGTTACGGACTAAATTTATATCTAAATCAGTTTGTTCATGAGTTTCTTGTAAATGCAAATGTGTAGTCCACCATTTATAGTTTTCGCTATTTTCCTTTTTAAAAGAATCTTGTGTAAACTGCGGAGTGAAATTTAGTGAAATTTTAGTATGATGTTCATTTTTGCTAAAACTAACAATTTTAACTTCCTTGAATATTTTCAAGTAAGTAATACGTCCAATCCCTTTACATCCTTCTTGAATTTTATAATCACTTTTGTAGGTAGAGAAAGATTTGATATTTTCTTTTGTAAATCCATCTCCATTATCAAAAACACTTATAGAAAAAACTGGTTGATTCTTCCACAAATCCGTATTGCCATAAAGTTGAAATAAAATATCAATTTTTGTCGCATGAGCTTGTATAGAATTAACTATAGCTTCCTTAAGAACTGTAACGATATTCGTTTTTGGAGAAAGATCGCGAATTATAGCATTAAGATTGACAAGCATGAGTACACCAATATATTTTATTTATATATCTCGTTGTAATATTTAAATTTTATGATGATATTAAACGCACTGTGCCTGATGAAAATTAATAACTTCTTACCATAATAGATATTGTATATGCTTGATAATGGTTTTTGTACAGTGATCGTGGAAAATATTCTACTTGTAAAAAATAATGTACCACTTTTGTCTTTTGTCGAGATTGACAAAAGACTTGTTCTTGTGGGGATGAAGGAAAAGATAACTGAACTCTATGCTTTAGATCAGAAAGCAGCAGAACATTAAGGATTTATCAGAATTCAAAAAATTATTAGAGAAAGTCGGCAAAAAAGAATGCTCTTTGTAAAAGCAAGTTTGAAAATCCTATTCCCTAACTTTTATCCACGTACCCCGTACTTTAAAAAAGATATATAAAATCGATAGATTGTGTACAGTAAAAAGAAACATGGTACGCCCAAGGGGAATCGAACCCCTGTTTCCGCCGTGAAAGGGCGATGTCCTAACCGCTAGACGATGGGCGCAAACCAATTATGAGGCTTATAGAGAGGATCTTTTTACTTCGCAAGCCCTCTGTGTCATTTTTTTTGAAAAAAGTGTGTTTTCTTGAATAATTTTTGAGAGACTCTTGGTTGGATCATTTTATTTTTTAAGATTTTTTATAGAAAAAATATAGAGTTATCATGATTGATAGAAAGTTGTGATGTGAGATTTGTCCCAGTGAATGATATTTTCGTTTATTTTTGGTTTGAGGCGTAGGTAAAACGATCAAGACAACATTTTAACAGCATTTTAAATATGTTTATTTTTTGCATATTTTATTGTTTGTTATCTTATGCTTGCACATGAGAATATTATTTAACTTGCTTGAGAGAGCTTTTATACAAAACTTGCTTGCTTGAGTTTATCATAAAATAAAAACTAAAAAGTTGTATATTTTATGAAGTAGAAAGCCGATATTTATTACCAAGGTAACAAATAATACGAATCATACAAAAGTTTCTTTTGAAGCATAAGCTTCAGAATCCTGTCAGTTTAGCAAAATATAAAATAAAAAAAGTTTGTATGATCAAAATGAAAATTATTAAAGTAAGTTTTACAGAATATATTAAAAATTGTTTTTTATCATCTTTAATTTTATATGGTTGTAAGAAATTTAAAATTAAAAGCTCTTTTATTTGTTTCATTCTTTTTGCGTCTCATATGAGAGAGTGTTTTTTGTTTAATGTTTGTTGATTTAGAAGAGATGTGTGTGTGTTCTTTCCAAGTTTTCGCGTGTTATTGATTGTTTTTTGAGAGATTTTTTTCTATCCTTTGTTGATAGAGTTTAGTTTTTATGAGAAGATTTTTTTACTTTTGAAAAAGCAAAGCAATTTTTTATGGTAACTTGCATTTATGAGTTTTGCAGGTTTTCATTCTGAATTAGATATTTTATAAAGATTCTGAAATCTTTGAAGACAATAAATATTATATTTTTAGGAATGTTGATTGAACAAGCGGGGATAATTCTATTAGAAAAAATGAAATGAATAGAGCAGGGTATTTCTTTTGTTTTTATGAACATAAGTACTTTTTGTGTTGATTGGCACATCATTTAAACGATTTTTCAATGAAGATAGGGATCAGTGGTTAATAATGGCAGAAGCTTTAAAAGTTGGTGTTGCGGGACTTGGTACAGTTGGTACTTCAGTTGTTCGAACTCTATGTGAAAAAGCGAATAGTTTAGCTTGTCAATGTGGACGATTCATCAAAGTTGTTTCTGTTAGTGCGCGTGATAAAGGCCGCAATCGTGGAATTGATCTTAGTGGTATAAAATGGTTTGATTCACCTGTGGAGTTGGCTGCTTCTGATGAGATTGATGTTTTTGTAGAGTTAATTGGTGGTGAATTGGATGTGGTGTATACCGCTGTTAAGAGAGCGCTTGAGGCGGGACATCATGTTGTAACAGCCAATAAAGCTCTTCTTGCTCAACATGGAGTAGAGCTCGCTATAATTGCAGAAAAAAAAGGTGTTTTTCTTCATTTTGAAGCAGCTGTTGCTGGGGGAATTCCTGTTATCAAAGCGATGAGAGAATCACTTGTTAGTAATCGCATATCGCGAATTTATGGTATTCTCAATGGAACCTGTAATTATATATTAACACGTATGTTTACGGAAGGTCTTTCATTTAAAGATTGTTTAGCAGATGCACAGAGACTTGGGTATGCTGAAGCAGATCCAAGTTTTGATATTGAGGGAAATGATACTGCTCATAAATTAGCTTTGTTGACAAGCTTGGCATTTGGAACTGCTGTTTCGTTAGATGATGTTTATGTTGAAGGAATTCATAATATTTCGCAAATTGATATTCGAGCAGCTGATGAATTGGGGTATCGGATTAAGCTTTTAGGGGTTGCATTAAAAACGGATTCTGGAATAGAGCAACGCGTTCATCCAACAATGGTACCAACATCCTCGATGATTGCACAGATAAATGGTGTAACCAATGCTCTTTCTATTCAAAGTGATTTATTAGGTGAATTACTGTTTTCTGGTCCCGGTGCCGGAGGAAAGGCAACAGCATCAGCCGTTATTGGTGATTTGGCTGATATAGCAAAAGCACGTTCTGGTTTTCAGTATGCACCTGTTTTAAGACGCCCAGCATTAGAACTTGCTCCTCATAAAAAAGCACGTATTTCGCATCATGCAGGTGGTTATTTTATTCGTTTAAATGTTCATGATCGTACTGGTGTTTTTGCCGCGGTCGCAAGGCATATGGCTGATAATCACATCTCATTGGAGTCGATTGTTCAAAGATCTTTTGTAGAAGATCAAATTGAAAAAACAATTATTTTAATTACGCATGAAACAACAGAGGTGAATGTACGACAGGCACTTGCAGAAATTGAAAAAGATGGACATCTTGTTGCAAAATCTCAATTTATTCGTATTGAACCTATGGCAGAGAATTGATAACTTTCTTGATAATGACAAAAAGGTAAGCTTGAGTTCTTTTGTCTCTTGTGGAAAATTTTCATCTTTGCCAAAAACTTTATTCTTAGTATTTAATAAGGACTCATATTTTTTCTGGTATTCATTCGGTAGGATTTTTTCATATGCCCACAACTCAGAAGATTTTAAATGGACTTGATCGTATTTTGACACTTGAATTGGTACGTGTTACTGAACGTGCTGCTGTTGCTGCTGCACGCTGGCGCGGACGTGGCGATGAAAAGGCTGCGGATCAAGCTGCTGTAGATGCAATGCGGCAGGAACTTAATCGATTGCCTATTGATGGTACAGTGGTGATTGGTGAAGGTGAGCGGGATGAAGCGCCTATGCTTTATATTGGAGAAAAAGTAGGTCTTCAAAGTGGATTGGCGATCGATATTGCACTTGATCCACTAGAGGGAACAACACTTTGTGCTAAAAATATTGCCAATTCTTTGGCTGTGGTTGCAATTGCTGAAAAGGGTAACCTCCTTTATGCTCCTGATGTTTATATGAAAAAAATTGCTATTGGTCCTGGTTATCCAAAGGGAATAGTAGATATAGATGCTTGTCCTGCCGATAATATCCATGCTCTTGCAAAGGCTAAAGGAGTAGCCGTTAATCAGATTACTGTTTGTATTATGGATAGACCTCGTCACGAAAAATTGATTGATGAAGTACGAGCAACAGGAGCAGCGATTCGCTTGATTGGGGATGGAGATGTGGCTGCTGTTATTGATACAACTGATCCAGAAGAAACAGGTATTGATATCTATATGGGGATTGGTGGAGCTCCAGAGGGGGTCTTAGCTTCTGCTGCTTTGCGCTGCATTGGGGGACAGATGCAAGGTCGTTTGCTGCTTGATACAGAAGAGAAAATTGCTCGTGCAGCTAAAATGGGGATTAGTGATCCCAATAAGGTTTATACAATGGAAGAAATGGCAAAGGGTGATGTTTTGTTTTCAGCAACAGGGGTGACAGATGGTAATATGCTTTCTGGCGTTAAATTCACGCCTCGCTATATTCAAACAGAAACTCTCGTAATGCGTTCCCATACGGGAACAGTCCGCAATATTAAAGCACAGCATAAAGATTATTCAAAATTTGATTAATATTTTTTGTAGTCGCTAAAAAATAGAGAAACTTTTTAGTGAGCACGTACGCTTCCATGAAGGTAGATATGTATTCATGGAAGCGTTATAAATATAAAAATATCTCATTATTATGAGAGCTGGATAGAATGTACCCAGCCGTTTTTGTCTTCTATGTCCCCTTTTTGAAGGCCAACCAATTGTGTACGAAGCTGCTTTGTAATTTCTCCAACTGTTTCATTTCCAATAATAAACTCTCCCCCTTTATATTTAAAACGACCAATTGATGTGACAACGGCAGCTGTACCACAAGCAAAGACTTCTTTAAGATGTCCACTCTTTGCATCTTCTTGGAGAGATTTAAAGGAATAAGGACGCTCTTCTATCTCTAATCCTATTTGTTTTGCCAATTCTAAGAGCGAATGACGTGTTATTCCTGGAAGGATTGTTCCATTAAGTGGAGGAGTTACGAGTGTATTATTGTCCATAATAAAGCAGACATTCATACCACCAAGTTCTTCAATCCATTCATGTTCAACCATATCGAGAAAGAGCACTTGGCTACAATTGTTTTCAGTTGCATTTTTTTGTGCAAGTAAGCTCGCTGCATAGTTTCCACCACATTTGGCAGCCCCTGTCCCCCCTGGACCGGCTCGACTATAATCTGTTTCAATCCAAACGCTGACAGATTTTTCTTCTCCTTTGAAATAGGATTCAACTGGAGAGGCTATGATACAAAAAAGATATTCTTGAGAAGAGCGAACACCCAAAAAGCTTTCATTGCCAAACATAAATGGACGTATATAGAGGCTAGCATTGGGATGGTCGGAAACCCATTTTTGATCAATTTTTACTAATTGATGAACGGCATCTAGAAAAATATTTTTTGGTAATTCTGGCATCGCTAACCGTTGTGCTGATTCTATAAAGCGTTGTGCATTGGCATCAGGACGGAAGAGCAAGATGCGTCCATCTTTTGCACGATATGCTTTTAAGCCCTCAAAAATTTCTTGTCCGTAATGCAAAACGGTACTTGCAGGATTAATTTCTAAAGCTTTGTATTGAGAAATGATGGCATTATGCCAGCCTTTGTCTTCAGTCCATTGAATAGTACACATGTGATCTGTAAAAAACTGACCAAAACCGGGACTTTGTAGAATTTTTTCACGTTTTTCTTCTGACAGAGGAGATGGGTGTTTTTCTATTTTAAAGGGAAGCGATGATATGGGAGATTTCATAAAAAACCTTCTGAGTATGTTTCATTTTTATTAATAAAAATAATGAAATATTTTAATTATAACTCTATTATTAACAAAACCTTTGTGTCAATGTTTTATTATAGAATACAAAGGGGTTTATTATAGAATTCAAAGGCTAGGGTAGGGTGGATATTTTAATTCTATCCCTGCCTCTTCTCCTCAACTTTATGAAGTAAGCTGGAACTTTTGTCTATAATTATCGTTTTCTCACAATAAGTATCTGAATAATTTCATATATGCATATTTTCTAGAAATTTAAAGGTAAGGGAATTGAGAAAAGGAATCCACTATGATTGATAAAAATTATCACACATATGAAGAACGTATGGCCGCAGAAAGAAGAGGTCGTGAACAACCTGTTTCAATCGCTAAGGGTATTTTTGCTATTCTTCTTGCGATGGTTATTATCTGGTTTATTTTTGGTTTTTTAGGATCTTTTTTTGCAAAATCTCCTGAACATAGTTCGCGTTATAATACCCCAGAAACAAGCCAAAGCGTAACAACGCCCAAAAAAGATTTAAATTCGCCTCCCCTTGTACCTTATACTTATAAGGGTACGGAGTGATTTTTTCATAAATATAATCTTTTAGATAGAGCAAAAATCGACGTAGATTAAGGAATAAAGTCAGCACAAAGACATAAGCGAAAAAGATTGAGGGAATTGTAATTTCTAACGTTTTCGATAAGTAATGAGCTGGTATGGAAATAAATAATGCAACGGTTGTTAAAACCGCTGCATTATTGGTTTAGCGTGTGATGAAGCAGCTTCCACCAGAACTTTTAATGGATTCACAAAGAATTATGGCTTCATTACGGTCTTGCGCTTGAATCCGAACACGGTAATAAGTGCCTTTTCCTGGTATAAAAGCGGATTGAATATTTAAAGGACGGGCACCAATAAGGAACCCAAATTTAGATTTCATATTTTTTAAAGAATCTCTAGCTAGCTCATGCGTTGGTTGAGATGCAAGTTGTACATAATAACTTTCTGAATTTTGTGGTGCAACTCTGTTTGATGAGGTGGGGCGAGATGCAGTCTCTGTTTCGACTTGTGCATTTCTCTCTGCATGAGAAGGAATTGGGATAAATTTTTCTTCAATATTTGAGCTAGAATTATTTTCTGCGATTATTTTATCAATATTATTTTTGAGATCATGATCTCTTTCTTGGTCGTTTATATCAGAATCATGGGACGAATCTTGAAGTTCATTAGAAGCTTGATCAATGCTTTCTTCAGATTGAGCAGCAGTTTTGCTGTTTGTTTGATGCGCGGGGGCTAGTGTAACTGTACCATCTTGATTGACAATAACAGTTTGTACTTCTCGCATTGGAATAGTATGATTTATGGCTTCTGTGACTGCATCTTCAACATCAGATTCATTTAAAGACGATGAGGAAACGCTTGAAGATTCTTCAGGGTTTAATTCTTTTAAATTTTCAGGTTGTTCAGAGTTATCAATAAGAAATTGTTGTGTATTTTCTTGTTTCTCATTTTGTTCAGTTGTTTGTTTATAGATATCTAAATTATGTGCAACATCATTTTTTGTTTCAGTTGTTTCTGGTTTGAATTTAAAAGGCGTATTATCAGCGTGGATAATGACCGTTTCTTGATTTTTTTGTGATGGCATAAAAAAGTGAGAATAACCAGCAAACCCAATTCCTATTAAAATAAGTATAAAAAAACCTTTAATGAAAGTTTTACCAAAAATAAAACTTTTTAAGGGAGGAGGAGCTGATGGATGCGTGGGAACCTCATCTGAGCTTGTGTATGATGAATTCTCGCTAAAAGAGGGAAAATTATATTCCATATTGGCAGAAGAAAAATAGTCGGAGTTTTGTTCTTTAGAGTTTATATAAACACCTTCTTTTGAATTTTGCATAGACTGATGAAAAATTTCACTAAAAACCTCATTTTTCTGTTGTTTTTGAGAAAAATTATCCGTTGGGACATTCCCTACATTGAGTACATCAGCAAATTCTTCTTCTAAACCACCATTAGTTGGCACATCATATTCTGGCGCTTCATACGGAACTTCTGGAACCATAATAGGGCCAGTTTTTTCTACGATTTCCTCTGAAAATTTATAAGTATCAACATTGGGAGGGGGAGTATCTCTGTGCGTATAGTTATGGGTAAAAAAGTCATCCGTTTGTTTTGTATTTAAAGAGGGGGATGAGGAAAGAAACTCATCTAAATTATTTTCATTATATGAAATTTCTCTATTTGGGTTAGACGCACCTTCGGCGTTATTGATGTATTGGGCTCGAGCCTCATCATATATCGGAACTTTTTCGCTATAAGTTTCTTGTTGTGAGGGGGTTTCTTCAAAAAAATGGGGATAATTGGTTTTATGATCTTCTTGTGAAGCTCCCTTTAAATAAGATTGTCTATCAACTGGTGGAGAATCTAAAGGTGAGGAGAAGGTACTTGTTGTTTGATTTCTTGTAGTGTTTTGTCTTTCTGACACAAGATTAGAAGATGAGAAAAACTCATTTTCCTCTGTAGAAGAGGAGGAATCAGGATAATCTTTTTTAATCCAATTTTCTTGATCAGCTGAAATTTTATAGGGATGGTTTATAGGAGTGTCATAGAGGTTTTGATTGTCATCATAAGTTTTTTGTATATTCGTAGCCTCAGGTTGTTGTGAATTTATTTGTGAAAAACGATTGGTTTGTTCAACATCTTCTGGTGTCTCTCTCTTATTTTCACGCCTTTCAGATTTATCAAAAAAGAAATTTTCTGATTCTGATTGTGACATAAGATTACTTTTTTCAAGAAAAGGATCAGCACTGGTTGCTGTTGTTTTCTGTTGATGTGATTGATTTTTGGGGATTGGTAATGGAGAAAGCGCATCTAAAATTTGTTCTTCATCATGATTGTTAGATGAAGAATATTTCTCTTCAGATAAATTATTTTGTTTTGAATGGTTGAAAGAAGCAGCTTGTGCAATATCTGAGGCTTTTGCGTTGCTGGTTGCATGCAAGCCCCATTGTTTTTTTTGATCATCAAACGGTAAGTCATGTGCTAAATTATTTTCAAGTTCCTCTTCTAGAAAGGACAAATCAAAATCATCATCATGGGATGATATTTCGGGGTGAGATGTTGATCGATCTGTTTTTAAAGAAGATTGCCCATTTTGGTTTCCGCTTTGTTTGTGCGGATTAAAAATGCGCGTAAGCCTTTCTAAAGGATCATGGTGTTCATGATCGTGTTTTGTTTCGTGTAGATTTTTGCGATCGTTATCGCTCATAGCTTTTCTCACATGATGGTTTGCACTTACGTGCAATCAATGGTTGATTTTGATTTGTTATATTAAAATTATAAATTTTCCCCCTCTCATGCAAGGATACATGAAAAAGTTTATCAATAGAGTACCTATTGTATGTATTTATAGAACTTTTTCAACGCATTTCTATGGGTGCTTCGACTCCTATGATGGTAAGCCCTGATGATAAAATATTGATAACAGCTTGTATCAATCCTAATCTTGCAAAGGATAACTCTTTATCATCGGGTTGAATAAAGCGTAAATTGAGATTTTCACTCCCTTTATTCCAATGGGTGTGAAAGCTGGAGGCAAGGTCATAAAGATAAAACGCTAATCGATGCGGTTCCTTATGAACTACGGCCTGTTCAATGATACGTGGATATTCAGAAAGTTTGCGTATTAACAATATTTCATGGTCATCTGTTAATCGATGAAGATAGGTAATCAATGTATCATTTGAAAAGCTTTTAATATGAAGCGCTTCTTGTGCTTGACGAAAGACTGAGTGACAACGTGCACTTGCATATTGTACGTAAAAGATGGGGTTATCTTTTGATTGTTCTGTTACTTTTGCAAAATCAAAATCAAGAGGCGCTTCACACTTACGGTATAACATCATAAAACGCACAGGATCACGACCAACTTCTTCGACAACATCCCGTAGAGTGACAAATGATCCTGCTCTTTTTGACATGCGGACAGGTTGACCGTTGCGAAAGAGTTTTACCAATTGACATAAGAAAACACTTAATTTGGCTTTATCACCAGAAATCGCTTTTGCCATTGCCTCTAGTCGTTTTACATAGCCAGCATGGTCTGCGCCTAGAATATAAATCATTTCATCAAAATGACGATTAAATTTATCCCGAAAATAAGCAACATCAGCAGCAAAATAAGTGTAAGAACCGTCAGATTTGACTAAAACACGGTCTTGGTCATCACCGACATTTGTTGAACGGAACAAAGTTTGTTCGCTTGGTTCCCAGTCTTCTGTGTTTTGTCCTTTGGGAGGGGGGAGTTTTCCTTTGTAGATATAACCATTTAAAGTGAGGTCGTTGATAGTGTTACGAATGGCACGTGCATTATCTGCATAAAGCATTCGCTCAGAGAAAAAGATATCATGATAAATATTAAGAGCAGCCAAATCTTCGCGAATCATGGACATCATTGCATGAATTGCACGTTCTTTCACAAGAGATAAGGCTTCATCTTTATCCATTGTGAGGAGTTGGTCACCAAACTCTTGAGCAAGCGATTGACCCAATGGTATCAAGTATTCTCCAGGATAGAGTCCTTCTGGAATTTCATTAATTTTTTGCCCAAGAGCTTCACGATAGCGCAATAGTACCGAATGGGCGAGGACTTCGATTTGTTGACCCGCATCATTGATATAATACTCTTTTGTAATGTTATAGCCCGTAAATTGTAGCAAATTGGAGAGAACATCCCCAACAACCGCTCCGCGGCAATGTCCTACATGCATTGGTCCTGTCGGATTTGCTGAGACATATTCAACATTGACGCATTTTCCTTGTCCCATTGGAATACGACCATAAGAAGTGCCTAATTCAAGCATAGATTTTATAGCATCTTGCCAAAATAATTTTGTAAGCTTTATGTTTATAAAACCAGGACCGGCAACATCTATATTTTCGATAGAGGAATCATTTTTAAGAAGTTCTATGATTTTATCTGCAAGTGCACGTGGATTGATTCCAATAGATTTTGCAAGCACCATAGCAGCATTGGTTGATAAATGACCATGGGAGGAATCACGCGGAGGATCAACAGTGATTTTTGATAAATCTAGATCTTCTCCATTTTTTCCTTTTATATCAGATAATTCAATTGATCTCTTAATTTTTTTTTCGAAGTTTTTAAAGATATTCATATTTAGCTTCCATGATGATGCCAAAAGCCATTAAACGAAATTATCTGTATGGTCAAATAAACGCTGATATTCACGTAGAGCGTAGTGATCCGTCATGCCTGAAAGAAAGTCAGCAATCAAACGTGCTAACTCTTGATTTTTTAAGTGCACTGCTTTGCTCTGCCAACTTTCAGGCATTGTATTTGGATTTTCATAATAACAATTGAATAATTTTTGTACAATGCATTTTGCTGCATTGCGACGACTAAGAACCTGTTCATGGTAGTAAAGATTTTTAAATAAAAAGTTTTTTAGTTCTTTTTCATAAACGGTCATTGTCGGTGAAAAGGTAACAATGGTTTGTTTTGCTTGGTGAATATCGTTTATGCTTGTTGGTTTGATGCGTGCTAAATTTTTTTGTGACTGTTTGATAACATCTTCAACCATGGTTGTTATTTGTCTTCGTACAAGTGTGTAACCGCGACGCGTTTGGTCGAGGTGGGGATGCTCATCTGTTATATCTTTTAATATTGCTGCTGTTAGTGAAACATGTTCAAATTGATCGAGTGTTAAAAATTGCGAACGTAGACCATCATCAATATCATGCGCATTGTATGCGATATCATCTGCAATAGCAGCACATTGCGCTTCTAATCCTGCAAAACAATCGAGTGCAAGATCTTGCTTTACATTGTATTGTAAAATATCGATAGGAACCTCCTTATTCTTCGCGTAAGGCCCTAAAAGGGGACCATTGTGCTTTACAAGTCCTTCGAGGGTTTCCCATGTAAGGTTAAGTCCATCAAAATTTGCATAGCGCTGTTCTAGTTTTGTTACAATGCGTAATGCTTGTGCATTATGATCAAAGCCGCCATAATATACCATGGCTTCATTAAGAGCATCTTCTCCAGCATGGCCAAAGGGTGTGTGTCCAAAGTCGTGAACAAGGGCAATGGCTTCGGCAAGGTCTTCATCAAGACACAGGGCACGGGCTAATGTTCTTGCAATTTGAGAAACCTCTATGGAATGGGTTAGGCGAGTACGATAATGATCGCTTTCATCAGCAATAAACACTTGCGTTTTATGTTTAAGACGTCGAAATGCATTAGAATGGATAATACGATCTCTATCTCGTTGAAAAGGTGAGCGTGTGGTGCTCATCGTTTCATGGTATAATCGACCACGGCTTGTTTGTGGATGAGCACTGTATACTGCTCGAGATTGGTAATTGAAGTCGATATTTCCTATATCCATTGCAAGCTGTCTATTATCATCTTAAAATTGAGAGTGGTTTATGACAAATAAACTGCTCTTTGAGTGTAGGATACTCTTTCTTGATGGTTTAATGCAAGGATATATAAAATGAATGTGAAAATTTCAGATGTTGCTGCCAAAAAAATTGCACAGATACTTTTGCGTGAACCCGATAAAATAGCATTACGTATTTCTGTTGAAGGTGGTGGGTGTTCTGGTTTTTCTTATAAATATGACTTGGTTTCTGAAATGTGTGAAGATGACCTCGTTCTCAAAAAAGACGGGGCAGTTGTGTTTATTGATTTACTATCACTTCCTTTTATGGAAGGAGCTGAGATTGATTTTGTTGATGATCTTATGGGGCAGTCTTTTCAAGTCCACAATCCCAATGCTGTTTCATCATGTGGTTGTGGTGTAAGTTTCTCAATTTAAAATGATGGCTGTGTGATATTGTTTCTTGAAAAAAAGATCATGTTGGTCAACAATGCAAAAATGGGTATTCTTATAAAAATAGTGCACCGATGTGTATGGTTGTGCGTGGTGCTTGCTTTATTGACTTGGAGTCACTGTGCTTTTTCTGAAGCAGGAGAAGGGCAAAATCAGCAGCAGAGACAATCAAGGAGTTTTATTGTAAAGACTCAAGAGCAGGAAAATGAAAACTTAGCATCTCAAACACAACTCATTTTGAATGCTCGATTAACAAATAGTCATCCGGATATTGAAAAAGGGCTTGTCTGGCGGGTTTATGCCCCTATTCTAGGGATTGATAATAAATTACCATTAGTGGCAACCTATAAGGGGGGAAGTGCACGTTTTAATCTCGAACCAGGAAATTATCTTGTTCATGTCTCATTTGGTCACACGAGTGCTGTGCGCCATATTCGTTTAGAAAATGGGCAAAGTCTTGTAAAAAACTTTAATCTTAAGGCTGGTGGTGTTATTTTAAATGCAACATTGCTCAATGGCGTAATGAATGAAAAGGAACTCCGTTTTACCATTTATGAGGATGAAAAAGAAAATGATGATACGGGAGTGATTATATCAAATGTTAAACCCCACTCAGTTGTGCGTTTAAAAGCTGGCCGCTACCATGTTGCTTCCCATTATGGTTCTATTAATGCGACGGCTCGTTCGGATATTCAAGTGGATGCTGGTAAAATAACAGAAGCTACTCTTGAACATCAGGCCGCTCAAATTGTCTTAAAGCTGGTCCGACAAGAAGGAGGAGAAGCACTTGCAGATACAAGTTGGTCTCTTGCCAATGATTCTGGTGATATCGTTTATGAAACAGTTGGTGCGTATGTTTCACTCGTGTTAGCGGAGGGAGAGTATATTGCAATTGCTAAAAATAAAGATAAAATTTATCAAAAAGTTTTTTCAGTCGTTTCTGGTCATGATGAAGATATAAGTGTGGTGGCGAATGAACAAAATATGCAACGAATTGATGAAGATGTGGATTGATCGTTGTTCATGGGGGTAAACTATGATGAGAGATGGGGTATGAATTTTGATTGAAGTTTCAACAGTTGGTGTGTTTTTTGCTGGGGCACTCTCTTTTTTGTCACCATGCGTTTTGCCGTTAGTTCCTCCCTATTTGTGTTATATGGCAGGGATTGGTATTGATGATTTTCGTTCAGAAAATCGTGATGAGAAAGTCTTTATACGGTGGACTTTATTGTCTTCTGTTATTGCTTTTGTTCTTGGGTTTACGACTGTTTTTGTTGCTTTAGGTGCCAGTGCTAGCACAATTGGGAAATTCATCGGTTATTATCGTGATTGGTTTGCACTTGCTGCTGGAATTGTCATTATTATTTTTGGTTTAAATTTTTTGGGGATTTTCAAGATCGCTTTTTTATTTCGTGAAGCGCGTTTTCAGACCCATAAAACACCTGCTGGTCCTTTAGGCGCGTATATTATTGGTTTAGCTTTTGCCTTTGGTTGGACACCGTGTATTGGCCCCATTTTAGGGCCTATTATAACGCTTGCTGGAACAAAAGAGACGGTGGGCGAGGGAGCTATTCTCTTAGCAGTTTATGCATTAGGTCTTGCTGTCCCTTTTGTGTTGGCAGCTTTATTTTCGAGCAGTTTTATGCGATTTTTAGGCGCTTTTCGTATTCATTTAGGAAAAGTTGAAAAAATTATTGGTATTTTTCTTCTTCTTACAGGGATTTTGTTTTTAACAGGTTCTATGCAGGATATTTCATTTTGGCTTTTAGAACATTATCCTTCGTTGAGTTATATTGAAGATATTCGTTGGCACAATATTATGAATTTTTTTGGATTTTCTCGTTAGTCTTATGTGTTTTTATGGTTAGAAGTTGTCTTTCTATTGTTCTTGCTGCAGGTGAGGGGACGCGCATGAAATCGCCTCTGCCTAAGGTACTTCATAAAATTGCTGGATTGCCTCTTATATGCCATGTTTTAAAACAAATAGAATTGGCTGGCTCTTCGCAATTAGCCGTTGTTGTGGGATGTGGTGCTAAGGAGGTTACGCACGTTGTTCAGTCATTTGTAAAAGATGTAATGATTTTTGAACAAAAAGAGCGTTTAGGAACTGCCCATGCTGTTTTGTCTGCTCGTTTAGCTTTGCAAAAGGAAGTGGATGATGTTCTCATTGTTTTTGGGGATACGCCTCTCATTCAGCAAGATTCATTGCACCAAATGCGTGCACAGCTTGTTGATGGAGCAGATGTTGTTTTTGCAGGTTTTCATACCCAAAACCCAACAGGTTATGGGCGTCTTCTCGAGAAAAATGGTAAATTGATCGCAATTGTAGAAGAAAAAGACGCTAGCGATAGAGAAAAAAAGATTTCTTTTTGTAATGGTGGAATACTCGCTATGCGCGGAAAACATGCGCTTTCTCTTTTAGAGAAGGTTGATAATAACAATATAAAAAAAGAATATTACTTAACAGATGTTGCTTCTCTTGCAACACGTGAAGGATTAGATGTACGCGTTGTTGAAGTTCCTTTTGAAGATATTGTAGGAATTAATAATTGTTTTGAGCTATCGAGGGCTGATTCTTTATGGCAGAAACGTAAAGCATACGATTTAATGTTATCAGGTGTTACACTCTTAAAACCAGAAACAGTCTATTTTTCTTATGATACAGAAATTGAACCAGGCGTGGTGATAGAGCCAAATATTTATTTTGGGTTAGGCGTAAAAATACACTCTGGTGCGGTTATTCATGCATTTAGTTATCTCGAAGGTGCTGTGGTTGGTAGAGATGCACAGATTGGTCCCTATGCACGTTTGCGTCCTGGAACAGAGTTGGCGAAGGCTGTAAAGGTTGGAAATTTTTGTGAAGTTAAACAAGCCAAGGTAGGAGAAGCTTCTAAAATTAATCATTTGAGTTATATTGGTGATGCCGAAATTGGTGCACATACCAATATTGGAGCTGGTACGATTACATGCAATTATGATGGATTTAACAAATATAAAACGATGATTGGTGATCATGCTTTTGTTGGGTCTAATACGGCGCTTGTTTCTCCATTGGTGATAGGGGATGGTTCTTATGTTGCTTCAGGAAGTGTTATTACTGAAAATATTCCTATGAATAGTATGGCTTTTGGGCGTGCACGACAGGTTATAAAAGAGGGCTATGCGACAAAATTTCGTACGCGCTTGTTAGAGAAAAAATTGTCAGAAAACAAACAAAAAAAATGATCTTTTTCAGTCTATTTCTTTGTTTAGTGCTGATCGAACGATGGAGAGGCGGTTTATTTTTAAAGATTGCCGTACTCCATGTTTGAATTATTTTATTATTTACAGTTTTAAATAAAGGTTGTTGGATTGTTTTATAAGATTTAAATCTTAAGATGTGGGTTGGAGCTTTTTAATGTGTGGAATTATTGGAATTCTTGGAAAGAGGTGTGTTACGTCTTCTTTGGTTGAGGGTTTAAAACGTCTTGAATATAGAGGGTATGATTCATCTGGGGTGGCGACAGTCCATAATGGGCATCTTTATCGTGTACGTGCTGAAGGAAAACTTGTTCGTTTAGAAGAAAAATTAAAAAAAATACCTCTGGAGGGAAGTTTAGGGATTGGCCATACCCGTTGGGCTACGCATGGAATTGCTGTTGAACGCAATGCGCATCCCCATGTAACTAAAAAGCTTGCAGTTGTTCATAATGGTATTATTGAAAATTTTATAGAATTACGAAAGGAACTCATTGAGGATGGTTATATCTTTGAAACAGAGACAGATACAGAAGTTATTGCACATTTAATAACGCGTGCATTAAAAAGTGGTCTTTCTCCGCAAGAAGCCATGCGTACAAGTTGGAAACGGTTGCAGGGGGCTTTTGCTATTGCTCTTATTTTTGAAGGTGAAGATAATCTTATGATTGCGGCTTGTTCTGGTCCACCGCTGGCAATCGGTTATGGAAAAGATGAATTTTTTGTGGGATCAGATGCCATTGCTTTAGCGCCATTCGTTGATCATATTAGCTATATGGAAGATGGGGATTGGGCTGTTATCACACGGGAGGGTGTCACAATTTACGATGCCAACAACCAACTGATAAAACGTCCTGTGACACCATTACTTGAAGGGGCTTTATTGATCTCTAAGGGTAATCATCGTCATTTTATGCACAAGGAAATGTTTGAACAACCTGAAGTGATTTCTCATAATTTGGCGCATTATCTTGATCTTGGGAATTATGCAGTTCGACCACTTGAGAATTTGATTGATTGGAAAAATATTCATCGGCTTCTTTTTGCGAGTTGTGGAACGGCTTATTACTCAACCTTAGTTGCGCGCTATTGGTTTGAAAAATTTGCCGCTTTAAGTGTTGATAATGATGTCGCTTCGGAATTTCGTTATCGCGAACCTCCTATAACGTCTGATGCGTTATCATTGTTTGTTTCTCAATCTGGTGAAACAGCGGATACATTGGCTTCTTTGCGTTATTGTCGTGAACGGGGTATAAAAACAGCAACAATTGTGAATGTTGAACAATCAACAATGGCAAGGGAGGCTGATTTTATTCTCCCAACACTTGCCGGACCAGAAATTGGTGTTGCTTCAACAAAAGCCTTTACCTGTCAATTGGCAACGCTTGCTTCACTTGCTCTTAGTGCTGCTAAACAACGTGGTTATCTTACAGTTCAAATGGAACAGCAATTGGTTCAGCAGTTGGCAGAAGTTCCTCGTATTTTAAATGAGGTCTTAAAATTAGAAGGCAAAGTTGAATCTATTTGTCGTGATTTGGTGAATGCAAAAAGTGTTCTTTATTTAGGACGTGGAACTTCTTATCCGATTGCTTTGGAGGGAGCCCTTAAATTGAAAGAGCTTTCTTATATTCATGCTGAAGGTTATGCGGCGGGTGAGTTGAAGCATGGACCAATTGCGTTGGTAGATGAGACAATACCCGTTATTGTTGTGGCGCCTTATGATCGATGGTTTGAAAAGACTTTTTCTAATATGCAAGAAGTAGTAGCGCGCAATGGTCGTATTATTTTAATAACCGATAAAAAAGGAGCAGAGGTAGCGTGTCTTAAGACTTTATCAACGATTACTTTGCCAGATGTTTCAGAATTTATTGCTCCTATTATTTATGCTCTCCCCATTCAGTTAATCGCTTATCATACGGCTGTTTTATTAGGAACAGATGTTGATCAACCCCGTAATTTAGCAAAATCAGTTACGGTTGAATAAAAGTATATTTCTGAATCTTTTGGAGAATAATCAAATGTAAGAAATTGATTTATAATGAAATTTATTTTTTCATTTTTCTCTGTTGAACGAGAATACTGAAGAAAGTTTTTTCTTTCTCAATCTTTACAATAAAACAAAAAATATCTTTTTACCTATCAAAAACAGATCAGTTATGTGAATATAATAGTAAAAAAAGACGCAATATTGCTTCTACTGTTTTAATACAAGAATAATTCAGATTGAGAGAGAAGATAGTGCTGTTGATTTATTATTCGTTCATGAAGCATAAAGATGGTAAGAGACTGCGTAGATCATTTATGGGTAATTCTAAGAGAAAAAACCATATTTGAGCAGAGAGATAGTTAAGTTTTTTATTAGATGGTCTTTGTTATCCTGCTCGTAAGAGGCGTGTAGCGTCATTGTGTCCGAAAAGATAAAGTAGCAATCGTAAAGCTTGTCCTTGCTCAGAAGAAAGATGAGGATCGCGTTGTAAAAATAAATGAGCATCTTTTCTTGCCATTGACAAAAGATCGCTATGAATTGCAAGGTTTGCTATATGAAATTCAGGGACTCCGGATTGTTTTGTACCTAAAAGCTCTCCTTCGCCTCGTAGGCGCCAATCTTCTTCAGCGATTTCAAAACCATCTTCTGTATTGCGGATAATATTAAGGCGTGTTGCTGCTGTTTTAGTCAGTGGATCTTTATAGAGCAAAATGCAGGAAGATTTTTTATCGCCTCGTCCTACACGTCCACGTAATTGGTGCAATTGAGAAAGACCAAAATGTTCCGCGTGTTCGATGATAATGATCGAAGCATCTGGAATATCTACTCCCACTTCAATGACGGTGGTTGCAACTAAAATACGTGTATTTCCACATTTAAAAGATGCCATAGCGGCTTCTTTTTCCGCTGTAGACATTTTTCCATGGATCATACCAACGTGTGCTCCAAAGCGCTCATAAAGAAATACAAAGCGGTTTTCAATTGAAGTGAGATCAAGAGCTGTCGATTCCTCCACTAAAGGACAAATCCAATAGAGCTTTTCTCCTTTTTCTAATGCAAATGCGATTCGCTCTATAAGTTCATGAAGACGTTTTAAAGAAAGGGTTGCTGTTGTAATGGGTTGTCGCCCAATTGGTTTTTCTGTAATTTTAGAGACATCCATATCACCAAAAGCTGTTAAGACAAGTGTGCGCGGAATGGGCGTGGCGGTCATAACCAGCATATCAGCTTTATTACCTTTTTCTGTAAGAGCGATACGTTGATGGACACCAAAACGGTGTTGTTCATCGATAATGGTTAAAGCGAGATTATTATAAGTAACGCTGTTTTGTATGAGAGCATGAGTTCCGATAACAATAGAAACTTGACCTGACAGAATATCATTTAAGATATTTGTCCGCAATTTTCCTTTTTCTCGTCCTGTTAAAAGCGTTGTTTGTAATCCGATTTTTTCGGCAAGAGGGGCAATAGTGGCAAAATGTTGCCTGGCAAGCACTTCGGTTGGTGCCATTAAAGCTGATTGTCCTGAATTTTCAGCAATTTGTGCCATTGCCATTAATGCAACGACAGTTTTTCCTGCGCCTACATCACCTTGGAGTAGTCTTAGCATCGGTTCTGGTGAAGCAAGATCATTTGCGATATCTTCTACTGCTTTTTTTTGTCCGGTTGTGAGTTGAAAGGGGAGGATATTGAGCAATTTGTTAGTATAAATTCCTGTTGCTGGTCGAGAAGTGCCAACAAGAGATTTAGTTTTCAAACGCACGAGTCCTAGCGCCAATTGACAAGCAAACAATTCATCATAGGCAAGGCGTTTGCGTGCTGTACTTTCTAAGGATAGATCATCGGGGATGATGGGCGCATGGATGCGGCGTAAAGCAACAGAAAAAGAAGGAAAATTTTGCTGCCTTTTTACATTTTCATCTATCCATTCCGGTAGAAGAGGAATAAAATCAAGAGCGTTTTGTATGGCGCGTCTTAGTGTCTTGGCCGCTAGTCCTGCAGTAGATGGATAAATCGGTTCGATGAGAGGTATCTGATTTGATTGTTCGCTTGGGGCAATATAGTCTGGATGCGCCATTGAAAGCTGTCCATTAAACCATTCAACTTTTCCTGATATAATGACTTTTTTTCCTTCGGGAAGTTGTTTTTTTAGCCAAAGAGGTTGAGCATGAAAAAAGACTAAATTTATTTTTCCTGTTTGATCATGCGCAATAACACGATAGGGAATTCGGTTATGACCACGTGGGGGTGGTTGATGTTGATCGATGACAATTTCAAGCGTAATAGTATCTCCTTCTTTTGCACAAGCAATGCTGGGACGCATTCTGCGGTCTATAACGGAATGGGGCATTAATTGAAGGAGATCAATAAGGGTTGCTTCCCGTTGTGTAGGATTAACATTTAAGAGTTTGGTCAGTAAGCCATAGACTTTAGGTGTAATACCAGAAAGGGTTCGAATAGAGTTGAAAAGAGGGGCAAGAAGACTTGGAGGCATGAGAAAATTTAACCTGCTCTTTTTGTTTTTTCTAGACCTTTAGAAGAGCTTTTTGGGGATAAAGTCATTAAAGAAGATGATATTTTATTTACACATTGCGTTGTAAAAAGAGAAATTATCTTTAAAAGAGAAATAAAATAAAAAAATGAAAGTACTTATGGCATATTTTGCTTCTTTTTATTTTAGGCGTTTATTTGCTGTGAATAGAGGCACTTTCTTGATAGAACTCTCTTATAAATATCAATAAAATTAGGATATTTTTTCTATGTGAGATGATAAAATTTATAGCTTTAAAGTTATGCTAGCCTGAATTTTTTTCTTTAAGGGGGCTGTTTGGCATTTAGTTTATAGTAGGAAATTGTGAGAGTGGTTAAAGATAAAAATAAAATGCAAGAGTACAAAAATTCTCTTCCTCGCTTTATTCATTTGAGAGTGCATTCAGCTTATTCCTTGCTCGAAGGAGCTTTAAAAATCCCACAAATTATTCAACAGACGATTGTAGATCATGCTCCAGCGGTTGCTATTACCGATACCAATAATTTATTTGGTGCTTTGGAGTTTTCGCAGTATTGTCTTTCTCATGGGGTTCAACCCATTATTGGTTGTCAGCTTACCGTTGATTTTTGTGATGAAAATGATCATTCACATTTGGTTAAAGGACGTAATGCTTCTGATTTCTGCTCTATTGTTCTGTTCGCTTCTAGCGAAACCGGTTATGCTCATTTGGTTCGTCTTGTAAGCCGTGCTTATCTTGATAAATGTGATACTGATCCTCCTCATATTAAAGCTGATTGGTTGTCAGAACACAGTGAAGGTATAATCGCTTTAACGGGTGGAAAGGGAGGACCTATTAATCGTTCTTTGTTAGAAGAAAAAAAAGAACGCGCTGTTGAGCGCTTAATTTATTTAAAAAAAATTTTTTCTGATCGTCTTTATGTGGAATTACAGCGACATGGCTCTTATGACCGAAGAGTAGAAGCAGATCTTATTGAATTGGCTTATGCACATGAAATTCCTCTTGTTGCAACGAATGAAGCCTTTTTTCTGAAGAGAGAGGGGTATGAAGCGCATGATGCATTGATGGCTGTTTCAGAAGGACAAATCGTCTCTAATCCAGATCGCAAGCGAGTGACGCCAGATCATTACTTGAAGTCACAAGATGAAATGGTTGCGCTGTTTTTTGATCTTCCAGAAGCTTTAGAAAATAGTGTTGAAATTGCATTGCGTTGTCATATTGCCACGCCTCTTCGAAAACCGATATTGCCTCGTTTTATAGAACAATCTTCTAATTCAGAAAATACTTTAGAAGCAGAAGATAGTGAATTGTTAAATCAAGCTAAAGCTGGTTTGAAGATGCGCCTTGAAACAATTGGATTGGCTGAAGGGTATACGATTGCAGATTATGAGCAGCGATTAGATTATGAGATTTCAGTTATTACGCGTATGCAATTTTCTGGATATTTTCTTATCGTTTCAGATTTCATAAAATGGGCGAAGATTCATGATATTCCTGTTGGTCCAGGGCGGGGATCTGGTGCTGGTTCACTTGTTGCTTATGCATTAACGATTACCGATGTTGATCCATTGCGTTTTTCCCTTCTTTTTGAACGTTTTCTCAATCCAGATCGTGTTTCGATGCCAGATTTTGATATCGATTTTTGTCAAGAGCGGCGTGAAGAAGTTATTCAATATGTTCAAAAAAAATATGGACGTGATCAAGTTGCTCAAATTATTACCTTTGGTAAGTTACAGGCACGTGCAGTTTTGCGTGATGTGGGGCGTGTTTTAGAAGTTCCTTATCGTCAGGTGGATTATCTTACAAAATTAATTCCTGCCACCCCAGGAAGTCAGGTAGAATTAGCGGATGCTATTAAGGATGAACCTAAATTTGAAGAGGAAAAGAAAAAAGATCCCGTCATTGGACGCGCATTAGATATAGCACTTCAGTTGGAAGGGCTTTATCGTCACGCTTCAACGCATGCTGCTGGGATTGTTATCGGAGATCGGCCGCTTTGGGAGCTTGTCCCGATGTATCGTGATCCTCGTTCTGATATGCCTGTTACACAATTTAACATGAAATATGTAGAACAGGCAGGGTTGGTAAAATTTGATTTTCTTGGACTAAAAACACTGACTGTTTTGAAAATGGCTGTTGATTTTGTTGCCAGAAAGAAGATCAAAATAGATTTGTCAAATATCCCTCTAAATGATGAAGCAACCTACGCTATGATGGCATGTGGTGAAACGGTTGGTGTGTTTCAGGTGGAAAGTTCTGGTATGCGCAAGGCGCTGATTGGAATGAAGCCAGACCGTATTGAAGATATTATTGCGCTGGTTGCGCTTTATCGTCCTGGTCCAATGGAGAATATACCAACCTATAATGCACGTAAACACGGGGAAGAGGAGATAGCTTCTATTCATCCTAAAATAGATCATCTGATTAAAGAAACACAAGGTGTTATAGTCTATCAAGAACAGGTGATGCAGATTGCTCAGGTGCTGGCTGGTTACTCGCTTGGAGAAGCTGATTTATTACGGCGCGCTATGGGGAAAAAAATTCATGCAGAAATGCAAAAACAGCGTACGCGTTTTGTCAATGGCGCTGTTGCTGGTGGTGTTGATAAAGAGCAAGCTGATATTATATTTGATCTTTTAGCAAAATTTGCCGATTACGGTTTTAATAAATCACACGCTGCTGCTTATGCGATTGTTTCTTATCAAACAGCGTATATGAAAGCCAATTATCCCGTTGAGTTTTTAGCTGCTTCAATGACGTATGATATGACGAATACCGATAAGCTCAATGATTTTCGGCGTGAAGCGTTAAGGCTGGGTATTGAAGTTATTGCACCTTCTATACAAACATCTCATCGTATTTTTGAGGTTGGTGATAACTGTATTTATTATTCTCTTGCGGCCATTAAAGGTGTGGGAGAAACGGTTGTAGATCATATTGTCACTTGTCGTGGAAATGAGATTTTTAAGGATTTGGAAGATTTTTGTGCGCGTGTTGATCCTCGTATTGTTAATAAGCGTGCGATGGAAAGTTTAGTTTGTGCTGGCGCTTTTGATTGTTTTAACATTGCACGCGAAGTTTTATTAGCGAATCTTGGAACCCTTCATGCGCGAGCGCTTCGTATTCTCGATGACAATTCTAGCGGGCAGGTTGACATATTTGGAATGGCAGGCGGATTAAAAGAGCCCTTGATTTTATCGCAAACGACTCCTTGGTTGTTGGCTGAAAAACTTTATCGAGAATTTCAAGCTATAGGTTTTTACTTTTCAGCTCATCCATTGGATGAGTATCAAGCCATTCTCGCTAAAAAACGCGTTCAGACTTGGGGTAATTTTTCCAATGCCGTTAAAGGGGGAGCAACGGCTGCACGGCTTGCTGGAACTGTTGTGGCAAAAAACGTGCGCAAAACAAAATCTGGTAAAAAAATGGGAATTATTCATTTTTCTGATACAAGTGGACAATATGAAGCAGTTCTCTTTTCTGAGGCACTCTCGGATTATGAAGAGATGCTAGAACCCGGAAAATCTTTTATTATTACGGTGAGCGCAGAAAATCGCTCTGAAGGAGTTAGTTTGCGAATTGAGACAATTCAGTCTTTGGAAAAAGAAGCGTTACAGCAGCATAAAATGATGCGTCTTTTTATAAAAACAGTTGATATGCTTCCACAAATTGAACAAAATTTAAATCTTGGGGGAAATGGAGAGGTTGGACTTATTTTAATTCAAGAGGATGGATTGCGAGAAGTTGAAATTGCGCTTCCTAAGCGATATAAGGTAAATTCACATGTGGCAAATGCTATGAAATTAATTCAGGGTGTTGTTGATGTAGAATTGAGTTAAAGAAAGATTAAAGATGGGAGCTGATTTTGAGTGGTGTTTTTGCTTTTAGGAGAGCTAAAAATTGAGCTTTTAAAATCGAATTGTAGGTTTAGAAAAATATTGCTTTTATTTGAGTAAATTATGATATTTTTTTAGTGTCATAGAATCAAAAAATTTCTTTCTTTCATAATATTCAAAGTACGGGAAGAATTTTATAAGTTTTTATCACGATTTTTTATAGAATTCATCGCATCATACATATAAAGCCAATTGAGATCTGACATAATGCTCTCTGGTGTACGAATTTTCATCATGAGATTACGTGCAATTGCTATGGGCCCCGTTGCATGATAGGATAATCTGTTGAAATCTCCGCGTTTTTTTACTGCTGCAATACGGGGGGTACGTGTTTTTTCGTAAAGCGAAAGTGCTTTCGTTAATGAAAGATTTTTCAATGAAAGTGCTTTTGCTAATGTGGCGGCATCTTCGATTGCCATAGCGGCACCTTGTGCTGCAAAAGGTAAGGCAGCGTGTGCGCAATCGCCAACAAATACTTGTCTCTCTAAACCGATAAAACGATTTTGTTTCATTTGAAAGAGTGGCCAATAACTCCATTCATCAATATGATCAAAGATTTGTAAGATTTTTGAATTCCAAGCTTTAAAAAGAGATTTAAGTTTTTCTTTATCTCCTTTATAGGCCCATCCCTCTTTTGAATTATCCCCATGTGTAATAGCGACAAAATTTACAATTTTTTCTGACGATTTAATGGGATAAACAACAAGATGATTTTGAGGCCCCATCCAAGCCGTAATTGTCTTCATATTTTGCAATGAAGAACGAAAGTCTTGAGGAAGATTATCAAGTACTGTTGTTGCTCGCCAAGCAATAAAACCACTAAAATTTGCTCTTTCATGAAAAGGAAATTGTTGCCGTAGTGTTGACCAAACGCCATCACATCCGATCAGGAGAGGGGTTGAATAAAGCTGTTGTTGTGTTGCTGTATCTGTTTTTATTGTGGTTATTTTAATGTTGGTTGCCGATTGGGTAGAAGATACAATCGTTTCGCCTGCTTTGTATTTGATCAAAGGATTTGCAATCACTGCATTATATAAAATTTTTTGTAAAGCCGCGCGGTGAATCGTCATATAAGGGGCTTTCCAGTATTTTTCTGTTAGAGTGATAAGATGAGCACGTAGACGTATTTTTAAAGATATTCCATCTTTTAACTCAAGAAAATGTGGGATTGTCGCAACTTCAGTGAGTTTGTTAAGAAGTTCCCAGCGAGCAAGAATAGATGTTGCATTTGGTGTCAGTTGAATACCAGCGCCTATCGTTTCAAGTTTTTTACACTTTTCAATAATGATGCTTGCAATTCCTTTATGAGCGAGTGCTAAAGCGGTACTTAAACCAGCGATTCCTCCTCCAACGATGATGGGTGATTGTTCTACAAACGATTTCATATTAAACAAGCAGAATTAAAAGAGTAGTTATTTAAGAAAGCCCTAGAACACATTATAATAGCTTGTCTGGATGATATAAACATCCTGTTGGGTTTGTTTGATCGTACGATAACGAGGGAACATAACGATAAAGGGTTGAGCAGTAAGGGCAAATTTTCTCATCAGCAGCGCCCATATCAATAAAAATATGAGGGTGATCGAATGGTTGTGTAGCGCCTACACACATAAACTCTTTCACACCAATTTCGATTGTTTTATATCCAAGGTCATTTTGAAAATGGGGAATATTGTGATCAGCCATGGCGTACAAACTCCAGAATAAATTGTCTCATTAGTTATGATAAGGCTCTTCTATTTTATAAGTGTGAGTTTGTAATAAAGCGTATCATAATGCAAGATGCTTTTTAAGACAAACTACTCCTCTTTTATGCTATAATCAGAATAGTTGTCTTACTTTTAGCGCTTTGCGCATAGAACCTCGTTCCAAGTATTTTAAAATATTAAATGGAAACATGACAAGAAAAATGGGGCATTGATGTATTATTATGATGATAACATATTATAAAATATTATGTGAGATATTTCGTCAAGGATTTTAGAAAATATAAAAGAAGCTTAGTTAGAATATATGGAAAAGAGGGTGAAAGATAAAATTTCTATATCAAATATAACAATGAAAAATCCGATACGGTTTATTAATCGAGAGTTTTCATGGCTACAATTTAATAATCGTGTTTTGATGGAAGCAGCTAATTCGAAACATCCTTTATTAGAACGTCTACAATTTCTTTCTATTTCAGCTGCAAATCTTGATGAGTTTTTTATGGTTCGTGTTGCAGGACTAGCAGCTCAAATTCGTGCTCGCGTTACAGCGTGCAGTGCAGATGGGCACACTCCACAGGAACAACTTGATATTGTGCTCGCTGAGATTTCAAAGCTGCAGGCTCACCAACTACGAGAATTGAATGTTTTACGTGATGAATTAAAAAAGAATGATATTGAAATTATTTGTTCTGATGATCTTTCAGAAACTGAAAAATCATGGCTTGAAAAATATTTTCTTGAGACAATTTTTCCTGTTTTAAAACCTTTGCCTGTTGATTCTACTCATCCTTTTCCATTTATTCCTAATTTAGGGCTTTCTATTGGGCTTCAATTGTCTGGAGAAGCTGATCAGAATTCACACACAGTGTTGTTGTCTATTTCAATGCTTTTAAGGCGTTTCATTCTTCTTCCTCAAGAAGGTAATCATTTTCGTTTTATCGCATCTGAAGATGTTATTTGCCTTTTTATTAAACATGTATTTCCTAACTATGAGATTAAAGGAATTGGTACATTTAGAATAATCCGAGATAGTGATATTGAAGTAGAAGAGGAAGCTGAAGATCTTGTTCATTTTTTTGAAACTGCTCTTAAAAGGCGGCGCCGTGGACAGGTTATTCGAATTGAATTTGACGCAAAAATGCCAGAGAGTTTACGCCAATTTATAGCGAATAGTCTTGCTGTTCCTGATCATTGTATTAATGTTCTTGATGGATTTTTGGCGCTTAATATGGTATCAGAGATTGTTTCTATTCCTCGTGATGATCTCAAATTTATTCCTTATATTTCTCGTGTTCCGAAATGTATTCGTGAACATCATGGGGATTGTTTTGCAGCTATTCGTGAAAATGATATTGTGATTCATCACCCCTATGAGACATTTGATGTTGTTGTCCAATTTTTACGTCAAGCTGCTTGCGATCCTGATGTTGTAGAAATAAAACAAACACTTTATCGTACATCAAATGATAGTCCAATTGTTGGCGCTTTGATTGAAGCAGCTGAACAGGGAAAGTCTGTGACTGCTTTGGTAGAACTTAAAGCACGTTTTGATGAGGAAGCAAATATTCGTTGGGCCCGGGATCTTGAATGTGCTGGGGTTCAAGTTATTTTTGGTTTTATTGCATTAAAAACACATGCTAAGATGTCATTGGTTGTGAGACGTGAGGGAAAACGTCTTCGCTCTTATGTTCATCTTGGAACAGGAAACTACCATCCCATTAACGCTAAAACTTATACCGATCTTTCTTTTTTTTCCACGGATGATGTTATTGCTCATGATGTTGCGTTATTGTTCAATTATATTGCGCAATATGAGCGTCCAAATGAAACAATAAAGATTGCTTTTTCACCCTTAACATTGCGTGGTCGTATCTTAGAGCATATTGAGGGAGAAATTGTTCATGCACAACAGGGAAGATTTGCTGCTATTTGGATGAAAGTTAATGCATTGGTTGATCCTGAAATTATTGATGCTTTATATCGTGCCAGTCAAGCAGGGGTGCAAATTGATTTGGTTGTGCGGGGGATATGTTGTTTACGTCCTGGTATTCTAGGAATTTCGGATAATATTCGTGTAAAATCAATCGTCGGGCGTTTTCTTGAACATAGTCGCATTTTTTGTTTTGGGAATGGTCAAGATTTGCCTAATGAAAATGCACTCGTTTACTTAGGCTCTGCTGATATGATGCCTCGTAATTTGGACTATCGTATTGAAATATTGGTTCCAGTTTTTAATAAAATAGTGCGTCAAAAAATTCTTTTACAGATTATGTTAGCTAATATCATTGATAATCAACAAAGCTTTGATATACTTAAGGATGGAACATCAAAACGTATTACACCGCAGAGAGGTGAAAGTCTATTTAATGCGCAGGAGTATTTTATGGCCAATACAAGTTTTGCGGGGGAAAATGAGTCTTTTGAGTCTTCTGTTTCGCGCTTGGTTGCGTTGCATCGGCAACAAGCCGAAATACATAAAGACTAAAATCCAATGACATATAGAGATGCTCAAGGTCGGTTAAAAGGGCGTAAGCCTGTTGCTGTTATTGATATTGGCTCAAATTCTGTTCGGTTGGTTATTTATGAGGGGCTTGTTCGATCACCAACGGTTTTATTTAATGAAAAGATTCTTTGTGGTCTCGGTCATGGTGTGGCGAAAACGGGATTTTTAGAAGAAAAATCGATGAAGATGGCGTTGCAAACACTGAAACGGTTTCGTACGCTTTGTCGACAGATTGGGGCAGATGAGGTCTATACTTTAGCAACAGCAGCAGCACGAGATGCACAGAATGGCGTAGCATTTATTCAGCATGCTGAAGATATTTTGCAAAATAAAATATATCTTCTTTCAGGAAGTGAAGAAGCTATGTATTCAGCCTATGGAGTTGTGTCTACCTTTTATCAACCAAAAGGTATTTCTGGGGATCTTGGTGGTGGAAGTCTTGAGCTGATTGATATTGATCATTCTGATGTTGGTGAAGGGATAACGCTCCCATTGGGTGGTTTAAGGCTACAGTATATATCAAATAATGATAGTGCTGTAGCTACAAAAATTGTACATGAGCAATTTTATAAATCGTCTGTTGTTCGTGCTCGTAAAGGTATAGCACGTTATTTTTATGCAGTAGGGGGGACATGGCGTAATTTGGCAAAACTCCATATGGCAATGAAACACTATCGGCTTCCTGTTATGCATGGCTATGAAGTTGATGCTGTTGAAATGGAGAACTTTTTACGTCTTGTAGCGCGTGGCAATATTGATAATATGAGAGGGATTGCAGCGGTTTCTCAGAACCGTCGAAAACTTTTATCTTATGGGGCAATAGTTCTTATTGAACTCATTCAGTGTATGGAGTTTGAAAAGATAATCTTTTCTGGTGCTGGCGTTCGTGAAGGTTTTCTTTATTCACGATTGCCGCAGGCGATTCGACTTTCTGATCCTCTCATTGCAGCATGCACAGAAATGGCTATTTTACGGGCACGTTCACCAAAACAAGCAGAAGAACTCATTGATTTTACGACGAATGCTTTTGAAGTTTTTGGAATTTCAGAAACTGAAAATGAATGCCGTTATCGTCAAGCCGCTTGTCTTCTTGCGGATATTGGTTGGCGTATACATCCAGATTATCGAGGCAATGAAGCAGCAAATCAAATAGCTTTAGGATCTTATCCAGGAATTTCTCATGAAGGGCGCCTTTATGCGGCGCTTTCTGTTTTTTTTCGCAATACGAGTTTATTGGTTGATAAAGAATCTCTTCCCATTTTTCAATTAGCAACTCAAAATATAATTGATAAAGCACGTATTCTCGGTGAAACTATGCGTCTTGCTCATCTTTTTAGTGCTTCTGTTGCAGGAATTTTACCTCATTTATTGTGGCATAAAAAAGCAGATCATATTATCTTGCAGATCCCAAAGAATTACGCTGGATTATTAGGAGAACGTCCTCTTGGACGATTAAAGAAGTTATCAACAATAATAAAACAACCTCTCGCTTTTGAAATTTTTTGATTTTTTTCCTAATTTATTCGTGTTTTATGTCTTATAATAAAGCCATTGACGAGGGATAAGCTAGGTAGCCTGTCATCATGAGCTGAACAACTGGTTGTTTCATAATGCCTGATCCAGACTTTACGCAAGGCATTTGTAATGCCCTGAGCATTCATAAAAGAAAATATAATTTTTTATTCTGTTATTTGCGTCACAGGATGTGATTTGCATTTCATAAGCTTCATGTAAAAATAAAAGCCTTGTCCGTCCTTACGTGACAAGGTTTTCTTTTTATGCTGCGTCGTTATAACGTTTCTGTTTAGCTTTCTTGATTATATTGATAAGATTTGATTGTAGCCAACGCGATAAAAAAACAAATTTTAAAGATTTTTGGAGAGATCCATTGGTTATATGACGCCGGAATGTTGAACCACTTATATGAAGTAATTTTGCACTTTCACGGTTTGGCAAAAGAATATCATTTTCTGACTTTATAAAATCCTTTCACTATAAAAAATAGAAACAAATCATAACTATTTATTAATCATATTTTTGAATCCTGTGTAAGATGCTTAATCTATAAAAAACAGCGCTTTATCATATAATTTCTTATGTGATACTTTATGATTCTTATTGAGATAAAATGAGAGAATCCTACGATATTCGGAGTTCTAATTCAATATAAATAACGCTAGATTATCTTTATAAATCAATATATTGTCTTTGTTAGGTATTTTAGTTGTTATGCTGGCTCGTTTTTGATTGTTAGATTGCAATCTCGGTAGTTTTTTTATACGATATGGTGACGTGAGGCATTATATCTTTGTTTTTTCCTATTGCTAGGCTGCTATTTTTGTAATGAATGCGCTTTTATTATCAGAGCTTTTTCTTTTTAAAGCTTTTAAATAAGGGGCTGTCTGTTTTTTTAGATTATTTTTAATAGGATTGCTATTTGATTGAAATGATAAAGATTTAGCTGTCATTTTAATAAGAGTTCACTATTTAATTTTTTAACTTTATCAGAAGTAGGCTTTATTTATCCTGTTTGCATTGGCCTATAGGGCATACCAATTGATGTAGATAATGAGTAGCGTAATGGATTTTTTAAAATAAAAATGTAAATGTAAATTAAAGCTGTTTTGTGCTTATTTTCCCATCGTGAAAGTAAAAACCTATCTGGCCCTTTAGCAGTTGTTCGGCTTTTTGACCAAATATTTCATAGCGCCAGCCATTCATAGCGGGAATATTTTTCTTTATTCCTCCATTGGCAATTTTTTCTAAATCATTAGATGTTGCAATAATTTTAGGGGCAATGCTGTTTTCATTTGCAACAATTTTTAATAACACTTTGAGCAGATCGATAACAGCGGCTGTCGTATCATTGAGTGGATTATGTTTAGGAATGGGGGGTAAAGTGGAAAGATCCACCTCTAATCCTTCGTGGACAGCTTTGATTAATGATTGAGCAATTGAGAATTTATCCCAATTCTTATTAAGACTGCGTAACCGTTTTAATGCAGATTCATCTTTTGGTTGTTGGATTGCTATTTCTATAAGACATTCATCTTTTATAATATGACGACGTGGCATATTGTATTTTCGTGCTTCACGTTCACGCCAAGCTGCTATCTTTTGTAATACAGCAAGTTCACGTGGCTTTTTAATTTGTCCTTTCACTTTTTTCCATGCTTCATCTTCTGGCATGTCATAGGTTTTAGGATTTAAAAGGATTGTTATTTCATCGTCCATCCAGTGAGCACGTTGATTTTTTTCTAACCGTTTTTTCAATAACAGGTAAACATCTCTTAAGTAAGTTACATCGGCAAGTGCGTAGAGCAGTTGTTTTTCAGATAAAGGTCGGCAACTCCAGTCTGTAAAGCGGGAGGATTTATCAAGATGATGCCCTGTGCAGCGTTGTACAATTTGATCATAGGAGATAGAATCACCAAATCCACAAATTGATCCTGCTATTTGCGTATCAAAGAGAGGGGAGGGAATAACACCTCCAAGGTGATAAATTGTTTCAATATCTTGGCGCGCAGCATGAAAAACTTTTACAACTTTTTTATCGATCATAAGGTCAAAAAATGGTTGTAAATCAATATCTGGTGCTATGGGATCAATCAAAACTGTGACATCTGGTGATGCGAGCTGGATTAAACACAGTTGAGGCCAAAAAGTTGTTTCGCGGATAAACTCAGTATCGACAGTTACAAAATCAGAGGTACGTAGAGCGTTAAGTGCAATTTTAAGATCTGTTGTTTTTGTAATAAGATTCATCATTTTATTATAATTCGATAAATTAAATTTGTGCTTTATTGACTTTATTTCTGAGTTTTTATTCTCATATCTTGACAAATGGTTATTAAAAAGCGTTTGTAGCGCATGTGAATATTATAATCAAAGGCAAAAAACATGCACCGTTATCGCAGTCATCATTGTGCGGCTCTTCGTAGATGTGATGTAGGAACACAAGTTCGTCTTTCAGGATGGGTTCATCGTGTTCGTGATCATGGAGGGATTCTTTTTGTGGATTTACGTGATCATTTTGGAATCACACAAATTGTTGCTGACCCTGCTTCACCAGCTTTTAAAGTTATTGAAAAAGTGCGTTCTGAATGGGTTATTCGTGTGGATGGGGAGGTATGTGCTCGTTCTGATGAGGTTATTAATGCAACGCTTCCAACAGGTGAGATTGAAATTTTTGCACAAGAGGTAGAAATTCTTTCAAAATCTGATGAGCTTCCTTTACCGGTTTTTGGTGAGCCTGATTATCCAGAAGATATTCGATTAAAATATCGTTTTCTTGATTTGCGTCGGGAGACTATGCACAAAAATATCATGCGTCGGACTGAAATTATTGCAGCTATGAGACGGGCTATGCAAAATAATGGTTTTACGGAATTTACGACGCCACTTTTGACAGCTTCATCGCCGGAAGGGGCGCGTGATTTTTTAGTTCCAAGTCGTGTTCATCAGGGAAAATTTTATGCGTTACCGCAAGCGCCACAGCAATATAAACAATTGTTGATGATGTCAGGTTTTGATCGTTATTTTCAGATTGCTCCATGTTTTAGAGATGAAGATCCAAGGGCCGACCGTCTTCCTGGTGAATTTTATCAATTAGATGTTGAAATGAGTTTTGTTGAGCAAGAAGATGTTTTAGCAACTATGGAACCTATTATGCGTTCTATTTTTGAAGAATTTGCGGATGGAAAAACTGTGACACAAAGCTTTCCTCGCATTTCTTATGATGAAGCAATGCGAAAATATGGTTCTGATAAGCCTGATTTGCGTAATCCGATCATTATGGAAGATGTTTCTCAGCATTTTTATAATTCTGGTTTCAAAGTCTTTGCTCAAATTTTAGCGAATGATGAGAATGCACAAGTGTGGGCTATTCCAGCTAAAACGGGTGGAAGTCGTGCTTTTTGTGATCGTATGAATGTATGGGCACAAGGCGAGGGGCAACCAGGACTTGGCTATATTTTCTGGCGTGAAGAAGAAGGAAAATTTGAAGGAGCAGGGCCTATCGCCAAAAATATTGGTGAACAGAGGACTGAAGCAATCCGTATACAGCTTGGGCTTGAAAGTGGGGATGCCTGTTTTTTTGTAGCTGGAGACCCTAAAAAATTCGCATCTTTTGCTGGAGCAGCACGCACAAAGGTAGGGGAAGAATTAGATCTTCTTGATAGAGATAGTTTCTCTTTGGCGTGGATTGTTGATTTTCCATTTTTTGAATGGAATGAAGATGAAAAAAAGATTGATTTTGGACATAATCCTTTTTCCATGCCTCAAGGGGGAGAAAATGCCCTTGCCTGTCAAGATCCTCTTACTATTAAAGCTTTTCAATATGATCTTGTTTGCAATGGTTATGAAATTGCATCAGGTGGAATTCGTAATCACTTACCAGAAATGATGCTTAAAGTTTTTGAACTTGTAGGACTTTCTAAGGAAGTTGTGAAAGATCGTTTCGGTGGTCTTTATCGTGCATTCCATTATGGGGCTCCGCCACATGGTGGCATGGCTGCGGGAATCGACCGCATCATTATGCTGTTGCAAGGTGTTAAAAATTTGCGTGAAGTTGCTTTATTCCCTATGAATCAACAAGCACTTGATCTTTTGATGAGTGCTCCGTCTGAGGTTTCTCCTACACAATTACGTGATTTAGGAATCCGCATGGCTCATACTCATAAAAATAGTTCATAAAGTTGGTTGTGGATTGTTGTCATCTTTCTACATAAAGTGAAGCGTTGATGCTTCTCTATGGGGTCAGTGTGTGTACTATTTGTAAAAATTGAGATAAACAAAAAATGCTGTTGTTTTGATTTTTTATGAGGGTATTATTTTTAAAAAAATATCTCTCAATGCTGTCAATTGTGTTTTACGATGCTTTTTCGTATGAAAGGTATAACTATAAAAGCCTCATGAGTGATATAAAAATCGTTGTGTAGCACTATCTTTACTAATAATCACCGTTTTACTTTCTAGATTTCAATTATTGATAGTTCTTGTAAGCAAATGGGTTTATAAGAGGTATTTTTCTTCCTTTCTTCATATAGAAGCTTTTCCGCTTATGATAAGCGGGGAAATGTTTGTGATTGATTGATTGTAAGAAATGAGAGAATTCTACAATATTCTGGAGTTTCATTTAAGTTGTAAAAAAATTAATTATCTTTATATATCAATATATTATTTATTTTGAAAATGTCAGTTTCTCTATTTAACACTGAAAAAATGATTTACTTTCTTTGTTATTTATCACTTAAAGAGGATATTTAAAAAGTTTTCGATAATGTATGAAGTATTTTCATATACTGCTTAGGACAAGAGGGAAGAACATGTATAAATTTTTCAAATTGATATAATTTTCTGTTCATGTTTTAATTGCAGCACTTATTTTTATGTCGTTGACTTTTAATAAAAAAGTCGACTCATAAAGGGTTGTTTTAAATAAATCCTATAAAATAACTTTTTATTATTGTGGGAACTTTTGTTCTAATATTATGTCTGATAAAATGAATTTACCTTTTGATAAAGAACATATTGAGCCAATAGAATTACGTTCTGCTTTACAGGAACGTTATTTGGCTTATGCGCTTTCTACGATTACGCACCGTGCATTGCCTGATGTGCGTGATGGGTTGAAGCCTGTCCATCGGCGGATTGTTCACGCGATGCGGCTTCTCAAACTAAATCCTGGACAGTCTTATGCGAAATGTGCGCGGATTGTCGGTGATGTCATGGGAAAATTTCATCCTCATGGGGATGCATCTATTTATGATGCTTTGGTGCGCTTGGCTCAAAGTTTTGCAGTTCGTTATCCGTTGGTTGATGGACAAGGCAATTTTGGCAATATTGATGGTGATAATGCTGCTGCCATGCGTTATACGGAAGCACGGATGACTGAAGTGGCAGCATTGTTGCTTGAAGGTATTAATGAAAACGCCATTGATTTTCGTTTAACTTATAATGAGGAAGATGAAGAGCCCGTTGTTTTGCCTGGGGCTTTTCCTAATCTTTTAGCAAATGGTTCATCAGGGATTGCTGTTGGTATGGCAACATCTATTCCACCCCATAATGTTGCTGAGCTTTGTGATGCGGCGCTCCATTTAATTGCACATCCCGATGCACATGATGAGGAATTAAATCAGTTCGTTCTTGGTCCTGATTTTCCAACTGGTGGCATTTTAGTTGAGCCTAAAAAGAGTATTGAGGAATCTTATCGTATTGGTCGGGGTTTTTTTCGCTTGCGTTCACGTTGGCATCAGGAATCTGGTAGCCGTGGTTCTTATGTGATTGTGGTGACTGAAATTCCCTATCAGATTCAAAAGTCACGTCTTATTGAAAAAACAGCAGAGTTACTGCTTGCTCGGCGATTACCAATGCTTGAGGATATCCAAGATGAATCAGCAGAAGATATCAGAATCGTGCTGGTTCCTAAAAATCGGTCGGTTGATCCGGAGCTCCTTATGGAGTCTCTTTTTAAATTGACTGACTTTGAAGTAAGATTTCCCCTTAATCTGAATGTTTTGTCTTTGGGAAAAATACCCAATGTCCTTTCTTTGCGAGAAAGTTTGCATCAATGGCTTGAACATCGTCAAGAAGTGCTTATTCGTCGCTCTCATTATCGGCTTGATCAAATTGATAGCCGATTGGAAATTCTCCATGGATATCTTATTGCCTATTTAAATCTCGATGAGGTCATTAAGATTATTCGTGAAGAGGATGAACCTAAAAAGCAGCTTATCAGTCGTTTTGAATTAACAGAAAATCAAGCAGAAGCTATTCTTAATATGCGCTTGCGCTCTTTACGTAAGCTTGAGGAATTTGAAATTCGTAAGGAATTTGAAAGTTTGAAAGCTGAAAAAGAAAAGCTAAAGAATTTGTTAGCTTCTCCTATAAAACAGTGGAAAATAATTTCAGAAGAAATCAAAAAAGTTCGAAACACTTTTGGTCCTGAAACACTCTTGGGGAAAAGACGTACGACGTTTGAAGAGGCACCAAGACATGATCTTGATGATATTCAACAAGCAATGATCGAAAAAGAACCGGTTACTATTGTTATTTCTGAAAAGGGGTGGGTGCGTGCTTTAAAGGGGCATTTAAACGATTATAAAGCACTTTCTTTTAAAGAAGGAGACAGTTTAAAGTTAGCCTTTCCAGCATTTACGACCGACAAGATTGTGCTGATCAGTACGGGGGGAAAGTTTTTTGCTATTGGTGCAAATAGTTTACCTGGAGGGCGGGGACATGGTGAACCTATTCGTCTTTTAGTTGATATGGACGATGAGCACGATATTTTTACAGCTTTTGTGCATCATGCAGAGGGAAAATTGCTCTTGGTTTCGTCTCATGGAAATGGCTTTATTGTCCTTGCTTCAGAAGTGATCGCCAATACACGAAAAGGAAAGCAAGTGATGAATGTCAAATCTCCTGATAAGGTGAAACTTTGTGTTCCGGTAAATGGTGATCATGTTGCTGTGGTCGGTGAAAACCGTAAAATGCTTATTTTTTCTATTGAACAAATACCAGAAATGAATCGTGGTAAAGGTGTTCGTTTACAGCGTTACAAAGAGGGTGGCATTGTTGATGCCAAAACTTTTAATTTATCAGAAGGTTTAAGTTGGCAAGATACAGCTGATCGAATCTTTAACCGCCAAGCTGATGATCTCATTGAATGGATGGGAACGCGTGCGGGCGTCGGGCGTTTGGTTCCAAGGGGATTTCCAAAATCGGGAAAATTTATCAATTAAATTTATTTTATAAACGGGAAAGTGCCGTATGACTTTATGATATGCAATATATTGATTTATAAAGATAACGTATCACTTTTATAGTGAAAGAAAGACCTAAAGTGTGAGTTTTTTTCTTAATTTTTGTCTTGTTTAGGTTAAATCAGTAAAAAATATTTGCTTGCATGTCATAAGATGAGGGGGGGATTGTGTGCATAAAAACTATTGAAGAAAAGAATAAAAATATTTCTTATAGACCGTTTGAAATATAAGAGCTATTGCAACAATAGGTATGTTTGTTTTTTAATCAGTGATTATATTTTTGGAAACTGGGAATAGTATTATGATGACGATTTGCGTCTTTATTAAGTAAAGATACTGCTTTTCAATGATTTTATACAGTTCACTGTTTTTTTAACCTTATATCATTCATGAATGTTGTCGTGAAATGATTTGAGAAGTTTATTTTTAAAACAAACATGTGAATGTTCAGCACAAGAGTGTCCTATTTTATATTATAGGCATTTCCTTATTGTTCAAGAGAGATATTATTAATTGTCTCATAAAGCAGTCTTTATTCGTTAGGGTTATTATGATATTGCCTAAAAAGATGACCACGTTCAGCCCATAAAACAAGAAGTATGGCAGTGAGGCTCAGAAAGAAAAATCCTGCTGAGTTTGGGATGGTTGTTTCATCAAATTGTTGGGCAATAAAAAAGCTAAGTCCTGCACCGATAGATGTTTGAAGAAAGCCGGATACAGAAGATGCTGTTCCAGCAATTTCGCCTACAGATTCGAGAGCGAGTGTATTGAAATTGGCCATAATGCCACCACAGGTAAACATTAATATACAATATAACGTCATATAAAAAGGAAAAGGGATAACACCACCTGCTAAGATGGAGCCAATAAACCAAATGCATGAAGTGGCACAAAAGAGCAAAAGCATAGTATGAGCAATACGTCTCATTCCAAGACGTCCGACAAGTCGAGAATTCATGAATGATGAGAAAGCCTGAAATGCAGCACCGATGGCAAATGCGATAGGAAACCAAAAGCCTAAGTTATAAATTCCTTCATAGGTTTGTTGTGATGTATTAACAGCAATAAAAATGCACCCTAAAATGATAGAAGTTGCAAGTGTATAGCAAAGTGTTGTACGATTTGTCACAACAATCCATAAATTGTGTTTGACTGAAGAAAAGGAAAGAGGGCGTTGTTCATGAAGTGTTTCAGGCAAGCGGAATTGAATCCAAATCATCAGCCCGAAACCAATCATTGCCATGAAAATAAAAATATATTGCCAATGTCCGAGTAGTAAAATGACCTGTCCTGTTGCGGGACCAACCATTGGTGCAACAAGAAAAACCATCATAACAATAGACATAACTTCTGCCATTTTTCGACCACTGTAAAGATCACGTACGACGGAAACTGTAAGAACCCGCATAGCAGCTCCTCCAATACCTTGCAAGATACGCAAAATAAGTAAGAGAGAAAAATCAGTTACAAAGGCACAGCCAATCGCCGTAAATGAATAAAAAGCAAGACCAATAAGGATAAGTTTACGTCGTCCATACCGATCGCTTATGGGACCGAAAAATATTTGAGCAATACCATAGCTAATAAGATAACTCGAAATGATATAATGTTGATCATTTTCATTAAGAACATTTAAGCCGTCTAAAATGTTGGGCATAGCTGGCAGCATAATATCAACAGCTATAGCGTTAATAGCCATGAGAGAAGCAATAAGAACAACAAATTCTTTATAGCCAATTTTTTTTCTAATCGCATCACTATGTGTTTGTTCATTGAGTGAATATGACATATGGCATCCTTGAAATAAAAATTTCGTCTGAAAACAGCTCTTTTTAAGAGTCTGAATAAAATGAAAGATACCTATGATTGATTGCAGGGAATATTTTTTTCTTTCAAAAGTTCCTGTAACTCATTGTTTTGAAACATCTCTTTAACAATATCACAGCCTCCGATAAATTCACCTTTGATATAAAGCTGTGGAATTGTTGGCCAATTCGAGTAATCTTTAATCCCTTGACGCAATTCGTTAGAAGTTAAGATATTAATCCCTTTATAATTCAATCCTAAATAATCAAGGATTTGAACAACTTGTCCTGAAAACCCGCATTGCGGAGCGTCAGGTGTTCCTTTCATGAATAAAATGACGTCGTTTGTTTTAATCTCGTTGTCAATAAAATCATGAACAGTGGTCATTTTTATCCCTCGATATTTCAGATTTTTATCAGTGTGTAATTTATATTCATACTGTTTTTAATCGTATTAAATGTGTGAATGCAAGAAGAAATTTTAGATTATTTTGGAATATTTGTTTGCAACATTAAGGCATGAAGGTCATTTCCCATATTGCCTTTAAGGGCATCATAAACCATTTTATGTTGTTGAACACGGGTTTTACCACGAAAACTTTCAGAAATAACTTCTGCAGCATAATGTTCTCCATCTCCAGCAAGATCACGAACTATTACAATAGCATCAGGAATACTTTCACGAATAAGCGTTTCAATTGCATGGGCACTCATCGCCATCATTATTCTCCTATGTTATTCATTTTTTTATAAAGGCTGTTTAAGAGAAAAAACAATTTTTACTCTTCACCCATAAATTGTGGAAACCAGTTTTCATAGGCTTTTGTGAGTTTGTCTATAGAAAGTTTTAGTATTCCATCTATATCAAGTGCATCACCTGCAACGTTACCTAGCTCTATTAAAGAAACTGCACTTATTTGTGCGAGCTCTTTAAGGCTATTGAGTGCTTCAGGTTTGACTGCTAAAAGATAACGTCCTTGGTCTTCTCCAAAAAGTTCTGCATGTTCTGGTGATTGGTTGCTTAATTTTGTTTTGATCCCTTTACCTGCTTTAATGACCATTTCTGCAAGCGCAATCGCTAATCCTCCATCAGAAAGATCATGGGCGGCGTGAACAAAACCACGATGTATGACATCTCGAACAAATTGACCATGCTTTTTTTCAAGTTGTAAATCTACGTGAGGGGGGGCACCTGCATCAATATTTAAAATGTTTCGCGCATAGATTGATTGTCCTAAATGAGAACCGCAATCTCCCACTAAAACAATATAATCTCCATTTTGCATCCCCTTTATTGTTACCATTTTAGACCAATCACCAAGAAGTCCTACACCAGCAATTGTAGGGGTTGGAAGAATAGCTTCTCCATTTGTTTCGTTGTAAAGAGAAACATTGCCTGAAACGATAGGGAAATCGAGGATTCTACAAGCTTCCCCTATCCCTTTAATAGCCAAGACCAGTTGTCCCATAATTTCAGGTTTTTCAGGGTTACCAAAATTGAGATTATCTGTAGCAGCCAACGGCGTTGCACCTGTCGTACTAATATTTCGCCAACATTCTGCGACAGCTTGTTTTCCTCCCTCATAAGGGTCTGCTTCACAATAGCGAGGTGTTACATCAGAAGAAAAAGCAAGAGCACGTTTGCTATTGTTGCCTACACGGATAACGCCTGCATCGCCTCCTGGGCGGATAAGGCTATTTCCTTGGATAAGGGTATCATATTGTTCATAAATCCATCGTCGTGAACTTTGATCAGCAGAATTCAATAAGCTCAAAAGCGCATCACCAAGATTGTTAACTTTTTTGACGTCTTCTGTTTTCAGGAGTGTTTTTTTTGCAGGTTCACTCCAAGGACGGTCATAAACAGGTGCTTCATCACCAAGTTCTTTGATGGGAAGATTAACAACTTCTTTCCCTTGATGAAATACACGGAAACGTAGATCATTGGTTGTTTTTCCAATAATGGAAAAATGGAGCCCCCATTTATGAAAAATTGCTGCTGCTTGCTTTTCTAACTCTGGTTTAAGAACCATGAGCATACGCTCTTGGCTTTCAGAAAGCATCATTTCATAGGCTGTCATGTTTTCTTCACGAACGGGAACTGCATCAAGATTAAGCTGTATTCCTAGATTGCCTTTTGCACCCATTTCAACGGCAGAAGAGGTGAGACCTGCAGCTCCCATATCTTGAATAGCAACCACAGCTCCAAGTTCCATGAGCTCTAAACATGCTTCAAGAAGACACTTTTCTGTAAAAGGATCACCGACTTGAACGGTTGGACGTTTTTCACTGATTGAATCATCGAATTCAGCAGAAGCCATTGTTGCTCCACCGACACCATCTCGCCCTGTTTTTGCCCCAAGATAAACAACAGGGAGTCCGATGCCTTGCGCTTTAGAATAAAAAAGGGCGTCTGTCTTTGCAATACCGGCTACAAAAGCGTTAACAAGGATATTGCCATTATAACGCTCATCAAAATTTACTTCTCCACCAACCGTTGGAACGCCAAAAGCATTGCTGTAACCACCAATACCAGAAACAACACCGGAAACAAGATGGCGTGTTCGTGGATGATCAGGAGCGCCAAATCGCAATGCATTCATAGCGGCGACAGGACGGGCTCCCATTGTGAAGACATCACGTAAAATACCACCAACACCTGTTGCTGCACCTTGATAAGGTTCAATATAAGAAGGATGGTTATGGCTTTCCATTTTAAAAACCACACATTCCCCTTCACCAATATCAACAACGCCAGCATTTTCACCAGGCCCTTGAATGACACACTTTCCTTCTGTTGGAAGAGTTTTTAGCCATTTTTTAGAGGATTTATAAGAACAATGTTCGTTCCACATTGCAGAAAAAATTCCTAGTTCAGTAAATGTTGGCTCTCTACCGATTAACGTCAGGATACGTTGATATTCATCTTCTTTTAGCCCGTGTTGTGCAATGAGCTCTGGTGTAATAGTGATGTTATCGCAAGGCTTCATGAGTATTTATCCGTTAAATTAACTGAAATTTAGCATTTTAGTTTCTATCTAGCAGCTATTATAAGCAATAATGTTGTTTAATAATAAAAATATTCATAGACCGTAAGCTGAAGATTTTGTTCGTTTGTTTGATGGGATTTAAGACCAAAAACGATCTTAAATAATTATGTATTTAGAAAATAATATCCATTGTTGTTTGTGAATAATTCCGTTCATGGATTTACGACGCAAGATATAGACCTTTGTTTTTTATAATTATGGAGCACAAGAATTTTTCGGCATCATCCATTTGCTAACTCTAAAGCACTTTGAAAAAGTAAACGACCGTCAACACCTCCATGAGCGGGTTCAATAAAGTTTTCAGGATGAGGCATCATACCAAGAATATTACCAGCTTTATTAACAATACCAGCAATATCTTTTATTGAGCCATTAGGATTTGTATTTTCTGCATAACGAAAAACAATTTGTTGATTATCTTCCATTTGTTTTAATGTTTCACTATCAACAAAATAATTCCCATCGTGATGGGCAACGGGACAACGAATAATTTGTCCTTTAGAATAATATCGAGAAAATTTTGTCTTGGCGTTAACGACTTCAAGTTTGATTTCACGACAAACAAATTTTAAAGAAGCGTTACGCATTAAAGTACCGGGTAATAATCCAGCTTCCAACAAAATTTGAAATCCATTACAGATCCCTATTATTGTAGTCCCTTCTTGTGCTTTTTCACGAATGGCCTTTAAGATAGGGGTTCGCGCTCCAATAGCGCCACACCTTAAGTAGTCGCCATAAGAAAAACCACCAGGAATAATAATAACATCTACATCTGGAATTGTTGTTTCTGTTTGCCAAATTTTTAGTGGTTCAACTCCCGTTATATGATGTAATGCTGCAATCATATCTCGGTCACGATTTAATCCAGGAAGTTGAATGATAGCAGTTTTCATGAGCGTTCCACTTAAAGAAGTTCGATTGTATAATTTTCGATGACAGTATTTACGAGTAACTCTTCACACATCTGGTTAAGTTTTTTCTTTGCGCTTTCAGAAGGTAGATCATCAAGAACAATATCAAAAACCTTTCCTTGACGAATGGAATGAATGCCCTCGAAAGCTAAACTTTTTAAAGCACCAACAATTGCTTCTCCTTGTGGATCAAGAACGCTTTCTCTTAAAGTAACTGTAATGCGTGCTTTCATTTTTTGCTTCCTGTTGTTAAAAGAACCTCTCCTTTGAAGAGGGGGTATTTATATAAGGTGATAATATTTTACCTTGTTTTTATTTTACGAGAACGGGACCACTTGGTCGTGTAGGTTCATTTTCATTCATAATACCAAGACGTTTGGCAACTTCTTGATAGGCATTAATAAGCCCACCCATATCACGACGAAAACGGTCTTTATCCATTTTTTCTTGTGTGTGCATATCCCATAGTCGTGCAGAATCAGGAGAGATTTCATCAGCAAGAACAATGCGCATTGTTTCATCTTCCCACAGGCGACCAAATTCCATTTTAAAATCAATTAATTGGATGTTAACACCGGCAAAAAGCCCAGAAAGAAAATCATTAATACGAATTGAAAGTTGCATGATATCTTCTATCTCTTGTGGGACAGCCCACCCAAAAGTTGTGATATGTTCTTCCGTTACCATAGGATCATCGAGAGAATCATTTTTATAGTAGAATTCAATGATGGATTGCGGAAGCAGGGTTCCTTCTTCCAGTCCTAAACGCTTAGCAAGAGAGCCGGCAGCAACATTGCGAACAACAACTTCCAACGGAATGATTTCCACCGCTTTAATAAGCTGTTCGCGCATGTTTATACGTTTGATAAAATGTGTTGGGATGCCCAAACGTCCAAGATGGCTAAAAATATGTTCCGAAATTCGGTTGTTTAAAACCCCCTTTCCATCGATAATTTCATGTTTTTTTGCATTAAAGGCAGTTGCATCATCTTTAAAAAACTGAATATAAGTCCCTGGTTCAGGTCCTTCATATAAAATTTTAGCCTTGCCTTCATAAATACGGTGGCGACGATTCATCATGATTCTCTATTTATCTTGAGAGGTTTTTAATAACATTGATAAATGATACTATCCTAATTGATAGAATTTCTCAATGATATTGCTATGATACTTTTATAATTTTTGTCATTACACGTTTATCCAAAGGTGAAGATACATAAGCGATGAGAAAGAAGATCATCTCTTTTGGATCAAATTTTTGCAAGAAAGTGAGAGAGGACCATAAGCCCTTCAGGCCAAGGTCCGTGTCCGGATTCTGCGTTAATATGGCCAGAATACCCAGCATCAACAAAGAGTGATCCCCAATCATTGGCAATTTTTTCTGCTACTGAAAATTGACAAAACTCATCGTTGCGACTGGCTATGACAATAGAAGGAAAAGAAAGCTTTTGGCGATGATAGGGGCCAAATGTCATTAAATGTTTGGGACGTATTTTTTCATTGGCGACATCTGGAGGTGCAACAAAGAAAGCGCCACAAATTTTTTCTGTATTTTGTACAGTTGCATGAATAACACTGGGAACTCCTAATGAATGAGCAATAAGCATAACAGGCCTTTGAGCTTTTGCGATGGCGGTTTTAACTTTGTTAACCCACTCTTCACAAACAGGCTTTGACCAATGGAGTTGTTCAATGCGGCGGGCTGTCGACAATTTTTTTTCCCAGCGTGTTTGCCAATGATCTGGACCAGATCCTTTGTAGCCAGGAACAATAAGAATATCGAGTTGATTTGCTTTCATGAATTGTTTTCTTTGTTACAACAGATTTTTGATCATAGGTGGAATGGATTTTGGTTTTCTATGTCGCTTTATTGTTCTTCAAAAACACGTTTAAAAATCGTATTTATATGTTTGGTGTGGTAAGAAAGATCAAATTTTTCGCGAAGTTCTTCTTCACTTAAAGCTTTGGTAACATCTTTGTCGTTGAGGAGTTCTTCTAAAAAATCTTTTCCTTGTTCCCAAACTTTCATCGCATTTCGTTGTACAATCCGATAAGAATCTTCACGACTAATCCCTGCTTGTGTGAGTGCTAAAAGAACCCGTTGTGAGTGAACAAGACCGCGGAATTTATTGAGATTTTTTTGCATATTTTCTGGATAGACAATGAGATTTTCAATGACAGATGTGAGGCGAGAAAGAGCAAAATCAAGTGTAATCGTCGCATCTGGAGCAATATAACGCTCAACAGATGAATGGGAAATATCACGTTCATGCCAAAGAGCTACATTTTCCATGGCCGGGAGTGCAAATGCACGTACCATACGGGCTAGTCCAGTTAAATTTTCTGTTAAAACTGGATTACGTTTATGAGGCATTGCCGATGAACCTTTTTGCCCAGGTGAGAAATGTTCCTCTGCTTCAAGAACTTCTGTTCGTTGTAAATGGCGTATTTCTATTGCTAGCCTTTCAATAGAGGAAGCAATAACACCAAGTGTTGCAAAAAACATAGCATGACGATCTCTTGGTATTACTTGGGTGGAAACCGGTTCAGCACGCATCCTCAAGGCTTTTGCTACATGTTCTTCAACGCGTGGATCGATATTAGCAAAAGTTCCTACAGCTCCTGAAATCGCGCAAGTAGAAATTTCTTCTCGTGCGGCAAGAAGACGTTTGCGACAACGGGAAAATTCAGCGTATGCAAGAGCAAACTTGATTCCAAAAGTTGTCGGTTCAGCATGAATGCCATGACTCCGCCCAATGGTGATTGTTTCTTTATGCTCAAAAGCACGTCTTTTTAATGCTTCAAGAAGTTGATCTATATCCTCTAGCAAAATATCACTCGCACGCATCAATTGAATGTTCAGCGTTGTATCGAGAACATCAGATGATGTCATACCTTGGTGGATAAAACGTGCTTCTGGTCCAATGAATTCAGCGAGGTGGGTTAGAAATGCGATAACATCATGTTTGGTAATTGCTTCAATTTCATCAATGCGATTGACATCAAATTTAGCTGCTGCCCCTTTTTCCCAAATGACTTTGGCGGCTTCTTTCGGAATAATCCCTAAGTGAGCAAGGGCATCACAGGCATGGGCTTCAATTTCAAACCAAATACGATATTTTGTTTCGGGAGACCAAATTGTTACCATTGCAGGGCGGGAATAACGTGCGATCATTATTTTTTTCCTTGTTGTGAGAGGATTGCGGCTTGGCGCAATGCACTAATACGTGTTTTGTAAAGCTCTTTATTTCCATCTTTATAAATTGCAGAGCCTGCGACAAATACATTTGCACCAGCTTTTGCAGCTATCCCAATTGTATCAACGGTGATACCACCATCAACTTCAAGGTCAATAGGGCGGTTTGCAATCATGCTTTTAACGCGCTTAATTTTATCTTTTATTTCTGGAATAAAACTTTGTCCACCAAAACCGGGATTGACCGTCATGATGAGAATGAGATCTAATTGATCAAGCAAATATTCAAGCATATGTTCAGGGGTGCTTGGATTGAGTGCGATTCCTGCTTTTTTCCCCATTTTTTTGATTGTTTGGAGTGAACGATGAAGATGTGGACCTGCTTCAGCATGAATAGTTATAATATCTGAACCTGCTTTTGCAAAAGCTTCTAAATAAGGGTCTACTGGTGCGATCATCAGGTGGACATCAAATATTGCTTTTGTTAATGGGCGCAGAGCTTTGACGATTTCAGGACCAAAGGTGATGTTAGGAACAAAGTGCCCATCCATAATATCAAGATGAAGCCAATCTGCACCAGCATCAATAACATCTAACATTTCTTGTCCAAGTTTAGAAAAATCAGAAGCCAAGAGAGAAGGCGAAATGAGATGAGCATGGGGCATTAAAATCTCCTTAGATTGGCAGTTTTTATCATATCGCTGTGTATACACAAATATTTTTTGTGTTATGACGGAAAAGAAAAAATATGTATTATAGGTCTTTTTATGGAAAGATCGCTTGAAATTTTAAAGCTTTATAAGTGAAAGATATGTCGAATCATAAAACATATTTGATGCCTGAACTTCAACATAAACATACTATTGCGGTTTCTTCCCAAGAATATCGAGACGCCATGAGTCTTTTTGCAGGAGCTGTGCATATTGTGACAACAAATGGTATTAAGGGAAGACGCGGGGTGACTGTTTCGGCGTGTTGTTCTTTATCTGATAATCCTCCAACCCTTCTTGTTTGTCTTATGCGTCATAATTTAAAGAATCAGGTATTTATGGAGAATGGAAATTTTTGTGTTAATAGCTTGGCAGGAAAACATCGCTCATTAGCGGATGTTTTTTCGAGGCGTTGCAATTCTACACAAAATGAGCGTTTTGATGTTGCTCAATGGGGAGCTTTGCAAACGGGGGCGCCTAGTCTTTCAGACGCTCTAGCGTCGTTTGATTGTCGTTTGATTTGTTGGCACGAACACGCAACTCATTGTGTTTTGATTGGTGAGGTTGTTGCAATTAACTGTAATAAAGAAAAAGATGCTTTGATGTATTTGAAACGTGAATATCACACTTTGCCTTTATAAAGATTTTATTTTTTGCATTGATGAAATGATTTATTGTTGCTTCATTTAGATTTTAAACAATGTAGAGAGTAGGGGAGGGATGACTCTGATATCTGATTTCCTTCTTTTTAAGGTTTTTCAATAAGCGAGAAAAATGATTCTGGATGAGATTTAATCAAGAGTTCAATCTACATAAATAAAGTGATCAAATCTAAACAGTACATTTAAATATATTCGTCGATTGTTATGAAAAAACATTTTACTCTTGTGTTGATGGGTATTGCACAATATATAGACCGCACATAGCATATGTGGAGGTTTTTTATTGCATGAGCGAAGAGATTTATGGTCAATATCGCCCTAGTGAAGATGAGCCTTTTATGAATGAGCGGCAAAAGGCGTATTTTCGTGCTAAATTGGTTTCTTGGAAGAATGATATATTAAAAGAAGCTCGTGAGACTTTGGAAAATTTGCAGGAAGAGAATGTTGGTCAACCCGATTTGACTGATCGGGCTTCTTGTGAAACTGATCGTACAATCGAATTACGTGCTCGTGATCGTCAGAGGAAACTTATTTCAAAAATAGATGCTGCTTTAGAGCGCATTGATAATGGGACATACGGTTTTTGTGAAGAAACCGGCGAACCCATTAGTATAAAGCGTCTTGAGGCTCGGCCGATAGCCGTTTTGTCATTGGAAGCGCAAGAACGTCACGAACGACGTGAAAGAGTTTATCGCGATGATTAAGGTAAGGTTATTAAGATGATAAACAAACGAAATTCGTGGTGATAAAATTGTATATTTTTATTTTTGAGGGGTAGGAATGAATAAAGATGGTTCTTGCCGCCCCTCAATTTCGGCGGTGATGGCTGAATCTTTTACCGCTTGATTCGTAAAAGGAGAGGGACTTTTATCCGATATATCGTTTCTTTCTGTAGAGGTGGAATTTAGATGTGTGTGTGTTTCTCTCTTTTGTATTTTGGATGTACCGGTAATATCGGATTCTACAACCATATCTGTTAATCCACCAATAAGGAGCAAATGTTCTTTATTATCGCAACGGATTAAAACAAGGCGGCGTGCTCGATCTATAGAAATTACTTCACATAATGCTAATCGCGATAGGCTTTTTTTTCTATTAATGTTGAATCTTCTTGTATTTAAACGGCGTAAAAATACGATAATTATGGTAATAGCTGCGATTGTTATTAAAAAAATCAAAAAGCTTATCGTTATGTTTGCCGCAGATACACCTATTTGCTCTGATAACCAGATATACATAGATTTTCTCCCATTTTGTATGGAAATATTATTTTTTATTGAGATAAATTTATAAACATACCCTCAAAAGGTTCACTTATAACGTAAGAAATAAACTTTTGAATATTAAGCGATCTTATCTTAGATAATATCATAGTATATACTTTATAACAACATAACAACGAATATAAAGGAAGTTTTGTGACATAAGAAATAGCTATAAGCTAAGGCAAAGAGAGATGGATAAAGATTTTGAGAATAATGAAAGATCAGCGTCTTCGTTTCATCGGAGAGTTGTTATTTTTGGTGTTGTTTTTGTATTAGGTTTTCTTTTCATTGTGGGTATTTTAGGTTTTTTTTATACACAAAACTATTTGCAACAGGCGATATCAATATCTTTTTTGATTCTAGCAATGATCGGTGTTGCAACACTCGTTTTGTATGGAATGGGAATTTTAAGATATCATGTGTGGTCGCATGAAGATTTTGATTTTAGCATCTTTAATAGGAGCGATGATGCAATTGTAATCTCTGATCTTTCTGGTTTTGTTTATTATTCTAATCAAAACTATCGAAAAATTCTGACCTATAGGCCTGAAGTGTCTTGTTATAGGGTTATTGCGGATCTTCCAGGAGCTGGTGCCCTCTCGTACCGTTTAAAGGTTGCAGCCTGTAATAATCTTGCAGCGCAAGAGGAATTAAGAGTAGAACAGCCAATTTTTACCGATTCTACACCAAAAAATTCTGTTTGGTATAATATTTCCATTCAACCTATCACAAAACAGAAAAAAAAGCTTTTATTTTGGCGTATTACTGATATTTCGCACTTACAACAAACGCGAGAAGTTTTTTTCTCGAACCTTCAAGAGGCTATCAATCACTTGGATCAAGCTTTTATTGGTTTTGTATCCGTTAATAGACAAGGAACTATTCTTTATGCCAATGCGACTTTTGCAGAATGGTTTTCAATTGATTTAGCTAATTTCTCAATTGGTCAATATAATTTTGATTCGTTATTTGATAGCGTTGGCGCTAAGAGCTCATGGAGTGATATCTGTTTACAAACCAACAGATATCAAAGTTCAGGTTACTCTTTACCTTATAGGCTTTCGTTATGTTTAAATTCACACACGACTTGTGAGAAAATATTCCATTGTCTTATATCTGTTTCTTCTCTCTTAGAAGAGGAGGCTATTTATCGTATTGTGATCATTCCACAACAAATACAAAAAGAAGAGGACGGTCAATTAAAATTACCCCGTATATTAGGAGAATATTTTGATGCGAGTCCTTTTGCAATAGCCGTGGTGGATCATGCAGGGCAATTGGTTCATATGAATAAAGCTTTTTCATCACTCACGGGATGTATGGACAAAGCTGTCAATTTTTATGATGTTATTTCTCGTCGTGATTGTGTGCAGTTAGAGCGTTCTTTTCAGAGAATTGCAACAAATAAAAATTATTTTGTTTCTCTAGAAACTGTTTTAGAAAAAAATGAAGAATGCCATTTACGGCTCCATATTATGTCTGTACCGCCCTATCATGGTGATGTATTGCAAGATTTGCTTATTATCTCTGTGATTGAAACAACCGAACAAAAAACTCTTGAAGATAAAATGATGCAAAGTCAGAAGATGCAAGCTGTAGGACAATTGGCTGGCGGTATTGCTCATGATTTTAATAATGTTTTAACAGCAATTTTAATGTCGTGTGATCTTCTTTTAAATACGCATCGTAGTTCTGATCCTGCTCATGCTGATCTGATCAATATTAAAAATAATGCTAATCGTGCAGCTGCTCTTGTACAGCAATTATTAGCTTTTTCTAGAAAGCAAACACTTCGACCTGAAGAAGTTGATTTTACAGAGTTTTTATCAGACATTCGCAATCTTATTTTACCACTTTTGGGTAATAATATTCAGTTAAAAATTATTCATGGAAGAGATTTGTGGAGCGTTGAAGTTGATCAAGCATCTTTTCAGCGTGTTATTATGAATTTGGTTATTAATGCGCGTGATGCCATGTTAGATGGAGGTATTGTTACGATTGCGACAAATAATATTACAAAGCAACAAAGTGCTGAATTTAATCATCTTGGATTAGCAATTGGCGAGTATGTGCAATTGACTATTTCAGATACAGGAGCTGGTATATCTGCTGCTATACAAGAAAAAATGTTTGAGCCATTTTTTACAACAAAAGAAGTTGGAAAAGGAACAGGACTTGGTTTATCAATGGTTTATGGAATTATCAAGCAGAGCGGTGGGTATATTTATTGTGAAAGTAAAGAAGGTGAAGGAGCAACATTTCATATTTTTCTTCCCCGTTATATCCCCAATATAAAAGGAGAAATTTCTCAAAAGGTTGAAAAAGATGAAGAGAAAGATAAAAATATAGACTTAACAGGATCTGCGACTGTTTTATTGGTTGAAGATGAAGATGCGGTCAGAATGGGGGGGGTAAGAGCTCTTCAAATGAGAGGATATACGGTTTTAGAGGCTGCAAGTGGGGTGGAAGCACTCTCTATTCTTGAGGAACAAAAAGGAGATGTTGATATTATTGTTTCCGATGTGGTGATGCCAGAAATGGATGGGCCCACTTTATTGAAGGAAGTCCGTAAAAACTATCCTGGTATCAAATTTCTTTTCGTTTCTGGATATGCAAAAGATGCTTTTGCTAAAAATCTTCCACAAGATGCTGTTTTTGGTTTTTTATCTAAACCTTTTACACTCAAACAGTTAGCTGTAACAGTTAAAGAAACACTTTCGTCATGAGCAAAAATTTATGCAATAGAAAAAGTGCGTATTTTAAGATTTTTTAGGCTAAATACGAGAGCATTTTGATAAATAGAGCTTATGATAATGTCATAGAATTAAATAAAGAAGAAGAATTTTGAAAATGAAATAAAATTCAAAAAAATCACATGTTTTGTGCAAAAATTTATTGAAGAGATGGGCTCTATTATGTCAACATTTCATAGAGATTTTCAATTGTAGATACTGAGCAGAAACTATGTGTAAAGCATTGAAATATGCTGATTAATAGATTGTTGATACACTCAAAAAGATAAAAGCTGTTGTTGCGTATCTATCATTTTGCTCTTTCCTTCAATAAATGCTTTTAAGGCTTCGGGGTAGAGTTTATGCTCTACTTTAAGAACTCTTTCTGCTAAGCGCTCAGCAGTATCATGGGGATAGACTGGAACGGCTGCTTGAGCAAGGATTTTTCCTGCATCCACGTCTTCTGTAACAAGATGAACAGTGCAACCCGTAATTTTTACACCTGCTTGTAAAGCTTTTTCATGTGTGTTTAAGCCTTTAAATGAAGGCAAAAGAGAAGGATGAATGTTTAAAATTCGTCCTTCATAAAGTTTTACAAAACGTGGTGAGATAAGGCGCATATACCCTGCAAAGCAGAGAAAATCTGGTTTATATTGATCTAAAATCGTAAAAATATTTTCTTCATGCTCTTCTTTTGTTTTGTAAACTTTACGATCAACAATATGAATGGGTAAGTTATGATTTTGTGCCTTTTCAATACCATTTGCACGCGGATTATCGCAAATAACAGCGACAATTTCAGCAGGATATTCCGTTTGTTGGCTTGCTTGAGCAAGGGCGACCATATTCGAACCATTACCAGAAATAAAAACGACAATTTTTTTTTTCATAAATTCAGTACCCCTTTATAAAGTATTCCTTTATTTTGATCTTGGCGTTTTATTAAAATGCCAAGTGGAGTTACAGTTTCTCCTTTTCTTTCAAGAGCTTGTGTAATTGCTTCAGCTGCATGCTGTGCTACGATAATGATCATGCCAATACCACAATTGAATGTTCTTAACATTTCTGTTTCTTCTATTTTACCTTGTTTGGCAATCCATGAAAATACTGCTGGAACATTGATGGTAGAAAGATTAATTTCAGCGCAGAGAGAAGATGGAAGGACACGTGGAATATTTTCAGGAAAGCCTCCACCCGTAATATGAGCAAGAGCTTTAATCCCTTCATATTTTCGCATGATGGGAAGAAGCGATTTTACATAAATGCGTGTTGGTGTAAGAAGTGCTATACCAAGGCTGTTTTCAGGGGAAAAAGGGGCAGGGTCATTCCATTTGAGATAATTTTGCTGGATGATTCGTCGAACAAGCGAAAAGCCATTGGAATGAATTCCAGAGGAGCTTAGACCTAATATAACATCACCTTCTATCAAATCTTTTGAAGGGAGTAGCTTGCTGCGTTCGCATGCTCCTACAGCAAAACCGGCTAGATCATAATCTCCCTCTGCATACATTCCTGGCATTTCTGCAGTTTCTCCTCCAATAAGAGCAGCACCGGCTTGTTTACATCCTTCTGCAATACCAGAAACAATCGCAGCCCCTTGTTCAGGGTCGAGCTTTCCAGTTGCAAAATAATCCAGAAAAAAAAGCGGTTCAGCTCCTTGTACAAGTAAATCATTGACACACATAGCAACGAGATCAATACCTACAGTATTATGGTGACCTACTTCGATAGCAATTTTTAATTTTGTTCCCACTCCATCATTGGCTGCTACGAGGATAGGATCTGTAAAGCCAGCGGCTTTTAAATCAAAAAGGCCACCAAACCCACCAATTTCTGCATCTGCTCCGGCTCGTTTTGTAGCGCGTATAAAGGGTTTGATTTTTTCTACCATGGCATTACCCATATCGATGTTTACACCGGCTTTTGTGTAGGTAAGGCCGACTTTGGATTTATTCTTTATAAGATCTTGATTGCTCATTGGAGCCTTCCTTTAATGGAAAATCAGGTTTTGATATTATGCAATGCCATGATAGAGTTCTCTCTGCAAGAGATATTGATAAGAAAATAAGCAACTTTTCTTGTAGCTTATTTTGAAGTTGTTTATAATTCTTTGTGAAGTTTTTTTTAGGATATTTTATGAGCAAGATATCAGATAATCACGGACAGTCTTCTTGGAAACTTATGAGAAAGAAAGTGAGTGAGAATACATCTCGTGATCGTTATAAGACTTATGTGCCAGCGTATACTCAATTACCGTTGCCGAATAATATGAAAAGACAAATCTTTTTTTGGCTGGGTACGCTGATTTTTTTCATTCTTTTTATGTTTGTTTTTGGATCGATTTTGCTTCCTTTTGTGGCAGGGATTGTGTTGGCTTATTTTCTCAATCCCATTGTTCAATTACTTGAAAAATTTGGTATTCGTCGTGTGTTTGGGACTGTCCTTATTACCTTATTTATTGTTATTATCTTTGTTGCTGCTTTAGTTATTTTGATTCCTGTTATTAGTTGGCAAATACAGCAGTTTATGAGTGATGGTTTACCTGTTTATATTAATCGTATTCAAACCTTTTTTGTTGAGCATGATTTTGATTGGTTAAGGCGCTATTTTGGAAGTGATCCAAATGAATTACGGAATAATATTAAAGGATTTTTGGGCGAAGGTTCGGATTTTATTACGTCTCTTTTGAATTCACTTTTAAAGTCAGGAAAATCTATCGTTAATATCGTTAGCCTATTTGTTGTGGCACCTGTGGTGGCATTTTATATGTTATTAGATTGGCCACGTATGGTAACAGCAATCGATTCGTTAATACCGCGTGATCATCTTGAAACCGTCCGTAGTATTTTTCATGAAATGGATAGAGCTATTGCAGGCTTTGTTCGTGGACAAGGAACAGTTTGTCTCATATTGGGAGGCTATTATGCTATTGGTTTAACGATTGCAGGACTCAATTTTAGTCTTTTGATTGGTATGTTTATTGGTCTTATTAGCTTTGTTCCTTATATCGGCACAATGAGTGGTTTGCTCCTTTCTGTTGGTATTGCATGGGTCCAGTTTTATCCCAATAATTGGGGGGGAATCATTGTTGTGATGGCACTTTTTTTAATTGGTCAATTTATTGAAGGTTATATTCTTCAACCCAAGCTTGTAGGTTCATCAGTGGGATTACATCCCGTATGGTTGATGTTTTCACTTTTTGCTTTTTCTTCACTCTTTGGTTTTACTGGTATGCTTGTTGCTGTTCCTGCGGCAGCGGCTGTTGGCGTTTTAGTTCGTTTTGCTCTTCATACTTATCTGAGTTCTCAGATGTATTCGCGAAGCGGAAATTCGGAGCCGCTAAAATGAATGGGTGTGAAACGCAATTATCTTTAAATTTTCCTTATGATCCGATTTTTCAATTTGAGGATTTAGTGGTAACGGAAAGTAATCGTATGGCTTTTCAGCTTATTGATCACTGGCCCAATTGGAGCTTACCTATTGCAGTTTTAGTTGGTAAAGAAGGATCTGGAAAAACGCACTTTTCTAATATATGGCTCCAAAAAGCAGATGCTTTCAGGATTCAGTACAATGAACTTGATCAGGCTGTTACTATGGCTTCTTTAGGCAGATCATTTTTAATAGAGGATATTGATACAGGTGAAATCAATGAGACAGAACTTTTTCATTTAATTAACAGTATTAAGCAAACAAATCTTGATGCACGACAAGCTACTTTATTGATGACGGCACGAACACTTCCTTCCGCTTGGAATTTAACGTTAAATGATCTAAAAAGTCGTCTTAATTCGGTGATGTTCGTTGAAATTAATCAGCCTGATGATGCATTGTTAACAGCTGTTGCTTTTAAGCTTTTTTCCGATAGGCAACTTATTGTACATCCAGATACGGTTTATTACCTTGTAAGTCGTTGTGAACGTTCTTTATTTTCATTGAAGCGTGTTATTGATTCTGTTGATCAGTTGGCATTACAAAGAAAAAGAAAAATAACACGTGCTGTTATTGCTGAAGTTTTGAATAGAAGAAATCCGTAAATACTCTTTATCGCGGCTTACCTATTCTGACCTTTTATTATCGTTTCAATATGTGAAAAGACAAGTCATTTAAATTTTTTCTTTTTTGGATATCTATATAAGAGAGAAAAATAGTGTTTTTTACTTTTGTCATGTGATTATTTTAAATAACTTTGAGATTTTATTGTATGATATTGAATTTTTTTCATCTTCGCATTTGAAAATTTTTTTAAAAAGAGCACTTTATTTATAATGAAACCTTTGTGCTTTGAAAAAATGTTTGTTGTTTATGAATATGAATTGTCGTAGATTCTAGAGTTTTTAATAAAAGAGTCCTTGGGAAGATAGAAAAAGAGGAGAAAAAAGCTTAATACAGCTGAATTCTTTGGCTTATGTTCTCTTTGGGAAAATTTTTCTATGATATTTAAGTTGTTTTTTTCTAAAACTGTATCTGTGAAATGCGTTTTGATACAGTGAGAGCTTGCTTAAAACAGGATAAAAATTATGAAGTCTTTATAGAGAAATTCATTCTTTTTTAATATAGATTGGATTTTTTACGGAGGTTATTTTCTACTATTTGTCAATAAATTTGTTATTGAGTAGGGGAAAAAATTAAAAAATGTTCTTTTTTGTAAAGAAATGCAACAAAATTTAAAAAAAGTGTGTTTTTCTCTTGCACTTCTGTTGTGAAAATTTTAGGAAATGTGCATCAAGTAAATGTAAATGGCGGAGCGTAGCGCAGCCTGGTAGCGCACCTGATTTGGGATCAGGGGGTCGTAGGTTCGAATCCTATCGCTCCGACCATATTTGATTGAGTGTGTGAAAATGACCAAATTGGGTACGTGTGATGAGAAACTATCATTCAAGCGTTGTTTAATCTGAAGGAAAAAGACATGATCGCACGTATTTATAGTCCTGCTAAGACAGCTATGCAGTCAGGTAAGGGGAATACAAGTTTTTGGGTTCTAGAGTATGAGCCGATGAAAGAAAAAATGCTTGAACCTCTTATGGGATACACGGCAACGTCTGATATGAATAATCAGGTAAGGATCCGATTTAATAGGAAAGAAGAAGCGATTGCTTTTGCACGTAAGAATGCTATCTCTTACCGTGTAGAAAAGAAACATACATCGATTCGACGTGCTATTTCTTATTCTGATAATTTTCGCAGTGATCGGCAGCAACCTTGGACACATTGAATTAAAAATGCTATTTTGAATTGAGAAAATAATCAGTTGGGTCCCGTAGCTCAGCTGGATAGAGCAACGGCCTTCTAAGCCGTGGGTCACAGGTTCGAATCCTGTCGGGATCACCATGTTTAAATAATATCAATAGGCTATAAAGAGAGTTTTCCTCTTATTGTATTAGCTTATTTTTCTGTATAATCCCGAACCTTTTTGATGTTTTTTGGTTGATTTTGTTGCTAAACGTTTTTCTATTGACTGTTTTAGTATAAAATAATGCTGTTTTACCTTTTTTCAGTAAAAATTGTTTTTGATTACTGAAACTTATAGCATTGCATTTTCGTGCCGCGTGTTGCTACTACATTACATGCTTTAGGAAACAGATTGTAAAAATTCTTTTTTAAGAGCTTCTTTTCATTTTTCTGAAAATGAATATTTTATTTCTTAGATTAGATTTAAGCATTGCTGCTAATGCTGGTGAAATTGCAAAAAAAACATCTATTGTAATTTTTTTATTTTTTATGAATAATATTATTATATTTTTCAGCATGACCTTTAGTAAGATCGACTTTGATTATATACAAGGCATGATGGATGTGATTTAGAACAGTTTATGAAACATTGAAGAATAAAAACGATATCTGTTTATGATGAGAATTTACAGGCGGCACAAGAGGTGGAGAATATCTTCTTGTCTTGGAAGCAGTGGATTCATAACGAATTGCTTTTTTATAGTTTTTTCGTATAAGAAGGTGTTATATGTGCCGCCCAGATAAGATATTGTTTTTTTCAATGAGAGGCATTTGCGGACAATTTGATTTAACGTGATTATCACTGTTTCTCAGGTGTGGTTATAGATATTCATCAATATTTAGGTTTTCTTAGTCTTATCGGTTTAAGAATATATGCTGTGTATTTATATGAATGGAGATAGATTGTATCTCAGAATTAAGTTTTTAGATTTCATATTTAAATTTTCAAATGTTTTTTCTTATTTCTTTATAGTTTGTACATCATATTAGAGGTATTTTAATATTGGATAACAATCACATTAAAATGTTATGCAGATGAGATCTGAAGATCTAAATTCACACGATTCAAGGTGATCATTATTTCAATAGAAATACAGTGTGAGGAGAATGCCATTTTATGCGCTTGTTTTAAGAGATATCTCTTAAAGCTCACTTCACGCTAGCGCTCGTGAATAGTACAATGATAAATCCATTGAGCGCCTCCATCTTTACGCTTATGAAGTAACAAGCCGGCACTATCATACACTTTGCCTATTTTTTAGCCCCCGATGTTGCGATAAATCTTAGCATTTGAGGTAGTTATCGGCATTTTTGTGCTTTTTTATACAATTTTTACTTAATATTAATTCCTCTTATGACGTGTAAAAGAGACGGTTTTGATTAATTCAATATAAATAGGTTTGAAATGAGAAAACATTACGATATCTGGATTTCTCATTTAACATGGCAAACAATAAAACATGATTATGAATCAATATATTTTTAGAATGAAAAAATTTGCTTTTATCGTATTTTTTTACTCTTTTTAATATTTTATTATAATCTGTAATTGGTAAATTCAAAATACAGCTCTAAGGCTAAGTGTTTTATATCTATCGAAGTGACTGTTGTTATATCTAACTGTTTGAACAACAAGTGTATACCAATAGACATGAAAGAATTAAGAAAAACAGGGGATAGATCAGGAAATAAACAATGTTTTTTTGAACAGAAGTCTATGCTTGTGGAAAGAGTTTTAAAATCAAACTTTTAATCTGTTGCAAAATGAGGCTGTTATTACGTTTTTGATATTTTTTAGATGGCTTCCCCAAAGAGGCGCTATCAGAACGTAAAAAAATATTAGAAACACTCTGTAAAGTATGTCCTTTGTAGAGGCATGTTGCAAAATCTTATTTCCGAATCTTTATTTACGCATCCCGTACCTTGGAAGAATACGATAATTCAATAATTTATTTATACTATAAAATTGAATGGTGGGCGTGACAGGGATTGAACCTGTGACCCCTACGATGTCAACGTAGTGCTCTCCCGCTGAGCTACACGCCCATTCATTGATGTTGCATACACCATATAGAATGCCAAACGTCAATGCCTAATTTTATTTTCTCTTTCAACAGATGCAAATAACTTTAAAAAATACTTTTTAAGCAGCGATAAGGATCTTTTCAACTTCATTGACGAGTTCACGTAAGTGAAATGGCTTAGAGAGAACCTTTGCATCAGGAGGGGCATCACTATTTGAATTGAGTGCTACCGCTGCAAAACCTGTAATGAACATTACTCGTAAATCAGGGTCAATTTCAGTAGCACGTCGTGCAAGTTCGATTCCGTCCATCTCTGGCATCACAATATCAGTCAGGAGAAGGGAAAATGGCTCTTCTTGTAAACGTTCATATGCGCTAATACCATTATCGAAATCGGCGACTTCGTAGCCTGCACGTTCTAAGGCTTTTACGAGAAAGCGACGCATATCGTTATCATCTTCTGCGAGCAGGATTCGTTTCATGATTATGTTCCAATGGCTCCATTTGTCAGAGTTTTGCCGCATCAATTATACAATATAGAGTATTTAGAAAAAAGATGGTAAAATGCTCATAATTGAAATGAATGGCAAAATGGTTAATTCTTACATTCTGATTTACAATACAGCATATTCGTTGTGAGTTGGTTAAATTCGAAATATATGTGATTTTGAAAAAAGAAGGGGGGCTCTAAAACTTCTAGGATGATTCATTGCTATCTTTTCTTTTAAATTTGCTGATTATTATCAGAATTCCATTAAAAAAATTATGAAAACCATTATTGTAGGGACTTCCTATATCGAGAAATTAAAAGAATATTATGTTAATTTATTGTTTTTAAAAATTTCTCCTAAGAAATAGAAATTTTATATTTATTTGTTTTTATAGAGATTTGTAATAAATATTATAAATGCGCTTTATTTCCAGTTTTTTCCTTAAATGGATGAAAAGTATTATTTTCTAGATATAATATTAAATGAGTATTTTATAACAAATAAAAAATAGTATTTTGATGCTTTATTTGTAAATATGTATCATGTTATATTAAGATAGATTTATTATTTTTATTTATATAAATAGTTTTTTTATTAAGTTATTTTTTATGATGTAAAATAATATTTTTTAATGTAATGATATACTTTGTATATTAGTTTTTTATTAGAATGCGTGGTGAATATTTAGGTCATGGTTTGCCTGTAAAGGCTAGAAAACAAATCATATGAGTGGTTGGAAAGAAAAATCTATTATATTTAAAAGTGTTTGTAGATCCAATGCTCGTAGAAATTTTCTTTTTTGATGGGGCGAAGTGGAAATTAAGGTTTAGTTATTTTACAGATACATTATCGGGAATAAAGGCATCAAATGCAGCAAAAAATTGTTTTTTATAATCTTCGTTAACCATAATTGTATCCAGTTCAGCGCCTGTAATAGTAATACTTTCTGTTAGACGTGTGTGTTGGCATAATTGCCGCACTTCAATGTTGTTTGCAATATTGTTTTGATTGGCAAGAATAAAGAGTGTTGGGATTCGTAAATTTCCATGAAGTACATTTCTCTTCATAGAATCAATCGCATTAAATACTGAAGCCATCCATTGGGATGTTGGGGGCTTAATGGAAGGGAGCGGCACTTTATGTGTGTGTCCCAATTGTATATTTTTTTGTTTTGTCTTGTTTAATTTTTTCCTATTTTTCACTGGTATAAAGCCAAGACCTATATCAGAAAGAAATTGTGTTAATTTATGTTGAAAACTATTCGTTTTATTGCCGAATGGAGCAAAAAGGGGAGAAACACAGAGCAATCTATTAAACTGATGATTAATGAGATCTAATCCGCTAAGTGCTATCAATCCACCTATGCCATAGGTGAGCATAGAGTAAGGCGGCGGACAATTAGGATAAACAATATTTTTAAGAAATTTATATAAGTCATTAATATCATTATTTATATCAAAACAATGATGTCGGCTTTGTTTTCTTATCTTGAAGGATGTTTTTTCTTGATCAAAGCAGTCAAATATTGCTGTATGAAAACCACGTTTAGAAATTTCATTTATTAATAAAAAATATTTTTCTAAAGTATTTGCGTAGCTTTTGAGAATAACAATTGTTCCCTTAGATTTTTCCACCTCAGGATATGTTATAGCAAAACGAATTTCATGATCTATTGCTATTTTAAGAGTATCATGATGGATATTAAGAGAAGTGGAACCCCAGTCTATGGGATAAAGAGGTGTTTCCAATTGAAATCCTTTACATTGTATTTGTCGCTTAGTGCTTTGACATTTATGTAATGAAGAAAGAGGATTTAAAAAGGGGTATATTGCTTTTTAGATAGTTTTTATCAATTTAGGTCCCAAAGAGTTGAAATAAAGAAAAACGATTACTAGATAATATAGTGTGGTTGCCATGATGGGGCCGCAGGTTCACAAGCAAGTTTGCCATTTGGGAACTTTGTGAATCAATTATAAATTATAGTCGCTCTAGAGGAGGGCAATATTATGCGTCAAGTAGACTTTTCACCATTTTATCGTTCCACAGTAGGTTTTGATCATCTTTTTAATTGGTTTGATTCTAGAACCCAACCAGATGAAGTTTCTTCTTATCCCCCTTATAATATTGAACGTTTAACTGAAGATTCTTATAGAATTTCTATGGCTGTTGCTGGTTTTTCTCAAGATGAAATTGATATTGAAACACATTGTAACCAGCTGATCGTTAAAGGAGACAGAAAGCCTGAAAATGATGCTGAAGAACGAGAGTTTCTTTATCGAGGTATTGCTTCGCGTGCTTTTGAACGGCGTTTTCATTTGGCTGATCATGTTAAGGTTATTGGGGCAGAACTTGGAGATGGGCTTCTTCATATTCAGCTTAAAAGGGAAATGCCAGCTGAATTAAAACCAAAAAAGATAACCGTACAGATGTCACCATCCATTACAAAAAATGATAACAGCGACGTTATCGTGTAAAGAAAATTTAGAAAATATGAGATCGGATAATTATAAATTTTTCTGAAGAATAAAAAACGCGAGGCAAAAAGTCTCGCGTTTCGTATGTGTTTTCCTAAGAACGAAGCGCATTTTAATAAAACAGCTTATCTCAAATTTATGATAAAATATCACTGCACATTATTTTACGTTGAAGAAAAAGTTCATGTGTGTGCAATTAAAATGCGTAATAATCCACTTTTTAAGTAAGCTTATTTTATAGCATTTTAAAAATGGTCGGAGCGGCGGGATTTGAACCCACGACCCCTTGACCCCCAGTCAAGTGCGCTACCAAGCTGCGCTACGCTCCGAGTTCGTGTAAAACGATTAAATGACTGTTTCTTTAAAGGCAAGAGAAAAAATAAACAGAATAAAATCTAAAATGCTCTTGCACTTAGAGCTTTTGAAAGTAAAAATTTTGGACATCAATATTTTGTTGTTAATTCAAGATAAATAACGAATTTGTAAAATTCTTTGTGATCATTAAATTTTTAGCTCTATAGTTAATAGATGTATGCATTTAATTACTTTTGAGATTGTGAGGAGGGGGTAAGATTGGTGACTTTAGGGGTATGAATTGGAGCAAATGAGTGCGGAAGGTATATTTTTTCTTACCTAATCGTTACTTTTCTAAAAAGATAAAGATTTTCAAAAGAAGAGGAGTGAATGTATGGTTTTGAAAAGTTTTCGTTTTTTTAGAGTTTTATAGACGAGGTATTTTCATTTTATGTGGATAAAAAATTGTAAGTTCTGGATTGTATAATCACAAATCTCATTTTACGGGTATGTATTTTTATCCAAATAAACAAGATCAGAATGCTTTAATTTATGTTTCGTTTTTTTTCTAAAATATCAGATAAAATATTATAGAGGAAAAACTTTCAAAGTGTCTATTGGACTAAGAAAAGAGTAAAGGATGAGCCGTTTTTCGGTAATAAATTTGACGCAAGCAGCAGTGGATCGTGTTAAAGCGATTATGGATGAAAAAGATGCACAGGGTATTCTTGTTGGTATCAAAAAAGGTGGTTGTGCAGGGATGGAGTATACAATTACTCTTGTCAAAGAAAAGGGGATAGATGCGGATGTTGTTGAAGTGAATGGTGCCCGTGTTTTTGTAGCACATGATGCGGTATTATTTTTATTAGGGACGCAGATGGATTATGAAGTGACAACGCTGCGGTCTGGTTTTGTCTTTAAAAATCCTAATCAAGTTTCAGCATGCGGGTGTGGAGAATCGGTGGAACTTCGTCCTGCTACGCAGGATCAATATAAAACAAATTGAACTAAGCTAAATTATAATTTAGTAATTTTAGAGGCGCTTGTTCTTTTAGGTAGAAGAAATCTACTATTTTTTATCGTTCATTTTTAGCTTGCTTCCAAAGTGCTTCCATTTCATTCAAGGATGCGTCAGTAAGTGTTTTAGATTGAGTGGATAGCTTTTCTTCAATATAGGCGAAACGATTTCGAAATTTTATATTCGTTTTTTTTAATGCTTTTTGTGAATCAATCGCTAAGTGGCGCGCGAGATTAAGGAGTATAAAGTAGAGATCTCCAAACTCTGCTTCTATCTCTGAGTTTTGTTTATTTTTGATGGCTTCTTTGAGCTCTTCCAGTTCTTCTTCTATTTTTTCAAAAACTTTATCACTTTTTTGCCAATCAAAACCTACTTTAGCTGCTGCTTCTTGTAAAGCAAGTGCCTCTTGGTTTGCTGGCTGGATTTGTTTTACTGTTGCGAGTATGCTTGTGGAGGAATTGTTGTTTTTTTCTTCGCACATTCTTTTTTGTTCAGCCTGTTCTCTGATTTTTATATATTCCCACTCCTCTTTTATAATCCCCCGTTCTTTTTGCACAGCATTTCCAAAAACATGAGGATGGCGCCGAATCATTTTTTCCGTAATTGCATAAACAACATCTTCAAAAGTAAAACTGCCTTCTTCCTGTGCAATAGTAGCATGATAGACAACTTGTAAAAGAAGATCACCAAGTTCTTCACAGAGATTCCTTCGGTTTTTTTGTTCAATGGCATTGATGACTTCGTAAACTTCTTCAAGCATATAGGGTATGAGAGATTCAAAAGTTTGTTTTTTATGCCATATACAACCACTATCAGGATTGCGTAATGCAGTGATAATTGCGGTGAGATCTTTGATATCTTTTGAGGCTAACATTTTGCACTTCCTTTGTAAGCAATAGAGCTTATGTTAGATGTCCCAACGTCTATGTAACCACATCCATTGTCCAGGATATTCACGGACCCAAGTTTCAACAATATCATTTAATTTTTGCGTAGAAGCCGCTATATCGATATCATTTTTTTCATCACGTGGAAGTTCTACATGTTCATATAACTCTAAACGATGACGTCCTCCAGGTAGACGAATACAACGTGCTGGATAAATATCACAGTCATATTGTCGAGCAAGTTTTATAATTAAGGGGTTTGTTTTAAGAGGTCTGTTAAAAAATGTTCCCATGATACCGCGGCGAAATTTTTGATCAACGAGCATACCAACATTTTCACCTTCTTCTAATTTGGCTGCTAATGCCCATGCGGCACCGGCCTTGGAGGGAACAAGATGTCCCATAGAAGTTTGTCGTGCTTTAAGGATTCGTTTGGCAACATAGGGATTATTGGGTGGTCTAAATAATACCGTAACATTAAGATCAAAACTTTGTGCACAAATAGGCAGAAGTTCAAAATTGCCAGTATGTGCGGTGAAAAAAATATGTGGTTTTTTTTCATTTTTTAATCGCTCAAATATTTCAATGCCTTTAACCTCAATGAAACCTGGCTTGTCTGCATGAGGATCAAAATCAAAAATTTTATCAAGAAAAATATATTCAGCGAGGAAACGTCCTATATTTTCCCACATTTCTATTGCAATCGCACGGAGTTCTTGCTCTGTTTTTTCTGGATATGCACTCCTAAGGTTTGCAAGTGTGATTTGATGACGATGGATAAGGGGACCAATTTTTTTTGCTAACCAAGCAAAAAAAGAAATTCCCATTTTGGCTGGAAAACACTTTAGAATAAATAAAGAACCAAAGAGTAGATATGCCCATAACAAATAGGATATTTTTTTAGCTATAATTTTAATACGATATATGAGATTTTTAAGAGAAAGTTTCATCATGATTTAATCGATTTTAAGGATAATTTTACCAAAAACATCACGACTTTCCATTCGTTTTAAAGCTGTATCAATTTCATCCAGTCCAACAATTGTATCAATGACAGGATGTACGGCTTTTTGTGCCATTTTTTGCATGGCATTTTTCATATTTTCCATACGGCAGCCAAATGAACCGAATATCTTAAGCTGTTGCTGGAATAATTGCATGAGATTTATTGGTGCTGAAACACCAGAGGTAGAACCGCAAGTCACTAAGCGTGCTCCTTTTTTCATACATAACAGAGAACCGTTCCATGTATCGACACCAACATGTTCAAAAACAACGTCAACACCTTTTTTTTGGGTTAATTTCCGCACCACACCTTCAAAACGATCTTTACGATAATTAATCACATGATCTGCTCCAAGAGCGTGTGCTTTTGCAATTTTTTCATCTGAACCTACGGTGGTGATAACTGTACAGCCCATGTGTTTTGCAAGTTGAATAGCTGCAGAGCCAATACCGGAACCACCTGCTTGTATCAGGATTGTTTCTCCTTCTTGTAGTTTTGCGTTATCGAAAAGCATATGTTCTACAGTACCAAAAGTAATTGGAGCAACAGCTGCTTGCAATTCATTACATTGGGGTGGTGCTGGAACCAATAAACGTGCTGGCAGATTAACAAACTCACACGCAAATCCATCAAGATGAAAACCGTAGACTCCCTTTACATTACTGCAAAGATTATCCCGTCCTTCATGACAAGCTTTGCATACTCCGCAGGTTTGTGCACCATAAATTGAGACAATCTGTCCAAGTTGGAGATGTTCAACGCCATCTCCTATTTGTACAACCTCACCAGAGGCTTCTGCACCAATGATGAGAGGCATTTTTCTTTTCGCAAAGGCCATGCCACGCCATCCCCATACATCAATATGATTAAGGGCAACGGCTTTTATCCGCACAGTTACTTCACCTAGACTAGGTGAAGATGGCGAGGGAATATTGGTGATTTCAAGTCGACGTTCATTAAAGAGTTGCAGTGCACGCATTATCAGCCCCCTTAAAAGACGTTATTAGGTTAGCGTTACAAAATTTTTATTATATAAAGGATTATCCTTTATAGGCTGTGATAACAAGACTCATATTTTGACCACCAAATCCAAAAGAGTTTGACAAAACCGCATTAACACAGGCTTTACGGCTATGATGAGGAACAACATCTAAAGGGATGGAAGGGTCAGGATTATCGTAATTTATTGTCGGTGGAAGTACCCCTGATTGAATGGTTAAAAGAGAAAAAACGGCTTCTATTGCACCAGCAGCAGTTAATGTATGCCCAATCATTGATTTATTAGAAGAGACTGGAATATGCTCTAACAGATCACTAAAGACAGTTGATAATGCAAGATATTCCATTTTTTCATTTTCAGGTGTTGAAGTTCCGTGGGCATTAATATAGTCAATTTCATTGATGGTTATTTGTGCATCGTCTAAGGCTTTACGAACGGATTCAATTGCTGGTGATGCATCGGGTTTTGAACGTGTACGGTGAAAGTCATCGGCGGTTTCTCCACAGCCAGCTAAAATTCCTAAAACTGTAGCATTACGGTTTAATGCGCTTTGAAGAGATTCAAGAACAAGAGCGCCTGATCCTTCTGCCATAACAAAACCATCTCTATCACGGCTAAAGGGCTTTGCTGCTTTTTCTGGAGGCTCATTTTGAGTTGAAAGAGCAGATAGTAACGAAAAACGAATAAGAGATTCTGCTGAAACTGATCCATCTGTCGCAATTATGAGCGCTCTATTTGTCTCTCTCCGTCTAATAGACTCAACACCTAATTGAATTGCTGTTGCACCAGATGCACAGGCAGTGGAAAGTGTAACGGGAAGTCCTTTTGTGCCAAATGTTTTTTGAAGTTTTTCTGCAATTGCACCAAATTGTGTGGTTTCAAAAAGTGCCTCATGGAGTTTATGCTTACAGACTTTAAGAAGATCCGCATAAGAAGGCTCATTATTGAATTTTTCCTCTTGATCAAGACTAAAACGTGCTTTCCATTCAAGTTCAACAGGAGGAGCAGCTAGAAAAAGTGGTCCATTAAAATTTGTTTTATCAACAGCTGCTTGTTCTAACGCTTCTTCAGCAGCAAGATGTGCAAGCTTTTCAGAAAGAGCTGAAGCACCAAACGTACTTTCTTTGAGGAAATCAATCGTTCCAGCAATATATGTGTTTAATCCCTCAATGGGAAAACGTGTTATTTTGTGGATTCCGCTTACACCGCTTGTTAATTTTTGCCAATTTTCATGTTTTCCTCGTCCTAGTGATGTGACAACGCCTACACCAGTTATTGCTACAAGTGGACGTCCAAAATGATCATGATATTTCACGATAGAAATTCCCCTTCAAACAGCTGTAAGACGCACGATACCTTCAGCTCTTTTTATACCAATAGTTGTAATAAATATTTCACGCACTTCTTTAGGAAAAGGTTTTTCATGAGGACTTAATGCTGGAAAACAGTGTTTTTTTTCAATTGCAAGTGCTGCCAGAGCAAGCGCTAGAGGAAATTGTGCTTCCCGCATATAACCAAATAATGTTGTAATACCGCGATAAGATAGATCAGCATCGTCAAGAGCATATTGTTCTGCTTTTGTTGCTTCGTGAGCACCTGAGGCTGCTGAAATGACTAAGGCAGATTTAGCGCCCACAGTTTTCAACATTGTTGCAATTGACTCTCTCAGTGAAGTTTTGGTTCTATCTGTTTGGTCTGTAACAATTTGACTAATTTCAGCATAAGCACGCGCGTTACGTTTTTTCGCATGCTCTCCACTTTCAAGAACTAGAAAGATACCACCAGAACCGGTTATAATACCGCCGCCGGGGTGAATTTCACGATTCCACACTGGGCTCCATCCATTATGGGTTAAAAGACCACCAAGTTCATGCGCCAACAACATATCATAACTTTGTGCATTATAAGAACTTCCTACAAGAGCATGGGTGCTTTGTCCTGATTTAATACGGGCTACAGCAATTTGAAGTGCAGAAAGCCCACTGCCTTCTTCTCCCATAAATGTACGAGAAGATCCAGTGACTTTATGAACGATTGAAATGTTTCCTGCCAGAAGGTTTGAAAGTTGTGCTAAAAATAATGTTGGACGAAGTTCGGTTGAAAGAGCAACATTTAACATAGAAGCATGATCGGCGATTGTGCGCGCTTTAGAAAGAATTTGTGTATCAACAGTAATATCACGCTCTCCTCCACTTGCCGCTACGATCATATCCATTGTTGAAGTGAGTTGTTCATTATTTTTCATGCCGGCATCATCAAGAGCAAGACCAGCCGCATAGGTACCAAGACGCTGCCATGTTCCCATTTGTCGTTGATCGCTTTTTTTAGGAATCTGTGAACTCCAATCAATTTCGGGCGCTTTATGAACCGTGTAGGGCGAAAAAGTTGTACAATCTAGATTTGGTGTACGGGCTTGAGCATTTAAGAGATTCCAATGTTGATCAGTTCCTTCTCCCAGAGAGCTTATGAGGCCGATACCAGTGATGAATACAGATTGATCATGCATGGTGAAAAAAATTACTCCGCCTGTTTTAAGGCAACGAGATCATCAATTTTTGCACAAAGATTTTTAAGAACAAAGTACTCTTCCGTTGCAACTGTGCCTTCATTGACTTCTTGCGTCCATTGTTCTAGTGGAACCTTTATTCCGAAAGCTTTATCAATAGCGAAAACAATATCAAGAAAATCAAGACTATCGATTCCCAAATCGTCAATTGTATGACTTTCAGGCGTAATTGTATTGCGATCAATTTCACTGATTTCTGCAATAATATCAGCAACTTTATCAAACGTGGAAGGCAATGTACGGATTCCTTATTATAGAGTTAGTAAATTCAAAATATATTTAATACTATTCTTCTAGCCTTTTTTCTCTTTAAAAAAAAGAATTAATCCAGAATATAGCTGTCTTTTCTATAGAGAAAAGAGGTTTACAGTATATGAAGTACTATACCTCAATATTTAAAAAACTTTGAAATTTTATTGCACATTTATTTTACGAGACTATTTTTTCTATTTGCCGCAAGGACGGCAAGGGCTGTTATATTAACAACTCCCCGTGAAGTTACCGAAGGTGTTAAGATATGCGCGGGACGTGCTGCCCCGATCAAGATAGGACCAACATGAAGTGCATTTGTAAGGCTTCTAACAGTGTTGAGCGTGATATTGGCTGAATCAAGTGTTGGAAAAATAAGCAGATTGGCTTCACTTTTAAGACGAGAATCAGGAAAAACACGATCACGAAAAACTTTAGAAAGGGCAGCATCACCGTGCATTTCACCATCTGCTTCTAAATCAGGGTGTAATTGGGCAAGAATTTCTGTTGCACGTCGCATTTTACGCGCACTTTCTGTGTTTTTAGAACCAAAGTTTGAGTGTGATAATAAGGCTGCTTTTGGTGTTATTCCAAATGCTTCAACTTCTTTAGCGGCCAATACAGTCATTTCAGCGATTTCTTCTGCAGAAGGATTTTCATTGACGTAAGTATCTGTGAGAAAAAGAGTACGCTGTTGAGAGATAAGTAAACTCATAGCAGAAAAACGGTGAACATTAGGATCAAGTCCGATAATTTGTTCAATCAATTCAAGTTGACGTTCAAAACGTCCCTCTAAGCCACAAATCATTGCATCTGCTTCTTCTCGCATAACGGCGAGGGCAGCAATAGCCGTTGTTGATGTTCTTACTATTGTTTTTGCCATTTCAGGCGTAACGCCACGTCTTCCTGTATAATGAAAAAATAAATTAACATAATCACGAAAACGTGGGTCATCTTCAGGGTTTGTTAATTCAAAATCTATACCAGGACGAATTCTTAAACCAAAGCGTTTTAATCTAGCTTCTACGACATGTGGACGGCCGATAAGGAGCGGTGTTGCTGTTTGTTCTTCAATGACAACTTGTGCTGCTCGAAGGACGCGTTCATCTTCACCATTCGCATAAATGACGCGTTTACGTTTTGCTGTTTTTGCTGCTGCAAAAACAGGTTTCATCGTTAAACCAGAAAGAAAGACAAATCGATTGAGGATATCATAGTAGGCTTCCATATCTTCAATGGGACGAATAGCGACACCTGTTGCCATTGCTGCTTTAGCAACAGCGGGAGCAATACGCAGTATTAAACGTGGATCAAAAGGAGAGGGAATCAAATAGTCTGGACCAAAACTGGGAGGTTCTTTTGAGTATGCACGTGCTACAACATCTGAAGTTTCTTCACGTGCAAGAGCAGCAATCGCATGAACAGCGGCCATTTTCATTTCTTCATTAATTGCCGTAGCACCTACGTCTAATGCACCACGGAAGATATAGGGAAAACAAAGTACATTATTAACTTGATTGGGATAATCAGAGCGTCCTGTGCAGATCATTGCATCTGGTCGTATAGACTGTGCTTCTTCAGGCATAATTTCTGGTACTGGATTAGCCAGCGCTAAAATTAATGGGTTTGGAGCCATTCTTTTAAGATGTTCAGGCTTTAAAACACCACCCGCAGATAAACCTAGAAAAATATCTGCATTATCAATAATATCAGATAGAGTTCGTGCGTCAGTTTTTTGTGCGTAATTAACTTTCCAACGATCCATAAGGGTCTTGCGACTTTCATAAACAACGCCTTCCAAGTCACTAAGCCAAATATTTTCAACTTTTGCCCCAAGACGAACCAAAAGATTAAGGCAAGCGAGGGCAGCAGCACCTGCACCTGAGGTAACTATTTTTGCATTTTCAATTTTTTTTCCTGAAAGATTTAAGGCATTTAATACAGCAGCAGAAACAATAATGGCAGTTCCATGTTGGTCATCATGAAAAACTGGAATATTCATCTTAGCACGCAGCTTTTCTTCGATTTCAAAACATTCAGGGGCCTTAATGTCTTCAAGGTTAATACCACCAAATGTAGGTTCTAAGGTCGATACCGTTTGTACCATTTGTTCTACATTGGATGCATCAATTTCAATATCAAAAACATCAATATTCGCAAATTTTTTGAATAAAACAGCTTTGCCTTCCATAACTGGTTTTGAAGCAAGTGGGCCAATATTTCCTAAACCAAGAACAGCAGTTCCATTTGATATAACGGCAACTAAATTAGAACGGGAGGTATATAGAGCAGCAAGATTAGGATCTTCATGAATTGCAAGACATGGTGCTGCAACACCTGGAGAATAAGCAAGAGCTAAATCACGTTGATTATCAAGAGGTTTTATTGCTTGTATTTCCAATTTTCCAGGTTTAGGGTATTGGTGATAAAAAAGCGCGGCACTGTCAAGTTCAGCTTTTGGTGACCTTAAATCACTATTTCGTTCTCTAGACATTTTTATGATATCCAAGTTAGTGTGTATTTATATGAGTGTTCTATCTACGATAAGGTTTTGTCCACTAATAGATCCTCATTTCTCTGAATATCAAAATGCGTGAGCATGAGCAAATTCTTCTGGATCATAAAACCAATTTGGTAATTCTTTTGGTTTGTGCGCATGAATAATTTCATGGTTAGTCGCACGTTTGTTTTTCTTTCCTTAATAAAATGCATAAAAATTGATTAGTTTACAAAAGAATAAAATATTTTCTAACGACTATATTACCAAGTCATTATTTTTTTTGCAATGCTTAGAAAATAAGGAAAGAACAGAAGAAATTTTCTTATTCATTTCATTCGTTTTTTATAAAATATATATTTTATTTAAAGTTTTATACGGAGGTAGAAAAAAATTAAACAACAATTTGACAGTTATAAATTGTTTATTCAGCTATTTTAAAGGAGTTTGGAACATTGAGAATGACAAATATGTTGTTTTAAGCAATGAATATGTCACTAAAACAGCTGTAATTGCGCACTCTATACATAAAGTCCATTCCATTAACGCTTTGCTTTATAATTTATAATGAATCATCTCGTATATTGAATGGGAAAGTTGAGTACAATAAGATACATTCATTTCAAATTCACCTAATGTAATAAAAATATTTACTTAGATATTTCAAGTGCGCTTAATATGTGGATAAAAACATGTAAGAAAGGAATAGAAATCTCTCTTATGAGCCATTTTAATAATAACGCATGAAAAAATATTAAAGGCTAGCAAATAAAATAATTTTATTAAATCTTTGTGTTTTTATGAAAATATGAAAAATAAAGGAGTTAAGAAAAAGATAAGGAAATAGAAAACATGCTTTATCATTCTTAGAATGATATGTTGTTTGATAAGCCATTACGCTTCTTTAGGATTATTGCTTAGGATATCAAAGAAAACCGCATGCCAATTATCCCAACCTTTGAAGTACAAAGCTACAGTTGAAAGAAAAGCATTCTATGATGAGCCATTAAAACGACTAGAGAGAGAAAGTGGAAAAAATATCTTTTTCCACTTTCTTATTTGTTATTGGATTCGACCACTTGCATGAGCAAGCATAGTATAAACTTTTCCGGTATCTGATATCAAGTACTTGCGAACTGAGTTGGAAGAGCCAGAACTGCGCGATATATCACGTAAGAGCTTTTCGAAATCTGTAACATATTGATTCACTGAACGTTTAAACCCAAAATCGCTCATATATTTTTTCTTAATCATTTCAAATATTTTTTGTCCACTTAAGGTATAAAGGCGTTCTGTTACGATGTTTTTTTGTCCACGTTGATAATGATCCCATAGCTCAACAATGGCATTGTGATTAATCGCTTGCACTATACCAGCAGCTAATGAATTAAGAGAGCAGTTTGCAGGAGATGGTTTTGTTTGCACTGATGTTAAAACAGCCTCACTAGGGGGAGCATCATAAAATGTTTCTTCACGTGAAGCTCTTTCTAAGAGATTTGATACCCATTTATTTGGTCTTTTTTTGCTTTGATCTTGTTGCAAAATAGGCTTAGGTGGCACAATCTTTTTAACAGACTCAGTGGAACTGTCACTTTTTTGATTAAACATTGATGATGTAGGAAATGCTGATATTAGCTGTTTTTGTGCGCTCTTTTGATCATTTTGTATAACACTGACTAAATCTTGTAACGCTGTAATCTGTTCATTCAAAGCTGTGCGAATTGTTTGCGTTGTTTCTTTTGTTTTTTCTGGAAGTTTTTTTACATTTTCATTGATATCATTATTAATCTTTGAAAGCTCTAAACGAACTTCATCAGCGGAGCGACGTATATCTTCTGCTGCTTCTGAAAAACGCGTTGATGCTTCACTAACAAGCTTATTAAGTGATTGTTGGAATGAATTTGTGGAGTTACGCGCATTCTTATCAGAGCGTTCAAGTGCTAAGTTGAAGATTTTTTCATAATGCCCAATCATTTGATTAATTTCATGAGACTTTGAAACAAGAGCATCGCTTAATACAGAAAGCGTATTATGTTTTTCTTCAAGTGTTGCACTAAGTGAATTTTCAGACTGTTCAAGAACATGAATAGTTTGGGAAAGTGTCTTTGCATGTTCACCAAAACTGCTCGTTATATGATTAATTTGTTCAAAGGTATTCTTTGAAAGTCCTTGCAGAATTTCAACATTAGTATTGAGCGCTTGATTTGAGGCTGACAAACGCTCTGCTACTTGGTCCGTGTTGCGGAAAAAATTATTCGTACTCTCATTAAACTGCCCATCAATATTTTGAACAGCCGATAATAAAACATTACTATTTTCGTGAAAATTGTAAATTGATTGATTCAACTGTGTTAAGATGGATGAGACATTATTAACAAGCTCTTCCTTCATAATCGTTATTGTTTGAAGTGTTTCAGAGTTAGCTTTGGTTAAGCTATTCACTAGAGATTCATTATGTGCATAAATTCTTTGTTCAGCATCTTGTGTGGAGAGAGAGAGTTGTTCACCGATATGCTGTGTTAAAGAATCAATTGATTCTGTCGTACTTTGCGCTGCTTGATTTAAGTGATTTGTTAGCTCTGTTATTTTTCCAACATGTTCTGAAATTTGTGTGGCTGTTTGATTTCTTGCATCTTCCAGACGGCTCGTTACATCAGAGAGCTGATGTCCTAAATTATTTTTAAGATTTTGCATAGAGTGATGAAGAACATCACAGCGTTCATTAAGGACTTGTTCTATTGCTGTTGTTGATGTGTGAATAGTTTCATTCAATAATGCTTGTGCATTATGACTGGCTGTTGTGAAAGCTTCGACAGTATGTGCTGTTTGTTCAGACAAAACGGACAGAACTTTTTCACTGGTATCATAAACTGTTTTTTTAACGTTTGATACAATGCGATTTCCTGATTCTGAAAGAATATTTTCTGCTTGTGCAGTAACATTTGTAACAGAAGAAAGAATTTGTTCACTTGTAGAAGAAAGAATGTCAGAGGCCTTTATAATCTGATTGTGCAGGTTATCTGTCACTGTATTAACAGAATCTTCTAAGGTGACACGCATATTGTCAACACTGCTTTCCAGCGCTTGTTGAATTATCTGACTTTGTTCATTATTAAGCATGAGAGATGTTTTTAAAGTGTCAGAACGTTCCTCAATAACAGATGTTTGTGCATCAATAGCTTCACATACTTGGCTAATTTTTTCAGATAATGTTTCTTCTAGCGTTGTTGTACGTTCAAAAATTTTGTGTGCACGAACTTCTAGATTTGTATCAAATGATTCCATACGCGTCTCAAGAGTTTCAAAGAAAACACCACTCGATTGAGAGAGAGTATTCTTTAAAGTTTCGGCCTGACTTTCAAGATTTTTGATATGATCTTGAACCGTTTCAGTAATATTTTTATTGTTGGCAACAATTGCGCTCTCAACTAAATCTATCTGTTGTTTCAATGCAACATCAACACGTATATCACTTTTTGCAATGAGATTATGGATTGTTTCCATGCGTTGCTCGAGTGTGCGTGCTTGATCGGCAAGAACTTCATTGAGAGAAAAACTATTAATCGCTAAAGAGTCACGTAGAGCATCAGCACGGATATCAATATTTCTCGCTTGTGCTTCTAAAGCATCTTGGGTTGTATTACAACTTTGTACAATGACATCTTGTAACTTTTCAGTGCATTGAATGATGTTCGTAATATGATTTTCAGCTTGTTTATCAACGACTTGAACATTATCAGCCAAAACTTTTTCAATATGAGAAGTATTTTGGGATAAAACATCAATTTGATTTCTTAATGTATCCGCAATTTTATTCTTCTCGTTATCGAGCATATCTGCCATAAGAGCTCGTTGATCAGAAAGTTGTACTTTAAAATCTTGTGAACGTTCTTGTATGATATCAACAATGGCATTGTCGACATATTGAATTTCTTCTCTCAGACTTTCTTTACTTTTATCAATTGCAGAAAGAATAGCTTCACGTCCATTTGTAAATGCATGGGTAATGTCTGCTGTTTTTTCTTGGAGGTTCTCATTTATTTTCAAGACATGAGCTTCCAAGAAGTTACCAAGTTTTTCAGCATTATCCTCTAAAGCCTGACTTCGTTCTATAAAGGAATCAATAATGGAATCACTATGTTTTTTAAGAGAATGATCAACAGTTGCTAAACGTTGTTCAAAGGCTCCAATCGCTTGCGAGGTTACGTTATCAAATTTAGAAGAGAGTTTATGTGCTTGGTCGTCGAGTTTTAAGATCTTCTCATCAAAATTCTGTATAGATTGATTATTACGATCAATAAGAGCTTTATCTAAGGCTTTAAACTTTTCATCGACAGCGTGCAAAGTTTGATCTGTTACTGTTTGTATATGTGTTGCAATTTTAGCAACATGTACTTCCGCTTTTTCAGCTGTTTCATTAAAAGTTTTTTCTATTTGTTTTTCATTATGATCAAATCGTTTTGCAAAGCCATCGAAGTTTTTTCCTAATTCATGAAAAAATTCCGTGTTTTTTTGCTGAATTTGTGTTGTTGTTTTGTTAAATTTTTCAACAAGTTGATTTGTTACGCCATCACCGGCACAGGAAAGTTTTTCAACAAGGTCTTCACCTTGTTTTTGTAAAGTTTGAGAAAGGGTTTGTGCAAGCTTTTCAACATTGGTGACAATGTTAGAGGTAACCAACCCAAATTCATCACTCAGTTGTTCTTGGGTTCCTTTAATTGTTGATTGTACGCGATCTGCATGATTCAAAATGGCTATGCGTTCATTACTCAATTCTTTGATTAATGTGTGAATGCGTGATTCATTCTCAGCATAGGCTTGTTCTAGATTGTGAACTTCACCTTGTATGATTGCTTCAAGTTCAACAGCACGTCCGAGGGTACGCTCAATACCTTCGTTCATTGCCGCTACTTCTTCACGAATGGTTTGCCCTATAGCAATAGCTTGTTTTTCGGATAGATGTTGTGGTTCACTAAGGCGCTGTGCAGCATTGGTCATAAGAAGAGCAATATTATGCAAGTCGTTTGAGCGTTTTGTTAATTGGGCAACGCCCCAAGATATAAGGATAGGAATTGCTGTTCCGGCTGCTACAGCGAGTCCTGTTGGGGATGTAACAAAAGTGCTGATATTGGATAAGGAGCTGAGTCCGGTAGGTGCGAGCTTATGCGCAATAAAAGCTCCTCCCGTTGCCCATAAAGCACTAAGCGCTGTTGTATACCAGTAGACTCGAGAGGAAGAACGCTGCTTTAATGGTCCAAAATTTACAGGGGTTGTTATATCATCATTTGCAGGAAGAAGTTTTGTAGACAACAATGTATTATGAACAGTTCCACCTGAAATATCAGGTGAAGGTTTTGGAGCAAAAAGCTGTTCAACAACGGATTTATCAATAACAGCTTCATCATGAATATTAGAAACAAAAGTTGATGTACCGTTTTCAGCAAAAAATTCTTCTTCTGCCATTGCAATTTTTTGAATCAGATCATCGACATTAACAACATTTTCAGAATTATTGGATGATATCGTTTCAAATCCTGTGTTATCGAAATCAAAGTTCATAGCTTTTGTGAGGGCTTCTTCAACTTCAACTTCAAATGTTTGCAATTTTGTTCTGCGTGCCATACTCGCCTCGTACTCTTACAGCCGGAAAAGGGATACGTCCTCTTCCACATAATTTCTATATACTAGCTGTTAATTATTTAGAAAGGAATATGCTTAGGGAAAAATTTTAAAAACTTATCAAGATAAAGTTAACGCAGTTTCTTGTATCCTGTTTTAAAATATTATAAAATATAGTAAAAACAATTTATTATTTAAATCTAACTAAAACAAAAACACTGTTTACAACTTGTGTTTATAAAAAGCTTTATAAGCCGGCAATCTTTGAAATAAGGATAATTTAATAGCGGTTATATATACAGTAAGGTGCGAATGCCTCTCTTTAATATCGATAATCGTTAATAAATGTTGTTGTCCGCTTGCTTTTATTGATTCTAAACGAAGCAGATTCATCATCACATATAGTCTGTAATAGCTTAGGATGTATAAAGTATGCCTTTGAATTGTAAGCTCATAAAAAAGTAAACGTGGAAAAATTTCTAATTTAATATAGATTTTCGTAAGTTGTACTTTATTATTGCCTTAAAGAGCTGTTTTTTCTCTGATTTCAGTTGTTTGTTTCTGAATTTTGAAGCTTCTACGTTGACAATTGGATATTTTTCAGTCGATATGCATGCACGAATATTTTATGCAATCTAGATAAAGGTGTAAGAATAATGGCAGAGCGATCACAACACCTGCAAGATGTGTTTTTAAATACGGTGCGTAAGCAAAAAATTTCCCTTACAATTTTTCTTGTCAATGGCGTTAAACTCACGGGTATTGTAACTTCATTTGATAATTTTTGTGTTCTTTTGCGCCGAGATGGACACGCGCAATTGGTTTATAAGCATGCTATTTCTACGATTATGCCTGGACAGCCTGTACAGATGTTTGAGAGTGAAAGTCCTGAGTAAGCACGTCATTTTAAGATAGACCTCTTATCCCATTTTAAAAGTACTTAGATTGCTATGATAAATGAAAATGAGAGATTAGGAGGGGTGTTTTCGCAGAATACAGAACAGGTGCGTGCACTTGTTTTGATACCGATTTTTCAAGAAAATAGAAGTGAAAGCTCTTTGAGAGAGTGTTCTATATCTTCTCGTGTTAAAGAATCATTGGGGTTAGCGCGTGCTATAAGGTTAGAAGTTGTTAATTATGAAACGATTAATATTGCAACGCTTCGCTCTGCGACACTCTTTGGAAAAGGTAAAGTAGATGCGTTAACCTGTTATATAGATGAATATTCTATTGAGCTTGCGATTGTAGATCACTTTTTAACGCCAGTACAGCAGCGTAATTTAGAAAAATTATGGAATTGCAAAGTTATCGATAGAACAGCTTTGATTCTTGAAATTTTTGGGGATCGTGCACGAACAAAAGAAGGAGTTTTGCAAGTAGAGTTAGCGCGTTTGTCCTATCAAAAAGGGAGGCTTGTGCGGAGTTGGACGCACTTGGAAAGGCAACGGGGGGGGCGTGGCTTCCTAGGGGGACCTGGTGAGACGCAAATTGAAGCAGATAGGCGTCTTTTACAAGAAAAAATTATTCGTATTCGCCGCGAATTGCAAACGGTTATTAAAACACGTGCACTTCATAGAGCAAAAAGGAAAAAAACATCTTATCCTGTTGTAGCAATGGTAGGATATACGAATACAGGAAAGTCAACTCTCTTTAACCGTTTAAGCGGTGCAGATGTTTTAGCAAAGAATATGTTATTTGCAACGCTTGATCCGACTTTGCGCAAAGTTGTTCTTCCCCATGGAAAAACTGTTCTTTTGTCTGATACTGTAGGGTTTATTTCTAACTTGCCAACGAATTTGATTGCAGCTTTTAGAGCAACCCTTGAAGAAGTGGTTGAAGCGGATCTCATTCTTCATGTAAGAGATATGTCAGATCTTGATCATCGAGCACATGCCCAAGATGTTTTAGAAGTGCTTTCAAGTCTTGATATCGATATTGATGATATGGAGCACATCATAGAAGTTTGGAATAAGATTGATATGTTAGATGAGCAAGCATTGAATGTTTTACAAACAAGCGCAAAGACGCGATTAAATCCTGCTCTCATGGTATCAGCACTTAAGGGGGATGGACTCGATCAATTATTAAGAGCCATTGAAAAGCGAATTTTTGGAGACGTGCAAAGCATTGAATATCTTTTACAACCTCATGAAATGTCGCTTATTGATTGGTTTTATGAAAACTCTGCGGAAATAGTGCAAGAAGGGCATGATGATGGGTCTATTACCATTAGAGCGGTTGTTACTTCTGAAGCAAAAAAACAACTAGAGAGCCTCAAAAAAAATATGAATTAAGTTCTTTAAAGCTATTGTTGAACATTTTTGCTTAAATTTTATATTTTTATTATCTCAAAATAATATGACAGCAAGTTAAGAGGATAGTTACTACTTTCTCTTAATAAAACAATATGAAGAAGTATTTTGCTGGTTAAAATAAAGATGAGTCTTACATGTAATAAAAGACTATTCGTACGTACCGTATGGCGAAGCATTTTGATTGTTTTGCTATTACAAATGCTATGTGTATCTTTGATTTGGTTGTATTATTTTGTCCAGCCCCGTGGTTACCAAGCAACTTTAATATTTTCATTATCTGATTCTGTTGGAAAGCCATTACCAATTAAAAAGCAAGACAATGTTATCGCCTTTTTGTTTTTACAGCCTATAATTTCAAATGATTCTCCTTTTTCTTTAAGGGTTTCTTATAAGAAAAAAAATCAGGAAAATATCCGTTTATCGCGTCATGGTGAACTTATCAACCTTACTTTTGAAGCTGAGACACAGGAAGCAGCACAACGTGGGTTGGAAACTTGGTTTTCCGTATTTTCACAAGCAATCATAAAACAAAAACAATTCTTGTTAAATGATAAATCTGAAGACAAACAATATGATAACACTGCGATTATTAATATCGTGCAGGAATTTCGGTCCTCTGTTGATTCTTTTATTCAGCATGGTGTCAAACAAACAGAGCTTCATGATCTTTCGATGCAATTAATGCAAGCAACTTTAAAGCGTATTCATTTAACAAGTTTGAATTCAACGATTAACATGATACGTGAAAATGGACAGTCTTTACTGTCTTTATCGTTTATTGCAGATAATTCAGCAATTGTTTCTCTGGAATCTAAACGTGATCTCTTGGAAACGCAAAGAGCACATATGGCGGCGCAATTGGGGTGGACACATCCTCAAATTAAGGCAATGACTGCGGAGTTAGAAGCGGTTTCTCATCAATTAAACAATAAAATTTTACAGATCGTTTATCAAGTTCATTCAGATATAATTATTGCAACGGAGTTGGAAAAACAGCTCCAAAAAAGGGTGAGTTTTTTTGTAAAAGATCAATCCCAATCTTTGAATGAAATATTTAACGAGTTTGAAAATAAAATAAAAGCAGCGGTCGATGCACAAAATAAAGTGATGAGCAAATCTGCTCAAAGAGAAAAAGTTATTGGTTCATATTGGGGATTGAGTGATAACCCTCTTCTCTTACAAAATACAAAGATCAATGTGGTAATGCCAACAACATTAGCCCCCATTTCTTTTATGGCTCTTTATGGAAAAAATGTTTTTGTGGGTGCATTGGCCAGCTTCCTTACTCTTTTGCTAGGAATAATGTTATTTTATCCGTTCTTTAAAAGCAAAAAAGACCAACTTTCAGAAGAGGATGTGAGATTAAAAGAAAATGCTCTCAAGAAGAATGAGAGTCTTTTAGTCTCTCAAGAAATAAAAAATCTTGAAGCTTTTATTACGATAGAGGGATTATCTGATGTTTTGAAATGGCATGCTTCAACAGTTATTTCAATTATTGGACCAGAGGCTGCACGGACAGCGGCAAAGCTTTCACTTCATCTCACAAAAGAGAACAAAACAATTTTATTGGTCGATATCTCTGGTCAACAAATAGAGAAAGTCATTGGCCCACATCGCGGACTGAGTGATGTTTTAACCGGCCATGCTCAGATGCATGATGTTATTTACCGCGATTACGATACGGGCGTTGATATTCTTCCTCAGGGATTAACAAGTGCTGTTTCTGCACAAGATTTTTCAAATAATATTTCTCATATATTACAAGAATTTAAAAAAGAATATGATTTTATCATTTTAGAGATGGCAAGCAAACCAAAATATGGTTTTGAACAATTTGCAGAGCTAACAGACTATTATATTTGTAATACTGTTCTTAATGAACAAGATTGGATGATGTGGATGGTAAGCAGCTTTCCAAAGACTGTTTATCGTGTTGTTGCATCATAAACTTCGCAAAAGAGAAAAGAAATATGTATCATATGCTATAGTGGTACGCTTGTTTTTTGCTGAAGTTATAGTACATACTAAAATTAAAGATTTAATGTTAATTTTAAAATGCATTTTAGTTGGAGAGAAGCGTGGGGCAATCAGAGATGGCAGTAAAGAGATTAAACGATAACTTTTTAACACCTGTGCAAAAGGAAAATAGAAAACATATACAGGTGTGGCTTTACTCTATTTTACTGCTTTGTTTGGCAATTGTCTTAGTGGGTGGTGCTACTCGTTTGACGGGATCAGGATTATCTATAACGGAATGGAAGCCAATACACGGTGTTATTCCACCGATTGGTGAGGATCAATGGCAAGAGGAATTTTTAAAATATCAACAAATAGCACAATATAAGCTTCTTAATCGTGATATGACCTTAAGTGCTTTTAAGGTCATTTTTTGGTGGGAATGGGCGCATCGTGTTCTTGGGCGTCTTGTTGGTCTTGTTGCTTTATTAGGGCTCATTTGGTTTTGGGCAACTAAACGTATTGAAAAAAATATCTTACTTCCGCTTATTGTCGTACCTATTCTTATCGCCTTTCAGGGTTTTATTGGTTGGTGGATGGTCGCTTCAGGGATTGGGCAGAGTAATTTAACAAGTGTGAGCCAATATCGTTTGGCATTTCATCTTATAACGGCATGTTTTGTTATTGTTTTTGTTACTTATTTATCTCGAGGACTTGCAGAATACTCAGAAAAGCCAGCAAATCAAAAGGTGCAATATTTTGCGTCTTGGCTTGTTATTCTCGTTTTGATAGAGATTTATTTCGGAGCTTTGGTTGCAGGGCTTCATGCAGGAAAAGTCTATAATACATGGCCGCTTATGGATGGGCAGATTATTCCTGATGGATTGTTGCAGCATCGTCCTGTTTGGCTCAATTTATTCGAAAATTCCTTAATGGTTCAATTTATTCATCGGTTTTTTGCTTATTTTTTATTTATTGTCTCAGTTGTTCATGCTTTCTATGTACAAAAAAATGCTCCACATTCAACCCATTCTCGTCGTGCATTTCTTATCTGTGTTATGATTATTATCCAAGCAGTCTTGGGTATCTTAACACTGTTACATGAGGTTCCGATAAGTTTAGGGCTCATTCATCAAAGTATGGCACTAGCTGTGTTATGTTTTGCGGTTGCGCACTGGCGAGCAACGAAAGGGGCATATCGCGTTGTTGAATAAAAGTTTGTGGGTAGGGAGGTTTAGTCGCTTGAAAGCATTAAATCGAGGTTCTGGATAGCTGCAGCTGATGCGCCTTTTCCTAAATTATCGAATATGGCGCTGAGATTAAAAATGCCTTCGCGATCATTGCCAAATACGAACAGTTTCATACCATCTTTATTGGCTAAACACTCTGGATTAAGTCTTTCAAGTGAAACAGTTTCTTCTTGTGATGCAACTAAAATGGTATTTTGTCCATCGTAATGGTTTGCGAGAATTTCGCGCAAATCAGAACAGTTTGCTGATTTTGTGAATAAATGGCGATGCAGAGGAAGATTCACAATCATTCCTTGGGGAAAACGACCAACACTTGGTATAAAAACTGGGGTTTGATTGATTTGTCCATAGATTTTAATTTCTGGCACATGTTTGTGTGCAAGATTAAGACCATAAATAAAATAATTTTCCTTAATATTCTGTTGAGATTGATTTTCCATTTGTAAAATCAACTGTTTTCCACCACCGGTATAGCCGGAGATTGCATTAATCGAGATGGGATAATCGGCGTCTAGCAGTCCTGCTTCACGGAGTGGGCGAATCAAACTAATGGCACCAGTAGGATAGCATCCGGGATTGGTTACATAATGTGCTGCTTGAATGCGCTTTCTTTGTCCTGCTGTCATTTCAGGAAAACCGTAAACCCAGTCTGGTGTAACACGGTGTGCTGTCGAGCTATCAATAATCCTAATGTTTTTATTTTTTTTAAGCCAATGAACGGTTTCGCGTGCAGCATCATCTGGAAGACACAAAATAGCAATATCGGCTTGATTAAGATAGTCTTGTCGTAGATGAACATTATGGCGATCTTTATGAGAAAGAGAGAGTAGTTTTAAATCTGTACGCCTTTCTAAGCGTTTTTGTATTTGTAGTCCGGTTGTGCCATGTTCACCATCAATAAAAACTTTGGTTGCCATTCTTTTCTCTACTATATTCAGCTTTTCATATTATAAATTATTTTAAATCATTACCAACTTAAATAATAATTATTAAATTATTGAATTTATTTAGATTATAAATATTTTTTTGTAAAAGGTGTAAACAAATAAGAGCGTAAAAGAAGAAATTTAACCTCATTTTTCACCATTTTTATGAGAGACGTTTTTTGCTGTCTCTATGACAAGGAACAGGATAATTATTTGTATCATTATTTTTGAGTGTAAGTAGTTTAAAATGTTTGGTTTGCATGGTTTGCTGTGTTATCGTTTAATGACTTTATTTTTTAATGTTAGGAACGTATTTTATGACTCAGCAAAAAAATGACGCACAAGAGCGCTTTTTTAATGATAATTTACAAACTGTTGATGATGCAATCTTTGATGCAATTATGGAAGAATTTGAGCGTCAACAACATGAAATTGAGTTGATTGCTTCTGAGAATATTGTTTCAAGAGCGGTTCTTGAAGCACAGGGGTCTGTTTTAACCAATAAATATGCAGAAGGTTATCCAAGAAAGCGCTATTATGGTGGATGTCAATTTGTTGATGTCGTTGAAGATTTAGCCATTGAAAGGGCAAAACAGCTTTTTGGTGCTGCGTTTGCAAATGTACAGCCTAATTCTGGTAGCCAAATGAATCAAGCTGTCTTTTTAGCTTTACTTCAGCCTGGTGACACATTTATGGGGTTGGATTTAAATGCTGGTGGTCACCTTACGCATGGTTCACCTGTTAATATGTCAGGAAAATGGTTTAATGTTGTTTCCTATGGTGTACGTCAAGAAGATCAGATTATTGATATGGATGAGGTTGAGCGACTTGCAAAAGAACATAAGCCAAAACTTATTATAGCAGGGGGCTCATCTTATTCTCGATTCTGGAACTGGGAAAGATTCCGTGAAATTGCAGATGAAATCGGTGCTCATTTACTCGTTGATATGTCTCATATTGCTGGTCTTGTTGCTGGTGGCGTACATCCTTCACCTGTTCCACATGCGCATATTGTAACGACAACAACACATAAATCGCTTCGAGGTCCCCGAGGTGGTTTGATATTGACAAATGATGAGGCTTTATCCAAAAAAATTAATTCTGCTATTTTTCCTGGTCTTCAAGGGGGGCCTTTAATGCATGTGATTGCGGCAAAGGCTGTTGCATTTGGGGAGGCTTTGCATCCTTCTTTCAAGAATTATAGTGCCAAGGTGGTCACACATGCGAAAACTTTAGCAAAAACATTACAGAATAATGGTTTTAATATTGTTTCTGGCGGTACAGATAATCATTTATTGTTGGTTGATTTACGTTCCAAAAATCTAACAGGTAAACGTGCTGAATTGGCTTTAGGACGCGCTCATATTACCTGCAATAAAAATGGTATTCCTTTTGACCCTGAAACGCCATCTATAACATCGGGAATTCGTTTGGGCTCACCTGCTGCTACAACGCGTGGTTTTTTAGAAAAAGAATTTATTCAAGTTGGTCATTTGATTTCAGAAGTTCTTGATGGTCTTCGGAACGCAAAAAGTGATGAAGATAATCATGCTGTTGAAATGGCTGTTAAGAAAAAGGTGGAAGATATAACGAATCAATTTCCTCTTTACTCTTATCTCAGCGCTTGTTAAGGATATAAAAGAGATGCGCTGTCCTTATTGTCAATATGAGGATACACAGGTTAGAGACTCGCGTCCTGCAGAAGAGGGGGCAGTGATTCGACGCCGCCGTGTTTGTTCTGTTTGTGCTGGTCGCTTTACAACTTTTGAACGTGTTCAGTTGCGTGAGCTTTTAGTCGCTAAAAAAAGTGGACGATGTGAACCTTTCGATCGTGATAAGTTAATGCGATCAGTTGATGTGGCTGTACGTAAGCGCAATATTGATCCTGATCATATTGAACGAGCAATTTCTGGCATTGTACGCCAGCTTGAAAGTTTGGGAGAACCAGAGATTTCTTCAGAAAAAATTGGGCATCTTGTGATGGAAGCATTGAAAAGAATTGATGATATTGCTTATATTCGTTTTGCTTCTGTGTATCGAGATTTCCGTAATGCAAGCGATTTTCACGATGTTATAGATGAATTATCAAAGGGTATCGCGGATACAGAATCTCGTTTTGATGAATAAAAAAGTGCAAGATGAACGGTTTATGGCTGCAGCTATTCGTTTAGCAGAACGTCATGTCGGTCTTACAGGTGAGAATCCTTCGGTTGGTACATTAATTGTGCGAAACGATAATGGTGGAGGGGCTTTTATTGTTGGCTATGGCGTAACAGCTATTCATGGGCGTCCTCATGCGGAAGTGCAAGCTTTACACATGGCAGGTTCTTTGGCTCAAGGAGCTACTGCTTATGTTACATTAGAACCTTGTGCGCATTATGGAAAAACTTCGCCGTGTGTGAATGCACTTATTGGTTCAGGTGTTTCTCGAGTTGTTGTTGCGCTGACTGATTGTGACAAGCGTGTTGATGGTCATGGTATTGCTCTTTTGCGAGCGGCTGGTATTGAAGTGGTTGAGGGTATTTTAGCTGAAGAGGCTTTTGAATCCTTATGGACGCATTGGTGCATAAGAAAGATACAACGCTGTGCGGTCACTTTTAAAATGGCAATTTCTGCAGATAATGGTGTTGGAAAAAAAGAGAAAGGCAGCGTAAAAATTAGTGGAACACTTTCTCATGCCCATACGCATATTTTACGTGCTCAAAATAATGCTATCCTCGTTGGTATTGGAACTATACTCGCAGATGATCCACAACTCAATTGCCGCTTGCCAGGGATGGAGATGCGCTCACCAATTCGTATTATTTTGGATGCAGATTTATCTATCCCTCTTTATGCAAAAGTTGTCCAAACAGCTATAAAAATCCCTACATGGGTTATTTGTGATGGGGATCTTTCAAAGAAAAGCAAAAAAAATGCATTGGAGCAATATGGTGTGTCTGTTTATTCGGTAGAGATGAACAATGGTTGTGTAGAACCCTTTGCTCTTTTACAGATGCTTTATAAACATGGGATTAATAGTGTTTTATTGGAAGGGGGCGTCAAGACAGGGGAAAAATTTTTGAATGCTGGTTGTGTTGATCATTTGATATGTTTTCATACCCCCATTGTTTTAGGCAAAAATCGTATTGAAGCCCCTCATTTTGGAAATTATCTCTCGCAATTTCATAAAATTGAGACAAGAATGTTTGGAAATGACCGTTTTTATAAGTGGAGACGTAAGACATTATGTTCACAGGAATTATAACGGATATTGGTTGTGTTGAAGATGTTCAACCTTTAAAGCAGGGGATGCGTTTAAAGATTTCCACACGCTATGCTATAGAAAGTTTAGCAATTGGCGCATCAATTGCTTGTTCGGGAATTTGTCTGACAATTGTAGAGCGAGGATTAAAGCAAGAAGATTCCAATTGGTTTGTTGTTGAAGCGTGGGAAGAAACATTACGTTTAACGAATCTTGCACAATGGATAAAAGGAACTTTTGTTAATTTGGAACGTTCGCTTCGATTGGGTGATGAAATGGGGGGACATTTGGTTTCTGGTCATATTGATGGTTTGGCTGAAATCATTGATCAAAAAAAGGAAGGGGATGCAATTCGCTTTTATTTAAAAGTTTCAAGACAATTTATGCCTTTTATTGTTAATAAGGGATCTATTGCACTTAATGGGACATCTTTGACTGTTAATGGTGTTGAGGATTGTGTTTTTGATGTTCTTATTATTCGCCATACACTCGAAATGACAACGTGGGGACAAGCTAAAATTGGAGATCGGGTAAATTTGGAAATTGATCAATTTGCTCGTTATGCTGCAAAACTTTTTACTTTAAAAAGAGAAGATGAATAAGCCAACACTCTATTGATCGTTTTCAGAATTTTATGCTTTATAACTTTGATTTTTTTGATTCGTTTTTTGTGGAATTTCATTATGATGAAAGAGATAGGTAAAAAGCCTCACGTATTGATTGTTGAGGCACGTTTTTATGAGGGGATTTCTGATGCGCTTTTGAGAGGTGCAGTGAATACTTTGCAAAAAGCTGAAGCAAGTTATGATGTTGTAACGGTTCCTGGAGCATTAGAAATACCAAGTGCAATAGCTTTTTCTGAACAAAACAAGATATCGTATGATGGTTATGTTGCTCTTGGTTGTGTTATTCGGGGTGAAACATATCACTTTGAAATTGTTGCTAATGGTTCTTGTCGTGCATTGATGGATTTAACTGTTCATCAACACTTGGCTATTGGAAATGGTATTTTGACTGTTGAAAACGAAGAACAAGCATGGGTGCGTGCAAAACTAGATGACAAAAATAAAGGTGGTTTTGCGGCTGAAGCTGCTTTATGTATGATCGCTCTAAAAAAGAGATTTGGAGATAATCGTTAAATATGGCTGATATAAAAAGCAGACATTTTCCGCGTTCAGCCAATAAACGTGGAGCAGCAAGACTTGCTGCAGTTCAAGCACTCTATCAAATGGATATCGTGGGTTCGGGGGTGATGGAAACTGCAGCTGAGTATGAGGCTTATCGTTTGGGAAAAGATATTGATGGAGACCAATATCTTGAAGCTGATTTTCAATGGTTTTTGGCTATTATAACGGGTGTTGTAAAAGATCAAAAGCAGCTTGATCCGCTGCTTCATCAACAGCTTTCTGCAGAGTGGTCTCTTTCACGTCTTGATTCTATCTTACGCGCAATTTTACGAGCAGGTTTATGGGAGTTGATCAACCGTAAAGATGTCCCTATTGCAGTTGTTATGAATGAATATGTTGATATAGCAAAGGCGTTTTTTGAAGGTGAAGAGCCAAAACTTGTTAATGCAGTTCTCGACAGTATGGCAAAAAAAGTCCGACTCTAAGAGTTACAACCCCCCTCCATTATAGATCTGATATTATCAGACCTATAATATTGAAACGGTACGCAGACTATATGATTTAGTTATGGGGTGGCAAATTCGCAGGGCCTTTTATAATTTGAATTAAGAAAGGATGTTCTTTCGTTACAGTTGGCGTTGTTTGTGTAATAAAGTCAAACACTTGACCGTCTTGTAACCCGTAATTTGCAACTTTTGCAACCTGATTATTTTTATTGAAGTAAATAGCTAAAACTTTGCGATCAATAATCTTTGTTTTCATAAACTGCATCCCACGATAACGTGTCTGTGAGATGTAATAAAAAACTTCATTATCATATTTTGTTTTTAATGAAGGGGTCCCTAAAGTTAAAAGAACTTGCTCTTGACTTGAGCCAATAGAGATAGAACTTAGAGCATTTTTATCAAGAACATAGCCTTCTCTATAAATTTGGCTCGAACCTGAAGAATCAAGAAGACTACACCCAGCAAGCATTCCTATGCTTGCTATTGATAGACCAATCAATAATTTACGTTTGATTAAGGCTATTATGTGAGGCATTTGAAACAATGATATCTCCTTTTTATACTGAGATGTAGGACAAGAAGGCAACCTCAAGTTTTTTCTAATTTTAACTTAATCTACCGTAGCTTACACTGAGTTTCCCTGTTATAAAGCAAATTATGCCATATAGAATTTCTTTAGAAAAGAAAAAAATGCATAAATACTTGAGATAAATAAAAACATGGTGCTTTACGCGTTTTTATGTTTGGGAGTTGTCTATGAATGTTCAAAATGTTCCTCAAATGACATTTGCTTTGGCTTATCCAATATCTGTACGTTCTCTCCCTGCTAAAGGTATAAGGGTTCATTTTTGTGCAAACAAAAAAGAATGTACACATTTAGCCCAGAACCATGATTTAATTGAAGTAAAATCTTGTGAGGGAAAATTTCATATTTTCCCGTGGAAAAAACGTGGAGTGCGTATAAAAGGTCTGTTGCAAGCGCGTATACTACAGTTATGTGTTGTTACATTAGAACCATTAGAAAATATCCTTTGTGAAAATATTGAGGTTGTTTTTGTTCCTGAAGATTCAAATTTGATGAAGCCCAAAATATCAGAGGATACAGGGGAATTGTTTTTAGATGTAGAGGGGCTTGATACTCCTGAAGTGTTTTATGATGATAAAATTGATATTGGCGCAATCATGGAAGAGTTTTTTGAGTTGTCTATTAATCATTATCCACGTAAAGAAGGGATAAAGATGAATATGGTTGAAAATTTAGAAGAAGCAGAGCGAAAATTCTCTCCATTTTCTGTTTTGAAAAATTGGAAGTGATTGTAAAAAAATATAAAAAATATCTATTGTATGCTAAACGGTATTTTCTGCGGAGCGATTTTCGCAAGATATTCTGTGTGAGTATTCAGGAGCCAAAAATCATAATATGTATTTAAAGATGTAAATGAAAAGATGTGGGATATGCAAGCGTGATTAGAATTTCTGTGGATGTCATGGGCGGTGATTACGGTCCAGAAGCAGCTATTGCAGGAGCAGCAATTGTACAAAAATATTTATCAAATATTTATTTTCTATTTTATGGGGTAGAGGAGACTGTTTGTCCGGTTTTAAAAAAATATCCCTGTTTGGATTCTGTATCGCGCTTTTGCCCGACAGAAAGTTATACACGCATGGATGAAAAGCCAAGCCAAGCACTTCGTAACGGACGTGGTAAATCATCAATGTGGTACGCCATTGAAGCGGTAAAAAATGGTGAAGCTGATGCTTGCATTTCTGCTGGTAATACGGGTGCACTCATGGCCATGTCTTATTTTTGTTTGAAAATGCTTGCAGAGGCTGAACGTCCTGGTATTGCGGGTATCTGGCCAACACTGCGCAGTGAGAGTATTGTTTTAGATATTGGAGCAACAATTGGTGCCTCTGCTAGTCAGTTGGTTGATTTGGCGGTTATGGGAGCAGGTATGTTTCGCGCTTTATATCACACTGAAAGACCAAGTGTTGGGCTTTTAAATGTGGGGGTGGAAGAGGTTAAAGGACTTTATGAAATAAAAAAAGCAGGAATGATATTGCGTGAAGTGCAATTAGAAGGATTGGAATATAAAGGATTTGTTGAGGGCAATGACATTGGAAAAGGAACAGTCGATGTTGTTGTAACAGAGGGGTTTTCTGGTAATATTGCTTTAAAAACCGCAGAAGGAACCGCGCGACAGATAGGAGAGATTTTAAACTCTGCAATGCGCAGTTCTTTTTTAACATCTCTTGGTTATTTTTTATCGCGGGGTGCTTTTCGTATACTGAAACATAAAATGGATCCTGATAGGGTGAATGGAGGAGTGCTTTTAGGTTTGAATGGTGTTGTTATAAAAAGTCATGGCAGTGCTAATGCTAATGGCTTTGCTTCTGCTATCCGCGTTGGTTATGAGATGGTTAATAACGGACTTTTACAAAAAATAACGGCTGATTTACGGCGATTTCATGAAAATAAAGAAACACTTTTTGACCAAGAAGATGAAGCAGTGATGAATGGAGAGTCCTTATGATAAGCTCTTATAATAGAAATAAAAAATTTGAAGAAAAGGTAAGAGCTGAATGATTCGGTCAATTATACGGGGTGTAGGAAGTGCTTTGCCGAAAAGAAGTTTATCAAATGATGAGATTGCAAAGTTTGTTGAAACGTCAGATTCATGGATTGTTCAGCGTACAGGAATACGCCAACGTTATATTGCCAGTGAAAATGAAACAACTGTTTCTTTAGGAGTTGAGGCTGCGCAAGCAGCACTTACAAATGCTGGTTTAACAATAAAAGACATCGATTGTATTATTTTAGCAACGTCCACCCCGAATCGTACTTTTCCTGCTTCTGCTGTTGAAATTCAGCATGCTTTGGGAATGAGTCATGGATTTGCTTTTGATATTCAAGCTGTTTGCTCTGGTTTTATTTTTGCTTTAACAACAGGAGATTCTTATTTACGGTGTGGGGGAGCTAAAAGAATTTTAGTTATTGGATCCGATACATTTTCTCGAATTTTAGATTGGGAAGATCGTACGACATGTGTTTTGTTTGGTGATGGTGCTGGTGCTGTTATTTTGGAAGCACAAGAAACTGAGGGGGATATTGCTTTTGAGCGTGGTATATTGTCTGCGAAATTGCGCTCTAATGGTGCTTATATAGATAAGCTATATGTTGATGGTGGACCTTCAACAACACAAACGACAGGCTATTTGCGTATGGAAGGACGAGAAGTCTTTAAATATGCTGTTGGTATGATAACGGATGTGGTTGATGATTGTTTTGCAGCTGCAGGTATGGATTCTTCACAACTAGATTGGTTTGTACCTCATCAGGCTAATAAGCGCATTATTGAAGCATCTGCTAAAAAGCTGGGAATTTCACTAGATAAAGTTGTGATTACCGTTGATCAACATGGTAATACGTCTGCTGCATCAGTTCCGTTGGCTTTAACAACAGCTGTTTGCGATGGAAAAATAAAAGAAGGAGATCTTATCATGTTAGAAGCCATGGGAGGTGGATTTACATGGGGAGCAATTCTTATTCGTTGGTAAATTATGGCTACTTGACCATATTTTAAGAAAACGTATAAGTCATTTTGTAATTTTTAATATTTTAATAGGTGGTTATAATGACAAGTAAGACAGTAACGCGTGCAGATTTAGCGAGCGTAGTTTGTAAAAGAGTGGGCTTGTCACATACTGAATCAGCAGCTTTAGTCGAATTGGTTTTGGATGAGATTTGCAACTCACTTGTAAGAGGTGAAGCGGTTAAATTATCTTCTTTTGCAACTTTTCAGGTTCGCAGTAAAAATGAACGTGTTGGACGCAATCCAAAAACAGGTGTTGAAGCACCTATTCCGCCGCGACGTGTTGTGACGTTTAAGGCTGCCAATGTTCTTAAACAGAGAATTTTAGATTCGCATCGTGCAAAACAGAAAAAATGATATCTCATAAATAAATGCCATGGTATGTTTGGTATTTGTTAAAGAAATGTATAAAATAAAAGTCTTTGTTTTTTAGAAAAAGACTGGTGAGTAAGGTGTCAATGATGGTCTTATTTTTGACTAATTTTGTTGAGAAATTGAAACAGAATGAGTCATTGTAAAGTAATTTATTTTGTTTTAAATAAGGTGTTACAAAATGGATAAAAGCTCTGATGCTTTTCGCACAATTAGCGAAGTAGCGGAGTTATTGGAGCTTCCGCAGCATGTCTTAAGATTTTGGGAAACACGTTTTAGGCAGATTAAACCAATGAAACGTGGGGGAGGAAGGCGCTATTATCGTCCGGTCGATGTTGATTTGCTCAATGGTATTAAGCAGTTACTATATGATCAGGGTTATACGATAAAAGGTGTGCAACGCCTTTTGAAAGAAAATGGTGTTGCTTTTGTGACTGCATTGGGTAATGGTGATCTTGATGCTATGAATGTGGTCATAGAGAAGAAACATGCAGGACAAACTTCTGAAAATGCAAGCAATAAGCCTAAAAAATCTTCTTTTGGGCTTTTGAGCTTCATGAGGAATGAGGGAGAAACATCTGTCGGTTCTGTGAATCTTTACAAAGACAAAACTGATAAAGCATTGTTACAAGAAATTTTGTTTGAACTCATTGAATGTAAGCGTGTTCTTGATAGAGCACGATAATAATAATATTTTTTATTTTATATGTGTTTCGTAGATATTTAGACGTTTTATGGATGTGCTCAGAGTTTAATACGTTCAACGAGAGGTCATGTATCGTATGTGTATATTTAACGAGTTTTTTATAAGAGTTTTTAATTTGGTAAAATATGAAGAGGAAAAAGAATAAACGCTGAGTTTTGCCATTTTTCTTTGATTTAGCTTTATAAAAATTAAGGCAATATCTCATCAGTGTAGATTGCGGGATGTAGAATGCCGTTGGCTTACCGGTTCATGTGCTTGTTTTAAAGAGATGTTTCTTAAGCTTATTTTGCCATGATTCCTCGTGAATGATATAATGGTAAACTCTGCTGAATGTCGCTATTTTTACATTTATGAAGGAGCAAGTCGGCATCATCATTATAGTTATAGTCTGTCCTCAATGATTGCAACGATCCTTAGCACTTTAGGCGGTTCATTGTAGGCATTTTAAAAGTCCTTTCTCAATAATTTTTATCCACACATTTATTCCGCTTGTTTGGTGCAAGCAAATGATTTTGATAGATTCAACATAAACATATTTAAAATAAGAGAATCCTATGATATTCAAAGCTTTATTTAATATGAATAACGATATATTATGATTATAAATCAATATCTTGTCTTTTTTATAAGGGCTTATCTTATGAATAAGACATATCATTGTTCAGGTAATTTTACATATTTTTTATTAATAAATATAATCTTGTTTCCAGTTTTCTTGCTTGATATTGCTATCATTATTGTAATGATCTATCCATGATAATAGCAGAATCTTTTCATTATAAAGGTAAAAGATTAATGTTATTATTAATATTCAATTGGCTATGATTTTTTCATTTAAACAAGCTCATAGCTTACATTCAATTTTTTCACCAATCTACCTTGTAGAGAAAGAGCACGTTATTCTTTCTGATGATAGGTCATTGTGCATGAAACAAAAACACACTACAATATCAAATTATTTCATTTTGTACAAAAACTGAAGATTTATAGTAAAAAATTAACGTATTACAATTTTCTGTGATATTACGCATTTATTACGCGTTGCAAATCTGGAGGTGTTGCCTCATTTGAGAGTTGTTTAATTACATCTTCTACAGATAAAAGGGTTTGATTTGTACTTCCTAAGCGGCGCATATTTACGCTATTTGTTTCAGCTTCACGTTTGCCACATACCAAAATTACGGGGACTTTTTGTAAAGAATGTTCTCGTATTTTATAGTTAATTTTTTCATTGCGGAGATCTATTGTTGCGGAAAGCCCAGTAGCTTTAAGTTTTGCTGTTATTTTTTGGGCATATTCATTTGCTTCGGATGTAATTGTTGCAACAACAATTTGTTCAGGAGCAAGCCAAAGTGGCATATGTCCAGCAAAGTTTTCGATTAATATACCAAGGAAACGCTCCATTGATCCAAAAATAGCACGGTGGATCATAACAGGTTGACGTTTTTCTGAATCTTTATCAATATAGAATGCACCAAAACGTTCAGGGAGATTAAAGTCTATTTGTGTTGTTCCACATTGCCATTCACGACCGATAGCATCCTTTAATGTATATTCAAATTTTGGACCATAAAATGCTCCTTCACCTGGAAGGATGCTTGTTTTGATTTGTCCTGCAAATTTTGTTTCAATCGTTTTAAGGACAGATTCCATGATACTTTCTGCGTGATCCCATAATGCATCAGATCCAACTCGTTTTTCTGGACGTGTTGAAAGCTTAAGACTGATTTCTTTAAAACCAAAATCAGCATAAGTTGATAAAATAAGATCATTAATACTGAGACATTCATCGGCTAATTGTTCATCAGTACAAAAAATATGCGCATCATCTTGTGTAAAACCACGCACACGCATAAGACCATGTAAAGAGCCTGAAGGCTCATAACGATGAACAAGTCCAAATTCAGCAAGTCTAATAGGCAAATCACGATAAGATTTTAAACCATGTTTAAAAATTTGCACATGACCAGGGCAATTCATTGGTTTAAGAGCATAAACATTCCTATGATCTGAATTTTCTACTGCTGGAATTGCTTTGAACATGTTCTCCTTATACCAGCCCCAATGGCCAGATATTTCCCAAAGTGACCTATCGAGAACTTGTGGCGCATTAACTTCAGCATATTGATGATCATCAAGGCGCCTACGCATATAGTTGATCAAATTTTGGAACATTTTCCAGCCTTTTTTGTGCCAAAAAATCATTCCTGGCCCTTCTTCTTGAAAGTGAAATAAGTCCATTTCACGTCCCAAACGGCGATGATCACGTTTTTCAGCTTCTTCTAGCATATGGAGGTAGGCTTTTAAGTCATTTTCATTTGCAAATGCTGTTCCATAAATTCTCGTGAGCATTGGATTATTGGCATCGCCACGCCAATAAGCGCCTGCAACTTTCATTAATTTGAAAGCATTCCCAATTTGCCCTGTAGATTGCATGTGCGGTCCGCGACAAAGATCAAACCACTCTCCTTGATAATAAACTTTTAAATCTTGATTTTCAGGAATGCTATCAATAAGTTCAACTTTATAAAATTCCTTTTTCTCAGAAAAAACTCTTCTCGCTTTTTCACGAGACCAAATTTCTTTTCTAAAAGATTTATTGCGTTGGATAATTTCACGCATTTTCTTTTCAATGACAGTGAGATCATCTAATGTGAAAGGTTGTTGGCGTGCAAAATCATAATAGAATCCATTTTCAATGACAGGACCTATTGTTACTTGCGTTTCAGGAAAGAGCTCTTGCACTGCTTCAGCAAGGACATGGGCGCAATCATGCCTTATGAGCTCAAGAGCGCGTGAGTCTTCTCGGGTAATAATCTCTACTTGACCAGATTGTCCCAATGGATCCGATAAGTCTCGCGTGATGCCATCAAGACTATAGGCGACTGCTTTTTTTGCAAGTGATTTAGAAATAGATTCTGCTAATTCCAAGCCTGTCATTTCGGGGGGGTAATTATGTTTTGAGCCGTCAGGAAAAGAAAGAGAAATAGAGCAAGACATAAAAACACCCTTTAAGTCCAATTCCGCCAACGATTGCGGATGGTTTCGTGACTAAGTAAAAACTTATAGACTAATCTTTCTATCAGTACATACAAAAAAAGAAAAGGATTATTTATTGTGTTTGTCAGAAATTTTCCAGTAACGCCAAGGTTTATAAAAACAGCAAGAATTTCCAAGTGATGGAGGGACTGGATCAAAGCCATCTGTTCCAAAGGGCCCACAACGCATGATACGAAAGAGTCCCATCCATGCACCAGCCCAAAGCCCATGGCGTGCAATCGCTTCATATGTATATTCTGAACAAGTCGGGGCATGGCGACATTGATTGCCTATAAGACTCGAAAGTGTTATTTGATAGAAACGTATTAAGAAAATACCCAATAATCGTCCGGGTGTCTTTTGCCAAGTGCCTGTGTAATTCCGAGTCAATTTTTTTTGTCTAGATTGTGATTTGAACATTTATTTTTCTTCAATTTTTTGAATGCAGTCTATCGTTGCATCAAAGGGTAGTAGTGTTGCTGCATGGCGCACTTTATAGTCTTTAATGGGCTGTAAGCAAGAAAAATCCTCAAATGGAGCTTGAGGAGAAGGACCATTTTGCGTTAGCATTTGGTAGATAACTTCACGCAATATTTTAAGATCTTGAGTTGTTTGTCCGATGATATGAGATGCTAAAAGTGAAGCTGAAGCTTGCCCTAGCACACATGCATGTATTTCGTGAGCAAAATCGGTAATAATACCATTTTCCACTTTTAAATCTACAGTGATTGTCGAACCACAAAGGTGTGCATGTTTTCTTGATGTTGCATCAGGATTATTAAGACGCCCAATTTTGCCTATATGTGCAGCATATTTAAGTATTTTATCATTATAGATAGTATCAATCATGCGCTATTGCCTGAAATTTTGAGAGTCGTGATTGTTTAAACTTTTAATTCGCTTATATAGAGATTATACAAAATGAGATAGGTATGGAGCAAATGCTTTGTATAGAATAAGCTTGGAGTTTTTGAATGCGTAATGTTGTTAAAGAGGACACAAATTTATCTGAAGAAAAGCGTCCGAGTATTGAAGAGGTGGAAGAGGCGATTCGTACATTACTCTTATGGATAGGGGAAAATCCAAATAGAGAAGGGCTTTTAGATACTCCAAAACGTATAGCCAAGGCATATCGCGAGCTTTTTAATGGTTATAGTCAATCGGTTAAAGAAACCTTAGGTACAGTTTTTGAAGAGGTTTCAGGATACAATGAAGCCGTAATCGTAAAGAATATATCTTTTTATTCACACTGTGAGCATCACATGATCCCAATTATTGGGAAAGCACATATAGCATATCTTCCTAATACAAAAATTGTTGGTCTTTCAAAAATTGTACGTGTTGTAGATATTTTTTCTCGTCGTTTACAAACTCAAGAAGCTATGACAGCGCAAGTGGCTCACGCGTTAAAAACGTATCTGAAGCCTCATGGTATAGCAGTATTGATTGAGGCTGAGCACATGTGTATGGCTATGAGAGGAATCCAAAAACAGGGCTCTACAACAATTACAAAAAACTTTCATGGTTATTATGAAAAAGATCAAGCGGCACAAGAACATTTTATGATGATGGTTCAAAGGTCATAGTAAAGCCCATATTTCTCGTAATCTCTATTAAGTTATAAAACATCCGGATAAAATAAATTATGAGAAAAAGAAAATTGGCTTGTACCTTTCTTTATGATTTGTTAAAGGCTAAAAACCAAGATTTTTTCTTTCCACGTGCGGTCGTGGCGGAATTGGTAGACGCGCAGCGTTGAGGTCGCTGTGGGGCAACCCGTGGAAGTTCGAGTCTTCTCGACCGCACCAGTTAGCAGTGAGTTTCTCCATAATGAGATGAAGTTATGTTAGAGAGAGGGGATTTATAGGCATTATAGAAAAATCTTTTTTGTATGTTATTTGTTGGTGTGTTGCCAATAATGTTTCGTTTTTTATTACTTTATCTATGCATTTGAAATGTTATATTTTTATAAGGTGGGGTTAAGTTGCAGTGAGAAGTATAATGATTCTGAGATATTTAACACTTCTTATTTGTATTTCTTTATTATCAGCCTGTAGTGATTCACGTGCTGTACTTTGGCATGGGGTACATGCAACACCTTCTATGACTGCCGTAGAAAGGGAAGTTGAAGGGAAACCAGTTTCTCCAAAAGCCATCGTTCCAGTGTATGTTGCAACAAGTCGTATGATGCAAAATAATTACGCTCAACCTTATGGTGCAGAGCGATCAAATAAAGTTCATTATAATCGCGTTGACGTAGGAATTCCTCAGCAACATGTAAAGGGAGTTGTTGAAATAAATGCCTATAAACCTACGCATGATAAGTATTTTGCAGCAGTAGCATTGCAAAAATACGATAATAAAGAACAGTTTAAACAGCAATTAAATGCTGCTTTAGCAAAAAAGCCAAAAGGAAAAAGAGAAATTTTTCTTTTTATCCATGGGTATAATAATAATTTTGCAGATGGTACATTTCGTACAGCACAGTTTACACACGATTATTCTTTAAATGTTGTCGCTGTGCATTATTCTTGGCCTTCGGCCGGATCAGTTCCTCTTTATATTTATGATCGTGACAGTGCTAATTTTGCCCGTGACGGATTGATAGAGCTTTTAACACTTATTAGTGAAACCAATGCTGATCAAATTTCGGTTATTGCACATTCTATGGGCAATTTTGTTATAATGGAAGCATTTAGAACGTTAGCGTTACAGGGAAAATATAGGCCTATTCGTCGTATTACAAGTTTATTAATGGCTGCACCAGATATTGATGTTGATGTATTTGAGCGCCAACTTAATGATATAAAAAAACTCCCGCAGCCAACCGCTATTTTAGTATCCAGAGCGGATAAAGCTCTTGCCGTTTCAGGACGTCTTACGGGTGGACATCATCGTGTGGGCGATGGCTCAGATATCGAAATGTTGCGTAAAAATGGAATAGCTGTTCTTGATTTTTCTCATGTGGATGGGGGAGCACACAATGTCTTTGCATCTTCGCCAACGTTGATGGCTCTTTCTCGAGAAGGTTCTTTGGCTTCCACAATTATGCAAGGTACAGAATTGTCACCTAGTCAAGCCCTTCTTGCTGATGGTAGTAGTGTGTTGGAAAAAACAACACATCTTATCCTTTATACACCTGTACGTTTTCTCTCTCCACGGATTCCACGTTGATCGTGAAAAGAGAGAAAGGGCTCCATCGAATAATGTATTGGAGGTAATATTTTTTAGCACTTTCTTTAGAATGGTCTTGTAAAATGAAAAATAAATAGCAGGATGAATGTAAAAAACAGTCATTAGGTGAGTTTGTGATGATTGCACGGAAACGCTATGTTAATACGCCTACAGTTGTTGATTATTTATCTCATTCCGCAATTAAGTTATTAGACATTCATGCTATGCTTGTGAAGGTGAGAAAAGGTGATATGGGGGAAAAACCAAATTTATTGCGTCAAATTGATTCTACAAAAAAACAGTTAGATGAAATAAGCCATGCTCTTATTTTAGAATATCGTAAACGCCAAGAAAATGAGCGTTTTTTAAAACAAATTCTGCTATCTATTTCTGATCAACTTTTTGCACTTAATAATGGTTTTAAGGAAACAGGACGTCTTTTTTTTCAAGAAGTTAGAATACTTCAATCTCAGATGCAATGTTTATATGAGGGAAAGGAGAGGCTGCATTTGTTGAATAGCCAAGAATCTTTTTGTTCTCCGTCAAAGATTGATGAAGTCATTAAACAGTTACAAAAAGCACGAGAAAAGCTTATTCTTGAAAGTCCACATCTCTTTGAAAAAAGCACAAAAGCTAAACAATAAAAGTTCTTTAGTTGAGCAGATAGATAATTTGAATTTTACAGCAAAAACGCTGTTAGATAGAAGGCTACAACCTTTTTAAAGAAAAGAATTTGCTTTAATAAATGAAACACATGCCTTATGTCTTTGCTAAAGTTAAGGCTGATGAATTAGGTGGCTTTATTGAAAAAAATGTTTGTGGAAAGAATTTTACAAAAAACTTTCTGATTCTTTTAATAATAGCCCGCCGGATAATTTTACCAATGTTATGAAGTTGTTAGTATATTCATTAGAAACTTAAACTTTAATATTTTTCTTGGTAGAAATTAGCTGAATTTAAAGTATTAAAAAGAAGTTTGATAAAAATAACATATTTTGTAAATTCACGCTCACCTCTACCTTCTCTTGAATTTAAAAACACTCGGAAAATGAAAAGCTACACGTAATTAAAAAACATATGGTGCCCAAAAGAGGCAAATAAAAAGCAAGTAAAATAAAATAGTTATGTCTAATATAAGGGAATAGGTGAATCTTGATTCTATTGAGTTTTTTTGCCTCTATCCCTCATCTTTTTGAAGCTTTTTTATGGCTTCAAGAGAGAGTTTTTTACGGTCTGCGCTCTTTGTGTAAAGAGATGCCATAGCATCATTTGTCCAGCCAAAAATTGCTTTGAGTTGTGATACTGTTGCACCAGAATTAGCTGCGCGTGTTGCTGCTAATTTTCTTAAGCCATGTGCTGATTTTTTGATTCCCGCTACGTTACAAGCCTCACGAAAAAGGTTGCCAAAACTTTCTTTAACTAGTTTTTTTACCTTCTTTACCACAAATGAATGTTTCTTCTCCAATAGGACCAGTTTCAAGCGTTTTGGCTAATTCCGGTAAAATAGGTAGAAAGACATCTGTTTGGAATTTACTTTTCTCTGTTTTGAGATGAATGATATTATTCTTTACATCTTTCCAGCCAATGCGGACCGCATCACCACGACGCAAACCCGTATACAAAAGGACATCAATCCAAACGCGTTCATGGGTACCATGGGACCATCTTTGATAATATTTCTCAACATCTTCTTCTGTCCAAACAGCAAACCCATCTTTGTTATGAAGGGCTGGTCTTTTAACACCTAAGGCTGGATTATTTTCTAAAAGACCTTGGTCAATCGCCCAATTAAAAAGCCCATTAAGGGCTTTCAGAAAGTTTCTAGCCATTGCTGGTGTTTCTTTGCGTCGTTCAACGCCGGCTATGATATGTTTCTTTTCAATTGCTTTGTATGGAATGTTTCCTATGGTATCACATACCTTCATAAGGATGAGTTCTTTTTGTTTTTTTGTAGCTTTAGTGTAGCTATGCCAATTAGAGCTGTTAAAGTATTGTTTAAGCAGCCATGCAAATGACCCTTCAATCAGTTTGCCGATTTTCGGTTTTGGAGGGATTATGCCTTGTAATTCGGCAAGTGCGCTTTTGTAGTTGTCAACAAACTCTTGTGTTCCATAAGTTCCGCGTATTCTAATACGTTTTCCATGACCAATACGTACATACCATACGATTTTGCCATGTTGGGTAATTTGTTTAACGAGATGAGGGGGGCGTGGTTTTGGCATGATCAATTTTACATCTTAGAGAGTGCGATTTCGTAATATTCATTCTTTGACAAATCTAAAAGTGTGTCTGGGTGTGCTGTTGAGTTTGGTAATGGGATATCTGCTTTCAGATAGATAAGCAGTTCACCGGTAGGTTTGATTTCTATGAGTTCGCATTTTTGCTTTTTTGCTTCTCTTAAAGCTCGTGCAATGTCTGCTTGCGTTATGATAGCTTTACGAGGCGCCATATCTTTTCTCCTACATTGAGACGCAATTCACCCATTTCGTGAATCACGCATTACTTGAAAGTGTTAGGAAGG
>NZ_JBHIQK010000008.1:0-8583 GCF_042196545.1 Bartonella sp. AC70YNML
ACCAAAGAGTCAATATCATTTTTTATTTTTTTTTAAAATAAAATATTGTAAACAACTGGTTGTATTTCAAGACATTATAGGCAAAATAAGAAGCGTATAAAAATAAAACATGAAAACAGAAGAAATTCAAAGAGTGCATAGCGCCTTTAAAGTCAAAGTACAGCGCCCCATTGCAAGGCATAAAATATCAAATGCATGGATTAATTAATCTCAAGAGCGATTATTTTACCTTACTTTAATATTGATTCAAAAGGATTTCTCTACACAGGTATGATTTATAAAGACATTGCTGTATAAAGAGAATTCGCATGATCTGTAATTTGTAAAAAGAATCAAATTCCTGTAGAAGCATGCTAAGCTATCTAGCTAGCTTTCTTTATTTAATATTGAGAAGTACTCTTATAAATCTATGTGGGATAACGAACAACAAAAAAACGATCCTGGACAAGATCCTGCTCTTGTCGTCAAGCGCTTGCGGCCTGCACGCCGACAGGTCTCTGCTCGTTGGCTTACAGGAACCATTCTGACAGGAATCACTTCCTGCATTCTTATGGGTATTGCACTTTTTACGGCTCTTGATGAACAACAGCGATTGGTAACCCCTCCACAATGGTTTACGCAAGAAAACCTATCAGAATCACAAGATCTTGAAGCCAATGGCTATAAAGGTGATCGCATTTCTCCCACCCATGCACGGCAAAGCTTTGACAAAAAACGTCAATTTGAATTATCGATTCTACAAAAAAAAGGCGATGAAAAAGTCATTCAAACACAACATTTTGAATGGATTCGTATGGCTTTAGCCGAAAAGCGCCCCCAGAAATATAGCTATCCAAAATTTGATTCTTTAAGCATTCTTGCCAGTGATTCGACAAATCAAAACGCTAAACTACAAGATTCTGGACAGATTTATGGAGCAAAGGTGGAAACAAAACTCACCTTACGCAGCTATGATTTTAAGGTAAATCAATTCGATTTTGATGACACTGACACATTGACAGATGAAGAGGCACAACAAGAAGTGCAAAAAGCTGGATTTACTTTAGAAAAGAGCTCCGAACTTCTTTCAGTTCTCACATTGATTGATCCTTTAAAATTAGAAGATGTATCCTCCCCTTCCCAAGGTACAGAATCCCCTGAAGTTCGAATCGTTCAAGAAAATGTAACCGTTTCTCCTCAAAGTCACCGTATCGATCTGACGAAAAACTATGTTGAAGATATTATTCCTATTCGTAAAAAACAAACGATAGCCGATGCTTTCAAAAAAACCAATTATACAAAAAAGCAAATTGACCAGGTTGTAAAAACGCTAGAAAAAATAAGCCTTTCCGATACCCTTAAAGAGGGAAGCCTTTTACGCATTGGCATCGTGACACAAGCGGGAGAAGAAGACCATCTCGTACGCGCAAGTATCTATCAAGGAATGCATCATATTCTCACCATTGCCCTGAATGATAAAGGCCAATTCATTGAAAGCACAGAGCCTAAAATGTCTAAAGCACTTAAAACGGCTTTTCAAAATGGTATTCCACATTCTTATATCAATAGCGCGCAATTACCAACGGCTTATGATGCACTCTATAGTGCTTTGCTAAGCCATAATATATCACAATCTCTCTCTCATCGTCTTATTCGTCTGCTTGCCACCAATATTGATATGAAAAGCCAGATAACCCCCAATGATCAGATTGAAATATTTTATGCCATACCACAAAGCGATAAAGAAACCCAAAACGGCAAAAAGAACTTAAAAGCCAAAGAACCCTCCAAGAACACTGATCCAGAAATTCGTTATATTAGCGCCACTTTTGGGAATACAACTTATAAATATTACCGTTATCAATTAAAAGATGGAAGCGTTGATTATTATGATTCTGAAGGGAAAAGTTCAAAACCTTTCTTGTTGCGCAAACCCACACCAAATGGCATTTTTGGCTCTCCCTTTGGCCCACGCAAACACCCTATTTTAGGCTATATTCGCATGCATACGGGTGTTGATTGGGTTGCTCCTAAAGGATCACCCATTATTGCTGTAGGAGATGGTATTGTCACAAAAGTAGGTGTAACAGGCGGCTATGGAAATCATACGGAAATTCAACATGCCAATGGGTATATTAGCAGTTATTCACACCAAAGTCGTTATGCACCAGACATCAAACCAGGCGTGAAAGTACGACAAGGACAAATTATTGGGTATGTTGGATCAACGGGAATGGCAACCGGTCCCCATTGTCATTTTGAAATCATTGTCAATGGCGTCAAAGTTGATCCCATGCGCATTCGTATACCGGATAGCAAAGCCTTAACCAATCAAGACCTACAAACATTCCTACAAGAAAAAAACAATATTGATGCCTTGATCAACAGCCCAATAGCACCCTCCGAAGAAACTTAAAGCATCTACCTTTTTACAACTCAAAACATCTAAAAAATATGCTTGAGCGCTTACTTTTCTCAAAGAGATTTCCGCATTTTAAATATCTATTAAAGAATACGCCGAAATATGCCGCCACCCAAGGTCGCATCACAATGATTGAAAATAAAACGCCCTCCCCTTTTCTGGTTTACGCACAATAGAAAAGTAAAAAATATGAAACCCCAAAAGGTTAACTCTTCTTGTTTATTTTATCAAAACGATAAAAATCCCTTTGTTTTCCATGCAATAAAATCTCAAATCAAAGAGGTGCCCGCTAAAGGATGAAGATTCTAAAACCCATACCATTCTATAAACAACCCGGCTTCTTTTTGAATAAATTCCACCTATTGAATGCTTATGCTGTTCATGACCCTAAAGGACAGTGTTTCATGAACTTTCTGAGCACGTTTTACCTTAAGAATATTCGTTACACACTTTTACAAAAACACCCCATATTTAAAATTTTAACAGCCCTTACAAAAAATAATAAAACTTGAAAAAACAATCTATTCGCAAAGAAATAGAGCTTACGAATATAAGTATTATTAGCGTAAAGGAGCACTTATTCAAAATAAATTTAAATTTTAACTTAAGCACTTCAAAGCTATAAAACATACAAAAAAGGAGAATTTTGAAAGCTGATCATCGGAGTAAACAAAGCGAAAAAACAACAAGAGAGAAAATCAAACATTACACCAAAAGATAAAGAAGCAAAGTTGCTTCTCTTGAAGACAATCGATAATTTAAATTAAAGAGTGATGTGTTCGCGCTATGAAGCCGTATTTTTCCTCCTTCTTGTGAAAAGATGCCCTCCCCATAGATTCACGATGAATGAAAGGCAGCTTACCACGAGCAAAGAGAAAATTTACCCTTTTAAAAATCAGTCAGAGCTTTTTTTTGAACTATTCATGCTAAGTTTTGGCAAAGGAATGACAATTTTTGTACCTCCTAAAGCAGAAGTTTCAAACAGAGGTTTTTCACCAAATTGCATACAGAGCTGTTCCACGACTACACGACCAAGTCCTGTTTTTTGTTTTAAAGTTTGGCTTTTCATTCCCACGCCATCATCTTCTACAATGAGCATCAATTGTCCATCTTTCTGGGGACCAAAGGAGATATAAATATGACCGGACCGTTGATCAGGAAAGGCATGTTTTAAGGAATTTGTCAGCAGTTCACCAAGGATAATTCCAAGTGTTGTCGCATCTCTTGAAGACAGGCGACACTCTTTAAAGTTGGTGTGAATGGTGATGTTTTCACGCAATTCAAAAGGGACTGCCAATTCGACATCATGCACAACAGAACTGAGAAACTCTGCCAATAGTGTCGTTTCCATATCATCACTTAAGCGCAAACGACGATGTGCTGTAGAAATTGTCTGAATACGATCACGTGCAGCTCCTAGAACAGAACGGACCTCTTCATTTTTGCTTCGGTTTAACTGGAGCCCCAACAAAGAAGACACCGTCCCAAGAGAATTGCCAATGCGATGGCTTGCATCCTGCAACAATATTTCAACCCGTTGGCGTTCTTTTTCAGCGTGATTGCGTGCTCTTTCTAATTCTTGTGTTCGTTCTTTCACGCGGGCTTCCAGAGCGATGTTTTCACTATGAAGCAGCAATTGATACAATTTTAAAGAGCGCATATCACGATGAAAACGATTAATAACAAAATAGGCCGAAACAAAAGTACTGACAACAGAAACAATAGCTGCCAATGTTAAAGCAGCACGCATCAATGCGATACCCTCGCGCTGTTTTTGGCGCACCACATCATCCCCATTAATAAAACTTGTCATCAATTGCGCTAAACGTGCTACAGGAATTTTTGATACTTCCAAAGAGTCCGCATGAGAAAGTTGAGAAGGTTGTTCAGAAATCGCATCAAGAGCATGCATATGGGCACTCATAAAGGCTTTTCGTGCTTCAACCTCTTCTTTAAAAGCCGTAAACCATTTATACCACTGCGGATGCGCATAAACAATAAGTGCGATATAGTCGAGAATATTCCCCAACTCCCGCTCTGAATTTTCAAAACGTATTTTATCTTCCGCCTTGCGCGTTTTTGCATAGCTGCGATCAGCAACAGCCATATCGATCAAGCTAATAAGGACCAAATCAGCCTGTTCACGCAATTCTGAACTTGTATTCAACTGTGCGACTTCTCGATCAACGGCATTTGAAAGCAACATAATAAAAACCGATGCCAAAAGAGCCATAACAAGAGAAACAACAATCGCACCCCACCGCCAGCGTGATATCGTTGCATCAGAAGAAGGCATTTGAGGCATCAAATTTGTTTTTGTTGTCATAGAATGTCCATTGGCGAACTTGAAAGTCGTCATTTTTCAGCACAAAGGAAGGCAACCTTATGGAACATAAAACCTAAAGCCCGTGAGAAAGTTTTATACAGGCTTTTCTTGTGTTCTTAAAGATACACGCCAAACTTCTGAATTCCCTCAGATACTGACTTTACTGTAATAGCTATAACGGGAATAAAAAAAACAAGGCTATCGATCATAATTATTATGCTTTTTTAGCCGTTAAATGAACACAATGTACTTCCAGCTGAGTAAGAATCAGGACCATAATCAGACTCACCATTGACATTAAGAAGTTCTTGTAATCGATTACGCGCCCTGCTCACACGGCTTTTAATGGTTCCAACAGCACAACCACAAATAGCCGCAGCATCTTCATAAGAAAATCCCGATGCGCCAATGAGAATAATGGCTTCTCTTTGATCGGCAGAAAGCAAATTTAAGGCTTTTTTGAAATCTTGCAAATCAAGTGATCCATATTGAGCAGGATGAACAGCGACATTTTGAGTAAACACGCCGTCGGTATCTTGAACTTCTCTTCCCTTTTTACGCATTTGACTATAAAATTCATTGCGCAAAATGGTAAAAAGCCACGCTTTAAGATTAGTTCCCATCTCAAAACTATCTTGCTTAGCCCATGCCTTCATAACAGTATCTTGGACCAAATCTTCGGCTTTATCGTGCTTGCCACTTAAAGAAACAGCAAAAGCTCGTAAAGCCGGCAACACAGAAAGGAGTTCTTGTTTAAAGTTTTTCGCGCACTTTGACATAAAGGATTCAAACCTTTTCCACATTGTTTAAGCCAAATTGCTCTGCGCGCTCCAACTTCTCTAAAAGCTCAAGCAAACACCGTGGCAGTGCTTCTTCTTGAATTTCCATGTAAAATTGACGTAACTTCCGTGCTATTTCGCTATTGACCCCGAGAAGATCATCTCCAACTGTAAATTGTGTAGTGAGATTTTTTTCATCACGGTCGTTCATTTTTCATCCCCCTAATCCATATATTATTGGTAGCACCGCGAAGAATTTTTTCGCCTTATGGTTGTAAATATAGCTGTCGGTAAAAAGTTCCATACAAATCAAGGAACTTTTTTATCGGTTGAGAATTTCAACCAACAAAATGCTTGAAAGGTCAAAGGAGTTATAAATTATGTCATTATCAACGCGCATTGCCCCGCATCTTCCCTATCTTCGGCGTTTTGCCCGCTCTGTCACCGGTAGCCAATCCTCTGGCGATGCTTATGTTTCAGCGATGTTGGAAGCACTCATTGCCGACATCTCCATTTTTCCCAAAGCCTCCACTGACCGAATTGGTACCTATTGGCTTTTTTGCCATCTTTTTGACCAAACCACACCAAACATCCCTGAACCCCTGCCCCAATTTGGTCTTGAACAAAAAACCAGTGCCAAATTATCCTATCTCACGCCCCGTGCACGCCAAGCATTTTTGCTCATTGCCGTTGAAGGATTTCATGAACAAGACGCCAGCGAAATCATGAATCTGGATACGAAAGAATTTCGCAAACTTCTCAACCAAGCATCCATTGATATTTCTCAACAAATTGCCACTGAAGTAATGATTATTGAAGATGAACCTCTTATTGCACTTGATATTGAGCAAATGGTAGAAAGCCTAGGTCATCATGTTGTAGGAATAGCGCGCACGCGTGATGAAGCTGTCATTATGTATCATAAGAAAAAACCACGGTTGATTTTGGCTGATATTCAATTAGCCGATAACAGTTCAGGGATTGATGCGGTCAACGAGATTTTGAAAAATGACCGTATACCGGTGATTTTCATCACGGCTTTTCCCGAAAGGCTTCTCACTGGCGAGCGTCCAGAACCAACTTTTTTAGTGACCAAACCTTTTAACCCTGATATGGTGAAAGCGCTTATTTCCCAAGCTTTATTTTTTCAAGAGAATGCTTCTAAAGCGGCTTAGAACAGGGTAACATCTTAAAATTATGATCGTTACGCCTCTTTCAAAGCCTCCTATGGATAGATCTCATATGAGTGCGCTCATGCAAGCGATTCGTGGTGCTGATATTTGCGTTCTCTATCAGGCAACAAATCTAGTTTATTTATGGGCTGAAAACTTGCCACACCATTTGCACCATAAATGGCGGGTTGGGTGTCGTGACAGCGACTTTTTTTCGCTTGACCTTGCAGACAATATGGAAACCATCAAACTGCAAGTTTTAGCCAGTGGCAAAATGCAAACCGTTGAAGCACGTTTTGAAGATACAAATAAACAAGAGATTTGGTACAAATTTTCTATTGATTGCCACCGCAATGATAACGAAGACATTATTGGGATTATCACCACCGGTGTCAATATTTCCGGCTTACGCCGCCGTGAACAAGTGCTTAAAATCCTTCTTCGCGAGGTCAGTCATCGTTCTAAAAACCTTCTAGCGATCATTCAAAGTATTGCCAGCCAAACCGCCCGCTATACTGAATCTCTTCAGGTTTTTTTACGAAAATTTCAAGGTCGTCTTCATTCTCTTTCTCATTCTCAAGATTTGATCACTGATTCCGATTGGCGTGGTGCTCAATTTCGCGAATTGGTCCAAACGCAAGCTTTAGGCTATTTTATGAAAGAAACAGAACGTTTTTCACTTGAAGGCGTCGATCCTTATCTTTTTCCCAATGCCGCTTTGCATATCGGTTTGGCTTTTCATGAACTGATTGTCAATTCTCTTTCTTTTGGAGCCCTTTCCCAAGAAAAGGGGAGCATCTGTGTACGCTGTGAAATCGAAACAAAACTGAATGGTAAAACACAACTTATCATCACTTGGCATGAAAATTTTGAATCCGGCATCCCTCCCACAAACAATAAAAAAGCCTGTTTTGGTAGTGCCGTTCTCGAAAAAATCGTTCCCATTTCCGTGAATGGTTCAGCTTCTCTCAAATTGACACAAGAAGGAATTGTCTATTGCCTCTCTGTTCCTGATACTTATTTTGATATTTTTTCTTAAAAGAGCATTTTAAACAATGAACAAGAAAAGTTTCCCCTTTTTTAGCAAAATGTCTCATCTGTTTATTAAGCACAAAGATATTTTCCAACCTCTTTAAACCAACCTCTATTGTCCCCCAATAGTTCCCCAAAACCTTAACGATGAGAACTGAAAGCCACATAAAATCCATTCCCGCTGTCAATCAACTTCCATCCCTCATATAATCGCATATTTTAAAACAGAAACCAAAACGATAAAGAGCAAACCGTTTCAGCTTTTATATGCAAAATAAAAGCGAGCCTATTACCCATCTCTTTTTGTGTAATTTTCGCAATGCGTATATAATTTTATTTTGGCAGAATATGAAATTTCAAGAAGTAAAGCTAATATCCATCATCACTCCTCAGCTTTACGGGCTTAAAGCATCCACGACAACGGCAATTAATTGATGTAAATTACACATTTTATGCTTTTATTTATCGCATTTTTAAATGGAGATATCCTCTTCAGTTACAATAGGGCTTCCTAAAACAGAATACATTTGTGTCCCTCATTCACGCACTTTTTTAATATTTCCCAGCGCATCCACGCTCATTTCAAAACAGTATCTGTAAATAAGATATAATAGCCCCCGTAAAGTGAAGCATCAAGCCCGTCCCTTGTTACACCACGTCCTTCTTTACCTTCATACCCCTTTTCACTTCATAAAAGTAGTAGCTGAGCATCATCATACCATTTGTCTCTCATGTTACAACAGCCGTTGACCTTTGAGAGCGTCCATAAGAGGCATTTCAGTCTTTTTTTAAATATTACTCACCAATATAAAGCCCCCCCACACACCCTTTTATGACGTGCAAGCCTATGACTTTGATTAATTCACTATAGAA
>NZ_JBHIQK010000008.1:8683-16445 GCF_042196545.1 Bartonella sp. AC70YNML
CCGACATCTCAAAGGGGAACCGACATCTCAAAGGGGAACCGACATCTCAAAGGGGAACCGACATCTCAAAGGGGAACCGACATCTCAAAGGGGAACTAAAAAACTGTAAAACCGTTTAACAATGAAGAAGCCCCTAGGCTGACAAATTGGAGTTCACACTGTCAACTACTCATTTGGAAAATAATTTATGAATCCCCTTGTTTTTATCCTCTTATTGGTTTCATGTACGGATGATTTTAACAGTTGCTATTCGAACAATACAATGGTTAAAACTTACCCAACAGCTCAAGCTTGTGAACAAGCCATGATACCGTCCACAAAAAAGTTTGCACTTTATGGACAACAAATTTTTGCTCAATGTATAAACGTACAACCCAGTTTACATCAACAAGAAGTAAACTTGATCTGGTCTGTAACAAACCGTGGAAATTTTCTTCTTAAAAGCCAAAACGTAAAGGACAAGCTGTCTACAGTCCACAAACAAGATATTTTACCAACATCGCTTCCTCTTTTGCGTTCTTCTTCCACAAACCTCTTGCACAAAAAACTTTAAAAGCATAAACCCATCAGATCTCAAAAAAATAATCAATGGAAGACATGATAGATAATAAGCGAATGCACCCTTCAAAAGACCATCACACAGAGCAAAGTACTCTGCCTCAAGATCTCCCCTTAGATCCTGCTGTAGAACGGGTGAGAAAAAAACTTATGGGATTAATGATTATTTCCGTTTTAATAACGCTCTTCCTTATTCTGACCGTACTATTTTTAATTGTTTATAAAGTTATCGCAACGGGATCAGCGTCAAAACAAACAGAGCGATCTTCCTCTCTCAGCAAAAATCCACAAGCTACCCATCATACGCTCTCCTTACCGGAAAAAACACAGATTTTGTCGCAAAGCCTCTCAGAGAACAATATTGTACTGAAAATTTTAACCCCTGATGGACAAACAAAATTTATGATTTACAATTATTATACCGGTGCACTTGTCTCCATTCTTTCTGTTGAAACAACAGAAAAAATATCGACAATAACGCCTCATTAAGCAAGCCAACCTCAATAAGCGCTGACATAGCATTCTGAAGGTTTAAACATTTTCTGCGAGCCGGGCATTATCACACGCTTTTCCAGCGCGTAGGTGTTGCCGACAATCCTTGGCGCTAGAGAGAGTTCATAAGAGCCATTTTTATTCCTTCTTATACAAATTTATCCATACGGGCTCTCCCCGCTTGCAACGTGCAGGCGAATGGTTTTTGTTGATTCAACCATGGGACAAATTTGGAATGAGAGAATCCTAGGGATTTAGGGGCTCTCACCTAACATACAAAAAAATGAATTGTTATTATAAATCAATGTGATAAGTCTTAAATTTCCACCATACGGCGACGGCGCATTTTTTATTGTATCCCCTCACTTGAATTTTGGAAAAGAAGAAACCTTTCTGTCAACGCATTCCCATTTTTAAGAAAACGGACATCATTTGATGAAAAGCTAATGAACGTGCAAGAAATGCTTCTTCTTGAGTGTAAAAATTCAACATATTAATTTATAGTGATGATTTATTTTGCATGTCAAATGAGAACCTCAAATACTGTAAGATTCTCTCATCTCAAATCTATTTATGATGAAGCTCATCAAAATCATTTCCTCACATACCCTAGCAAGGAAATTGATGAATAAAATACCTCTTATAGATAATCCGGTATCAAAAGAAGAACTGTTGCAACATTGAAAATTAAAGCAATAACGCCCAGCTTACATCTTTTATTAAGCAAAGATAACCGATGGATTTCACATGATAGAATTCATAAACACCAGCGCGCAATGGGCATGAATATATTGAACAATATTAAATATAGGTGTGAATTAAATAAAACAACGACATTGCGTTCTTCATAAAAGAACTGCCTCTTAAAATACACGAATGTGGTTTTCTCTGTATCCCCTCACTTAAATCTCAGCAAAGAGGCAATCTTTTCTGTCAACAGCCTTCGTTAAGTTCCTGATACAGCCCCGTGAAAACTGAAGGAAAGCGCAAGAAGCTTCTTGAGCATATTATAATTTATTATCATGATACCAATAACATCACCACACAAGCGCGCTTACACAGCACCCTTCAGGTTTAAACATTTTCCTCTGCCTCAAGATTGACCACTCGGCGACGGCGCGTCTTTCTCTGTATCCCTTCACCTAATTCAGGCAAGGAAGAAGCCTCTTTTGTCACTTTTGATGCATCTCCATTGCTAGAGCTTTCTGCTGTTGTGAGTGAAAGCTCAAAAGGTGCTTCATCTTGAGTGCGTACAGTACGTCGACGGGGAGAACGACGTGTTTTTTTGATGGGTTCAACATTTTTCTCAGAGAGACAGTGCTCTTGATCTGTTTTTTCATCCGATAGAGCCTCTAAAGCGTTTTCACGCGCATCTCCATTTTGCATTTTATCATTTTGGCCATCGCCATTTTTTTGCGACGACATTTGTAATACATCTGTATCACCCTCAACAGTATCATTTTTTTCACCGTCAAGATTTATTTCACCGCATTCTTGTCCATTGTTTTCATCACGATTTTCGTTTTCATCACCACGATTTTCATCACGCCGAGGCGATTGAGACATTTGCCCAGCTGCTGCTAAAATAATACGCAAATAGTGCTCGGCATGTTGTAAATAATTTTCCGACATAACACGATCACCTGCACCTTGTGCATCACGCGCAAGGCTTATGTATTTATCGGCGATTTGCTGAGCATTCCCGCGAATTTTAACATCCGGACCGCTACTTTCATAATTGCGAGACAACGGATTAGGACCGCGACGATTATTATTGTTATTACCATTATTGTTATTATTGCGACCGCGTACCCGTCTATTTTGTTGTGGCCTCATCTTTATCCCTTTTTGGAGTGTTTGTCTTATGTGTGTCTTAATTGACTCTTCCTCATTGCATTATCTTTTGATAATGCTGATCACGTTTAACATACGCTTATCAAGCTATCCGCGTTTATTTCACTCAAACGAACCCTACTGATATTGATAAAAGCATATATTTTCTTGAAAATCACAAAACAGCAGGGAAATCGTAAATCAAAAATTCCCTTTTTCTCTGTCAAACAGCAGAAACCTAATGATGTTCACGTAAAATGCCAAGTGTTTTTTTTAAAATAAACCATATTTCACTAAAAAAAATAATTATCTTGTGGAAAACAAAAAGGAAAACACACATATAACACACCTGACAAAGAAAAAATTCCTGCCAGAGAATAGTAGAAGCTTCCTTTTTTGCTCTAAAACCACCGCTCCTAAAAACGCCGATATTCTCTACCCCCTCGTGCATTTAACTCACAAGCACTTCCATCCCAACGAGTCACTGCGCGAACCTCTTTATTTTATAAATATAGCCTCTCTTCATCGCTAAAGCAACCCCTTGCGAGCGATAATCCACGATCGCTTCACAAAACCTCTTAATTTTTATAGATAGATTAACACGAAGTATTATTCAAGCCCTATAATCACCAAGAGATCAATCTTCTTTCCCAAAAAAGCCAACGATACTATCAATTTTTATTTTAACCCATAGAGTTTTTAAGTTAATCACAGTTTTTATTTATAACAAATTGAGCTTAAAAACAAAATATTTAAATACAAAAAAATATCAAATTATGAAAAAAACAACCAATATGTCACACTTTTTTAAAAATCAGCTTCTTCTCAAAAAAATACCCTCCTCAAAGCCTATCAATAAGAATGGCCTAACGTATTTCCTTACTTATCTTTTCTGATAAAGAAAACTGGAATTATAAAACAAGCACATTTTAAAACCCAACACAGCGCTTTACGCATGAAGAAGCCTTGAATGTTTATAAAAAAATGTTTTTTTACTCATTTTTGTCATGTCTATTGACTTACACCCTCAAAGAACGAGGATTCTCAAATCACACGGGTCTGTCAACAATGAAAATACTTATAAAATTCATACACTGAATTGATTTGTAATGATAATTCATATTTTTGTGTTGAGTAAGAAAACTTAATACCGTAGGATTTTTCATCCTCAATCTGTTTGCTATTGAATCAATCTCTTTTTCTTGCATGTTACACGTAGGAAAACCTGCGTGGAGTAAAAACGAAAAAAAAGACTAAAAGTACCTCTTATGAACCGTCTCTAAGGCTAAGGGGCTGTCGAGAGGCACCATTGGAAGCGGAGCAAAGTGTGATATGGTACCAGCTTACTCTTTTTTAAACCATAAAGATGAACTTGCTTTATAAATTTTATACATTTCATGAGGGTTTTACCATTATACCATTCACCAAAGCCATTACGAAATGGGTTTCCCACACTCGTTATTTCCCTTAAAAAAGCGCAACAACCCCTCCAGAAACTCCACCACGCCCCCTTAAACATTTCAAGGAGGCCATCCATATCTTATATCGCCATACCTTAAATAAGAAGTGCGATATAACAAGATAAATAAATCAAGCTACTATTGGTCTTGAGGCAGATAGTCATTTAAGAGGCTTTTATCTTTTTATCAAAATTCGCTTCCTTTTAACTTTCCGTATAAAAACTTAAAAGTAATTACGCCTTTTGCCTGTTTTATTTTCTCTTTCATCAAGAAAACAGTCTCGTAAGAGAAAATAATTTCCATCCCCAGGACGGATCCTCGTCAAACATTGTTTTTTTGCAGTATCAGAAAGCTTATCCCACATTTCACGAATAGCAAAATAGGCCTCACTTTCTAAATTAAGGCAGTGCTGATAAACTTCTTTTTTCATCTCGGGCATAACGGAAGCAGAAATTTCCTTGCAATACACACGCAGATCAAAGACAGGAATAGCCAATTCAACAGGCGCTTGTTGTGTTATTTTTTGATGAGAAGAAAAATAACTGACCGCCTTTGCAACAGCAAAACACAAAATCACTATACAAAAAAGTATCATGCAAACAAAAGCAATCTTGCGATATAATCTTTTGAAATAAGCCTTTTGTCTTGCCCGGATTCTTTTTTCCATAAAGATTGTACCCTTTAATATCCCAAGAGAAGCTTTTACAGCAAAAAACGATAGAAGTATCTGTGTACACAATACAGGTTATAGCCGCAAACGATCAAGACTCTTATGTCAAAAGACTCTCTTTTTTACCGTATAATTCTTATGAAACACTTTTCTCATGCCCTTTATGAAAAAATAGGGTTGATGATTTTCTCTCACCACTTTTAAAGACGAAGATTCTTCATCCATGCGATTCTATAAATAATTCGTCTTTGTTAAGACACATCATATTGATTTATAAAGAGTCTTTATTGTTTTGCACGTTGAATGAAAAACCCGAACACCATAGGATTCTCTCATCCGAAGTTTGTTTTTTGTTGAAACAATCAAAACCATGTCGCTTACAAGTTACAAGCGGAGCTGGCATGTGGATTAAAAACTGTATAAGAAAGGCATATGCTTCTTATGAATCGTCTCACGAACCAAGGCTGTCGTAATATTGGGAGCGAGAAAATACAATGATGGTGCCGGCTTGCCTCTGCATAATCGTAAAGATGGGAGTGCTCAATGGGTTTACCATTATTCATCACACAAACACTTCATATATAACACGCCTTTTATTACCCCCCCTCAAAAAGCAGTCGCTAAAACGATAAGAGATTATAGATGTAAAACTCCAAACAAAGAAAAGAATGGACTTTCTAATCGAGATCAACAAACACTGTTAAAGACACATTTGCATTTTTGACCATGCTGACATGTATAATAATGGCCCTTCAAATACGCCACCATTTTATGCTCCACCTCATATCACGCTCCGTCAAACAGTCACAAAGATTCTTTAACTATTCAACGTCCCCCCCCAACCAAAGCAAAGAAACCGAAACCAGACGCCTGCATTTTTATTTGAATCTTCCCTATTGGGATAAAACACATAAGAATTTAAGATTTCACTGCAAAATGAAATCACAAAATACAATAATGAGAAAAATATCCAAAGCCATCTCAATAACAAATATATAGCGCCCCTGTTATTAGAAAGTAAAAAAAGCCGCACCATTTAAAGGCGCGGCTTATGAATAGAGATATAACTAAATAAAATACAAAAGAAATCAATAATAAATAATTATACACAAAGCGTATAGTATTGCAAGCTTTTTAATTATATTTATAAAAATATCCAAAAAGAGTATAAATAATGATACATTCGTATTGAGGAGAGTTGTTTACAACAATGCACTTTCTAAAATAAAAACGTATCAAATAAATCAAAATACTTTGTAGCTTTATCTCAATATAATCCATGAAAAAACACACATGATTTAAATCCATAATTATAATAAGATCCGCTTTTTTACACTTGTAAAAGCTGGTTTTTCTTGACTTGCATCCACCACTTAAAAACATGAAGATTCTTCACCCAATCTGATCTATCAACAGCCCAGATTGCAGCGGGGTCCATTTGGCTTTCTCACATGTGATTGACTTAAACTTAAAGCTCAACAAATAAGCCTGCCTTAAATATTTTCCACGCCCTTAAAAAAACACTTTTTGTATCATGGAGGCTCTTACAAAGAGCTTGCCTTATATCATCACACCTGAAAGGACAGTATTTACAGCATAAGCAGGATAAGACAAACAACCGCTTATACAATCTTGTCTGACAAGAAAACAAGTGAAACTTTAGCCTTCAAGTCTTCTTAAACAGTATAGCATTTCTCTTCGTTTATAAGAAAAGACACAACGATACGCATAATTTTCTTATAGGCATTTTTCTGCTTTTGTCCTTTTGGCAATTAATATTTTCTTTTTATGGGATTTTTAACAAATTAAAATTGCGATGAACTGCTCTTTTTCTCTTTAAAAAAAGCGTAAAAATGGCAATTTTTTATAGATTTAAAATCATCGAATGCTCTATCCAAAAGCTTTTTCAAAGTATTGCAAGATTTTTTATTTTTTTAAAGCTTCTTTTGCCATGCGTTTTTGTTTGGGCACAGCTCCTTTCTCTGTAGGCTTTAAAAACTTACCCTTAGATTTCAATATGCGCCCTACTCTCCCCAACAACGCATGATCAACTTATCCTGCAACAACGCTTCTCTATCAATTTTTACCCCTTTTTTAACATCTCAAACAGAGTGCAATTCCAGTCCCCACCGAAGATATAAATCAGGTTTATCTGATCTACAGCTTCAACCCATACATATTGTTATGATCACTCTTTTCTAACAAAGAAGAAATCTCTCTAGAATGCTCAACACTGATGTTTTGAGCAACACTACTGTGTAATTCTAGCGGCTTATGTGCTGTAAATTTTGAAATAAAAGAGCTGTAGTCTATTTTTGGTGCCTCGTATATTGAAGAAAAAAATATGTCTCCAGCGGACGATGATTCTGTTTGAATTTCTGGTGCGCTCACAAAACTGTTTGATGTCGTTATTCCACCACTCACAACACTATTAATACTGTCTTGCTTCTCTTCTTTCTCATTTTTTTTCTGTTCAACACTGGTAAGGTCTAGAGCATTTAATTTTTTTTCTAAAGCATCCATGCGCTTTGAAATTTTTGTAATATCTTCATATGCTTTCTTCAACAATGCGTTTAAAGGAGCATGTCCCATTCTTCCGCTAGCATAAAGAACCACACGAATACATTCAGGATCATCAATATCAGCAATAGAAAATGGAAAAAGTGCCATTATATCCCCCTTTTTGATAAGCTAAACGCGTATTAAGCATTTGCATATTTTTTCCGTTGTACGGCTCTTGCATTTCTCA